>JAFXAN010000142.1 GCA_017517035.1 Clostridia bacterium
GAAATTTGTAGGGGCGATCATTGATCGCCCGAAAAAACAAACGGCGTAAAATAACGATATTTTGAGCTGTTTATGAGACGGGCGATCAATGATCGCCCCTACGGATTACGGCTTCGACTGTTCGCTAAATTACTGTTTAACTGCCATCCGAAAAGGGAAGAGGCTGATTTTATGAATCAGCCTCTTTTATTGATCAATGATTTTTACCGGGTCTGCCGCCTCCGCCGAATCCACCGGGGGCTCCCATTCCCCCAGGACCTCCGAAGCCGCCCATACCTCCTCCGTAAATCAGAGAATTTAGAGTGAACTCGACTGTATTCTCACCGCATTTATAGATATAGCTCTCGCTCTCTTTAAGCTCGGGACAGCTGATAACTATGCTGTTGCAGCTTTTTGTTGGAGAATACGAAATGATCTCCTTGCCATCCGATGTAAGAATGCTGACCTTATCTGTGCCATTGCAGCTCATCATAACTGCCCCTTGATTTTCGGCATTTCTGAAGTTTTGCGCCATTCCCGAAGCACCTGCAGCAATGAAAATTCCTCCGCTTATTGTTGCATCGTTCTGATAATCAAGTGCGCCGTTTCCGCTGTTTGTGGGACCGTTTATATATGTCTCACCGCCGCTAACCATAATATTTCCGTTGGAATCAACGCCATCTCCGTCTGCATCAATAACTATAAGTCCACCGCTGATCTCTATTTTAGCATCACTGCTTCCTCCAAAGGCATCGGGTCTGCCGCCGCCTCCCCAGAATCCTCCCATTCCGCTGGAATCTACACCTCCTGCGGCATTCATTCCGTCGTCAGAAGCAACGACAGATATTTCACCGCCCGATATTTCTATTGTCTCGCCTTCGATGCCCTCATAGGATTCCTCGATGACAAGCTTGCCGTCATTGATTTTGACTGCAAGATCTGCGTGCACGCCATCGTCACCGGTAAGAATATTGAATGTGCCACCGTAAATTTGCACATTCGCATTTGAATGGAGGGCATCGTCGGCTGAGTCGATTGTAAAATCACCGCCATTTAAGGAAAGGTCTTTCCTCGACTTAAATGCCTTCATGCTAATGGTGTCGGCAGTGCTTTGGTCTTGGTTTCCGAATCCGCCAAAGCCTGCGCCCCATTTTCCGCCAAAGCTGTAATCATTCTTTTGGGTCGAGCTTCTGTCGCCTGAAATTATATCAAAGCTGCCGCCGTTTATCTTTATTTCGCTCGATGCGCTGACACCGTCACCACCGCTTTTTATATTGATGCTTCCGCTTTCAATATAAACATATCCGAGACTTGCATCCTCCTCGTTTTCGCAATGGATTCCGTCTCCCTCGGCATCTATTTCAAGCTCTGCTTCTGTAATTTTGACGCAATCATTTGCCTCTGCACCGTGATTTTTTGCCTTGATCTCATATTTTCCGCCTGTGAAAACAAGATCGTCCTTTGAAACGATACCGTTTCCTTTCTCACAGATAATCTTCAAAGCACCGTTTCCCGAAAGGGTAAGGTCATCCTTTGAAAATATCGTACCGTCAACATTGTTATCATCGGTCTGAATGAATTTTCCATTGCTTGTGAGTGAATTTTCAGAGCCTTCCGCAAGAGTGATGAAGACCTTATCTGCTTGCTTTATATATAATGCCGCTCCACCGTTTTTTGTGATGCTCACGCCATCGAATATCAGCCGTATCTTTGCATTCTTGTCCGAATCTACTATGAGGGAGGCATCGTCGAGCTTGCCCGAAAGAATATAGTCCCCTTCCTCGGAAATGATGACATCCTCACTCCCCGAAAGTGTCAAGATTTTCTCATCATCCTTTTTATATTCGGTTTTGAGATCGTTATCTGTGAACATATCCTCATCCGACGGGAGAGATGAAAGCTCCGATTGGCTTTCTTTTTCTTCTTGAGAGTGAGTCGCTTCTGTTGTTATTTCGTCGTTTTTGTTGCTTACCTCTTTTTTGCAGGACGCAAGCGAAAGAATCAGCAAAAGGGATAAAAACAGTATCAAAAATTTTCTCATAAGCATTCTCCGAATTTGTTTTTCATACTGATTATACCCTAAAAAAGTGTAATTTTTGTAATGAAAAGGTGAAGAAAAAAGCAAAAAAACTGATAAAATTTTGCTTGGAAGCTATGCGAGCAGGCGATGGGATGTCTTTTTTATGTCGGATTTTACCGGTATAGTTATTGCTGTTCTGGTTTTCTTCAAGATGCTTAAGTGAAATGGAGAGGAACGGGAATAAGTCATTAGCTTTAACTTAGTCACGGTTGTTTAACCGTTGATATCCTCATCACTATATAAACAGTAATTTGTCGAACAGTCGAAGTCGATAAATAATCGGTGATGAGGATGAGCGTTAGCGAGCTTGCTCGCTCGCCTTCCCTTGCAGGGAAGGTGGCAGCTCCGCTGACGGATGAGTAGATACCGCTTCCAGCCATAATCTGTAGAAGGATGACGCAATAAATAGTGACTTTCAGTAACTAATCAAAGTTTACTTTATCATTTTTAATATGTTCGAATGGTAACTACTCATCCACCACTGCGTGGTCCCCCTTCACTGCAAGGGAAGGCTAACAGCTCGACAAATTCATGTTTACCGATTATTGGAAAAAGATGTAGAATATTTGTGAAGCCGTCTCTTTTAGAGATCAATGATTTTCGGTATGTGTGCAAAAAACGAAAGTGATAATAACTACCGGATTTGCTTGACAAACGGGTTGGAATTTGATACAATAAAAGTTACAGAACGGCGGCATTTGTTTCGTTGATTTTGGGGGATTGAATGATTAAAAAATTTATTTTGATTTGGATATTCGCATTTATAATGTTCGCTCTTTTTGGCTGCGACAAGAGCATGGAAAATAATTCTCAAATTGTCGAAGATACGGATGCCCAGCCTATGCCAATGACTTTTGAGGACGGAGTTGTCATTCCTCCATGGGTAGAGCCGGGGGAAAGGAATGGTGCTCGATGGCATTATTTATATGCCGATAACGATATTTTATCCGCTGTGCGGCTTTCGGATGCCATTGCAAGGGTAAAGGTCGGAAATTTTGAAGAAGAAAAAAGATATCATGATGGTATGGGAAATACAACCTTTGAGGTTGAGATAACAGAATGTATCAAAGGCTCGCTTTCGGGAAAGGTTTATGTTGCGTGGGATGCTTACAGCGAGGGCGCAAATGCAAATGTAGAGTTGCCCTTTTACGGAGATGAATTGATTGTTTTTCTTGCCAAGAACGAGACAGGTGACGGATATTCCGTATATTGCGATATTGATTATGATGTTATTGATATGAACGGTCAAAAATATTGTGTATCAAGGCATTATGGCGGTATTATATATCAGCTTTCACAGCTTCTTCCCGATTATCATCTTGACGAATATCCCTTTCTTGTCGATGAAGCTGTTTCAAAGCTTAATGAAAGAACAATATATTGGAACGAAAAGACAGGCAGGGACTATGTGACTATAAATGAAAATTCAATTGGAGAAATATACCTTCTCTCGGACTTTGTTTCTCTTATTGAGTACATATTGAATGAGTGATTTTTGTACATACCGCAGTCATAAAAACGGCGGTATGTGTGCAAAAAAACGAAAGTGATAAAAATTGAAGAATTTGCTTGACAAAAAGGTCGAAATATGGTATCATAAAAGAGACGAAAAAAAGGATTTCTGCGACTGACGGATAATTATGGGAAAGAACCATAGTGGAACAGAAATCTAAAATGATGCCGACCGTCTGGGCGCACTTGATTCCTAATGAAGCGGAATAAGTGCACCCTTATATTTTTTTGTGGAGGTTACTATGAAAAAAGTTGGAATCGTTATGGGAAGCGACAGCGATCTTCCCATTATCAGAAAATGTACCGATATGCTTGCATCCCTCGGGATACCCTTTGAGGTACACGTTTATTCTGCGCACAGAACTCCCCGTGAAGCGGGCAATTTTGCACGCAATGCGAAAAAGAACGGGTTTGGCGTTATGATAGCGGCTGCGGGAATGGCAGCTCATCTTGCAGGCGCAATTGCGGCAAACACAACTCTTCCCGTTATAGGAATACCATGCAAATCAACAAATCTTGACGGCATTGATGCCCTTCTTGCAACAGTTCAGATGCCCACAGGCATACCTGTAGCCACTGTTGCCATAGACGGAGGCGCCAATGCCGCTTTGCTTGCTGCTCAAATGCTTTCCATCGGAGATGAGGAGCTTTCGGCAAAGCTTGACGCAAAAAGAGCTTCGGATGCCGAGAAGGTTCTTCAGAAGAATGCGGCAGTTGAAGCGGAATTTAATAAGTAAAAATTTTATTTAATATAAGGAGAACAAAAAATGAAACTCGTTTACACAGGAAAAACAAAGGATGTTTTCGCACTTGAGAATGGCAACTATCTTCTCAAATTTAAGGATGACTGCACAGGTAAGGACGGAGTTTTTGATCCGGGTGAAAATTCGGTAGGTCTTACAATTGACGGCGTTGGTGATGTCAATCTTCGTATGTCCATATATTTCTTTGAAAAGGTAAATGCTGCAGGAATTAAGACACATTATGTAAGTGCAGATCTTGCAAACACAACAATGGAGGTTCTTCCCGCAAAGGTTTTCGGTAAGGGACTTGAGGTAATTTGCCGTCATAAGGCTGTTGGTTCTTTCTACCGCCGTTATAGCGACTATTGCAATGAGGGAGACGACCTTCCCGCATATGTTGAAACCACATTCAAGAATGACGAAAAGGGCGATCCGCTTGTAACAAAGGACGGTCTTGTTGACCTTGGCGTTATGACAGCAGAGCAGTATGACGATATCAAGGTCATGACACAGAAGATCACACAGATCGTTGCAGACGACCTTCGTGAAAAGGGACTTGTTCTCTATGATATCAAGTTCGAGTTCGGTTACGATGCCGACGGAAAGGTTATGCTCATCGACGAGATCGCATCGGGCAATATGCGTGTTTATAAGGACGGCAAGTATATCGATCCTATGACACTTTCCGAGCTTTTCTTCGCTTAATTGCTTTATATTCACTTTTGTTTAGAACAAGGAGACACACATGGGTGGATTTTTCGGTGCGGCACTGAAGCGTGACGCAATGATGGACGTGTTTTTCGGAACTGATTACCATTCTCATCTGGGAACACGCAGAGCAGGACTTGCGGCTTATAATGAGACGGATGGACTGCAAAGATCTATTCACAATATACAGAACTCGCCATTCAGAACGAAATTTGAGAATATTTTCGATGAGATGAGCGGAAACAGTGCCATCGGCTGCATCAGCGACAGCGATCCTCAGCCGCTGCTCATCCGCTCAAAGCTGGGAACATTTGCTATCTGCATTGTGGGCGCAGTAAAAAATTCGGACGAGCTTCTTTCCGAGTATTTTGACCATACCCACGGTCAGTTCAATGCAATGACGGGTGGAAAGGTCAATTCAACCGAGCTTGTTGCGGCGCTTATCGGTCTTAAGGACAGCTTTGCTGAGGGCATAAAATTTGCCCAGGAGGTTATCGAAGGTTCAGCGTCGATCGTCATTCTGAAAAACGGCGGAAATATCATTGCCGCAAGAGACAAGATGGGAAGAACTCCCGTTATCATCGGCAAAAATGAGGACGGATATTGCGTCACATTTGAATCATTTGCGTATAAAAAGCTTGGCTTTGAGGACGAGAGGGAGCTTGGCCCCGGTGAGATAGTTGAGTTTTCCGCAGAGAAGATCGAAAGACTTGCAGAGCCGGGAAAGGACACGAGAATATGCGCTTTTCTCTGGTCATATTACGGATATTCAACCTCGAATTACGAGGGAGTTAATGTTGAGACCATGCGATATCGCAATGGTGAGATAATGGCTGAAACCGACAGGGAAAGAGGTCTTGCACAGGATATCGACTATGCCTGCGGAGTTCCGGATTCGGGAACTCCCCATGCTATCGGCTATTCCAATAAAAGCGGAGTCCCCTTTGCCCGCCCCTTTATCAAATATACTCCAACATGGCCCAGAAGCTTCATGCCCGCAAATCAGAAAGACAGAAACAGGGTCGCAAAAATGAAGCAGATCCCGGTTCACGAGCTTATTCAGGATAAGAATCTGCTTTTTGTTGACGATTCGATCGTCAGAGGCACACAGATAAAGGAAACAGTCGATTTCCTTTATGATAACGGTGCAAAAAATGTTCATATGCGCTCGGCTTGTCCTCCCGTTATGTATGGATGCAAGTATCTGAATTTCTCTTCCTCCAGAAGTGAAATGGAGCTTATCGCAAGAAGAGTCATCGACGAGCTTGAGGGCGAGGAAGGACTTAAATATATCGAGGAATATAGCGACGGCAGTACCGAGAGAGGAAAGAAGCTGCGCCGTGTTATTTGCGAAAAATTTAATTTTGCGTCTCTTGAATTTCAATCCCTTGAGGGTATAATCAAGGCTATCGGCATTGACAAATGCAAGCTTTGCACCTATTGCTGGAACGGCAAAGAATAACTTTTTGAAAGGATAAAACCAAGATGAGTAATAAATCATTTTCCGAGAGCTATGCGGCGGCAGGCGTTGATATAACTGCCGGTTACAGAGCTGTTGAGCTTATGAAAAAGCATATTGCACGCACAAGAAATGAGGGCTGCCTTGATGATGTTGGCGGCTTTGGCGGCTGCTTCGGACTTCCTATGGCGGGAATGGAAGAGCCTGTGCTCGTTTCGGGTACTGACGGATGCGGAACAAAGGTAAAGATGGCGATCCTTATGGATAAGCATGATACCATCGGTATTGATGCCGTTGCTATGTGCGTAAACGATATTATTTGCTGCGGCGCAAGACCGCTTTTCTTCCTTGACTATATCGCTTGCGGAAAGAATATTCCCGAGAAGATCGCAGAGATCGTTTCGGGTGTTGCCGAAGGATGCGTTCAGTCGGGCGCGGCTCTCATCGGTGGTGAGACAGCGGAGCATCCCGGCATGATGCCCACCGAGGAATATGACCTTGCAGGCTTTGCTGTTGGTATAGTTGATAAGAAAAAGATACTTGATAACAAGAGAATGGCAGAGGGAGATGTTGTTATCGCTCTTGCCTCCAGCGGAATCCATTCAAACGGATTCTCTCTTGTGAGAAGAGTATTTGATATTGACAAAAATCCCGATTCTCTTTATGTTCCCTGTGAGGCACTTTCCGGCAAGAGCATTGCGGAAACACTTCTCACACCTACAAAGATCTATGTTAAGAGCGTTCTTTCCCTTCTCCCCAAGGTCGATGTCAAGGGAATCTCCCATATCACGGGCGGCGGCTTCTATGAGAATATTCCGAGAAGCATTCCCGACGGACTTGGCGCAGTTATTGACCGCAGCGCTGTAAAGGTTCTTCCAATTTTCGATCTCATTGCAAAAACAGGAGATATAAACGAGAGAGATATGTTCAACACCTTCAATATGGGCGTTGGTATGAGCATCGTTGTCCCTGCCGATCAGGTTGAAACGGCTCTTGAATCTCTCAAAGAGAGCGGTGAGGATGCTTATGTTATCGGTAAGATCGCAAAAAGCGAGGAAAAGATAACAATATGCTGAAAAAAATAATTGACGGTATTCTTGCGGGAATAATGATCACCATCGGCGGATGTGTTTTCCTTTCCTGCTATGAATCAAATAAGGTCGTGGGAGCCATAATGTTCTCGGTTGCGCTGCTCTGCATCTGCATGAGAGGATATTCGCTTTTCACGGGCAAGGTGGGCTTCATTCCCGAAAATCACACAAAGGAAGCTTTTTCGGTGCTTCTTCTCGGTCTTCTCGGTAACGCCATCGGCACGATAGGCGGCGGATTTGCGGCAAAATACGCTCTTCCGAGCATCGGTGCTGTGGCAGATACCATCTGTACGGCAAAGCTTGAACAGGCATGGGGACAAACTCTTATCAGAGCGATCCTCTGCGGTATTCTTATGTATCTTGCGGTTGCGATTTATAGGGAAAACAAGAGTATAAGCGGAATCTTCTTCTGCGTTCCCGTGTTTATCCTCAGCGGATTTGAGCATTCTATTGCAAATATGTTCTATTTTGCAGCTTCGAGCATTGTTTCTCTCCGTGCATTTGGATATCTCTGGCTTGTAATTTTTGGGAATGCTATTGGCGGTATACTGATGCCGGCACTTTCCATGATAGGGAAGGAGAAGAAAAATGGCTAAGGATTTTGCAAAGGTCGCTGTGCTTGTTTCGGGCGGCGGAACAAATCTTCAGGCACTTATTGATGCCGAGAAGAGCGGAATTATAAAGAGCGGAAAGATTTCTCTTGTAATTTCAAATAAAAGCGATGCTTATGCTCTTGAAAGAGCGAAAAATGCAGGAATCGAGACTGCGGTCGTTCTGAAAAGTGACTGCAGCGGCAAAGAGGATTTTGAAAACAAAATTATGAATCTTATAGATTCGCATGATATTGATTTCATCGTTCTTGCAGGCTTCATGGTCATTCTTTCTGAGAGATTTACAAGTAAATATCCAAAGAAAATTATAAATGTTCATCCATCTCTTATCCCGTCCTTTTGCGGAGAGGGCTTTTACGGACTTCGAGTTCACGAGGCTGCTCTTGCATATGGAGTTAAGGTCACGGGCGCAACGGTTCATTTTGTTAATGAGATCCCCGATGGCGGCGAGATCATAATGCAGAAGGCTGTTGAGATAAGAGAGGGAGACACCCCCGAAACTCTGCAGAAATATGTTATGGAAAACTGTGAGTGGATAATCCTGCCACGGGCACTGGAAAAGGTTTGTGCCGACATTATAAAATGAGAGGTAGATAATAATGAAAATTTCAACTATAAAGGAAGAGCTTAATTCTCTTGCCTACCACGGCAGAGGAATCATCATCGGCAAGAGTGCCGACGGAAAGAAGGCAGTTGCCGCATACTTTATTATGGGCAGAAGCGTCAACAGCCGCAATCGTGTGTTTGTTGCAGAGGGAGACGCAATGCGTACAAAGGCTTTTGACGAATCCAAGATGGTCGATCCCCATCTTATCATCTATTATCCCGTTCGTGTTCTCGGTAATAAGACCATCGTTACAAACGGTGACCAGACAGACACCATCTATGAGCTTATGGACAAGCAGATGACCTTTGAGCAGGCTCTGCGCACAAGAGAATTTGAGGATGATAAGCCCAATTTCACCCCAAGAATTTCGGGAATCATTCACCGTGAGAACGGCGATATCAACTATGCGATGTCCATCCTCAAGAGCGCGGAGGGCGATGACAGCTCCTGCGAGAGATTTACATATGCTTATTCAAATCCCGTAGCCGGCAAGGCAAAGTTCATCCATACATATAATGGCGAGGGTGATCCGCTTCCTTCCTTTGAGGGCGAGCCTAAAACACTCATTCTTCCCGATATGGATATTGATGCGCTTACCGATCTTATCTGGACTAACCTCAATGAGGATAACAAGGTCTCTCTTTTTGTAAGATATATTGATATCGCAAGCGGCGAGAGCGAAACAAGAATAGTAAATAAAAACGCATAAGGAGAATAGAAAGATGAAAGAATTTGAGCTTAAATACGGTTGTAACCCTAATCAGAAGCCTGCAAAAATATTTATGGACGGCGGAGAGGAGCTTCCCATTGAGATCCTCTGCGGAAGACCCGGTTTTATCAATTTCCTTGACGCATTCAACTCCTGGCAGCTTGTTAAGGAGCTTAAAGAGGCTCTCGGACTTCCTGCCGTAACATCCTTTAAGCATGTCAGCCCCACAAGCGCTGCTGTCGGTATTCCGCTTCCCGAGAAGCTGAAGAAGGCTTGCTTTGTTGACGATATCGAGGGACTTGACGAGTCCCCTCTCGCCTGCGCTTACGCAAGAGCAAGAGGTACAGACAGAATGTGCTCCTTTGGTGACTGGGTGGCTCTTTCCGATGTTTGCGATGTTACCACTGCAAAGCTCATTCAGAGAGAGGTTTCCGACGGTGTTATCGCTCCCGGCTATGAGCCTGAGGCTCTTGAGATACTTAAGAGCAAGAGAAAGGGTAATTACAATATCGTTAAGATTGATCCTGATTATGTTCCCGCAGAGATCGAGCATAAGCACGTTTTCGGCATCACATTTGAGCAGGGAAGAAACAATTTTAAGATCGACCGTTCTCTTCTTTCAAATATCGTGACCGCAAATAAGGACCTTCCCGAAAGTGCGGTTCGCGATCTTATAATCTCGCTTATCACACTTAAATATACACAGTCCAATTCCGTTTGCTTTGCATATGACGGACAGGCTATCGGCGTTGGCGCAGGTCAGCAGTCGAGAATCCACTGCACTCGTCTTGCAGGCGGAAAGGCTGATACATGGTTCCTCCGTCAGCATGATAAGGTGCTGAATCTCCCCTTCAAGGCTGATCTCGCAAGACCCGAGAGAGATAATGTTATCGACGGCTATATCAACAAGAACGAAGAGGATGTTTGCGCTGACGGAAACTGGCAGAAGTACTTCACAGAGCAGCCCGCTCCTCTCACAGACGAGGAAGCAAAGGCTTATCTTGCCACAAAGGACGATGTTGCTCTCGGCTCTGATGCCTTCTTCCCCTTTGACGACAATATCGAGAGAGCAAAGAGAAGCGGCGTTAAGTATATCGCAGAGCCTGGCGGTTCTATCCGTGACGATGTTGTTATTTCTTGCGCAGACAAGTATGATATGACAATGGCGTTTACAGGAATGCGCCTCTTCCACCACTAAGAGAACGAGGGGCGATGCCCCTAACCCCTGAAAGCTTTGAAAAGCTTGACCAAACTTTCAAACTTGAAACGATAAAATGACTTTACAATCTCTCTGTTTGAAAGTTTTTGCGGAGCTTTTTTCAAAAAGCGACCATTCGACTTCTTACTAACTAAATAGGAGAAAGAATTGCTAATATGAAAATAATGGTTGTAGGTGGCGGCGGAAGAGAACACGCCATCGTCAAGAAAATAAAGGAGAATAAGTCGGTCACCGAGATATTTGCGCTTCCCGGAAACGGCGGTATTGCGCAGGATGCGACCTGTGTTGATATCGGTGCAAAGGATATTGACGGAATCGTGAATTTTGCACTTGAAAATAAGATCGACTATGCAATAGTTGCTCCCGACGATCCGCTTGTGCTTGGCGCAGTTGACGCACTTGAGGAAAAGGGCATTCCTTGCTTTGGCCCAAGGGCAAATGCGGCAATAATCGAGGGAAGTAAGGTCTTCTCAAAGAACCTTATGAAGAAATATAATATTCCAACTGCCGAATATGAGGTGTTTACCGATATGGATTCGGCACTGAAGTATCTTGAAACTGCCCCGATACCAACGGTTATCAAGGCGGACGGTCTTGCTCTCGGAAAGGGCGTAATTATCGCACAGACGAGAGATGAGGCTATGGATGCGGTCAGATCCATGATGCAGGATAAGGTCTTCGGAAAGAGCGGAGATCAGATCGTTATTGAGGAATTTCTCACAGGACCTGAAGTGTCTGTGCTTGCATTCACGGATGGAAAGAGCATCGTTCCCATGGTTTCTTCGATGGACCACAAGAGAGCGGGCGATAATGATACAGGTCTTAATACAGGTGGAATGGGTACTATTGCCCCCAATCCTTATTATACAGATCCCGTTGCTTGGGTCTGCATGGAGCAGATATTCATTCCAACGGTTCAGGCAATGAATAAAGAAGGAAGAACCTTTAAGGGATGCCTCTATTTTGGACTTATGCTTACCGAAAAGGGGCCCAAGGTCATCGAATATAACTGCCGCTTCGGAGATCCCGAAACACAGGTGGTGCTTCCTCTGCTTGAAAGCGACCTGCTCACAGTTATGCAGGCGGTAACAGAAGAAAGACTCGGAGATATCGAGGTAAAATTCTCGTCAGGGGCTGCTTGCTGTGTTATCATGGCGTCGGGCGGTTATCCCACATCCTATAAAAAAGGCTTTGAGGTTACAATTCCCGCTGATATTGCAGACAGCGTTTATGTTGCCGGAACTTCACTCAAGGACGGAGTTCAGGTGACAAGCGGTGGTAGAGTTCTTGGCGTTACCGCTACAGCGGATACTCTTGAAGAAGCAATAAAGGCGGCATATGCAAAAACCGAAAAATGCAGCTTTGAGGGCGCATTCTATCGCCATGACATCGGCGCAAGAGCACTTGCGGCAAGAAAGGAGAACTGAGACAAATGGTTTTCAGAATATTTGTTGAAAAGAAGGACGGACTTCAGAATGAGGCAAAAGCCATATGCTCCGAGCTTCGTACCCTTCTCGGTATTAAGGGTCTTAAGAATGTCAGACTTCTAAATAGATATGATGTTGAAAATATCAGTGAGGAGCTTTTCCATGAGGCGGTAAATACCGTTTTTGCAGAGCCTCAGCTTGATAACGCGGCAGAGGAGCTTGATGCGAGAGGCGGTATCGTCTTTGCCACCGAATATCTCCCGGGTCAGTTTGACCAGAGAGCGGACAGTGCGGCACAGTGCATTCAGATCCTCTCCTGCGGCGAAAGACCGACAATCAGAACCGCAAAGGTTTATATTCTTGAGGGCGATATCAGCGAGAGTGAGCTTGCGGATATAAAGAAATATGTCATCAACCCTGTTGAGGCTCGTGAGGCATCACTCGAGAAGCCCGAAACACTTAAAGTAAATTACGAAATTCCCACAACTGTCGAGACACTTGACGGCTTCTGCGCACTTGACGAGAAGGGACTTTCCGATTTCATTGCAAAATACGGACTTGCAATGGATATTGACGATATAAAATTCTGCCAGAGCTATTTTAAGAGCGAGGATAGAGATCCCACCATCACAGAGATCAGAATGATCGACACATATTGGTCGGATCACTGCCGTCATACAACATTCCTCACAACCATCGACAGCGTAAAATTTGAGGATAAGCTTCTCCAGAGTGCATATGATAGATATATTGCCACAAGAGAGGAGCTTGGCAGAACAAAGCCTCAGAATCTTATGGATATCGCAACACTTGCGGTAAGATATCTTAAGAAAAACGGCAAGCTCGATAAGCTTGACGAGAGCGAGGAGATCAATGCTTGTACCGTTAAGATCGAGATCGAGACAGACGGTGTCAAAGAGCCTTGGCTTCTCCTTTTCAAGAATGAAACACATAACCATCCCACAGAGATCGAGCCTTTCGGTGGTGCGGCAACCTGTATAGGCGGTGCTATCCGTGACCCTCTTTCGGGAAGATCATATGTTTATGCCGCAATGCGTGTAACAGGTGCGGCTGACCCGCTGAAGCCTGTTTCCGAGACGATAAAGGGTAAGCTTCCCCAGAGAAAGATCGTTCAGACAGCGGCGGCAGGCTATTCTTCATATGGTAACCAGATCGGACTTGCAACAGGCATGGTTGACGAGATATATCATGAGGGCTATGCGGCAAAGAGAATGGAGATCGGTGCGGTTATCGCAGCGACTCCTGCTGAAAATGTTCGCCGTGAGGTTCCCTCGGACGGAGATATCGTTATCCTTCTCGGTGGTAGAACAGGCCGTGACGGTTGCGGCGGCGCAACAGGCTCTTCAAAGAAGCATACTCTCTCATCCCTTGAGACCTGCGGAGCAGAGGTTCAGAAGGGTAATGCACCCGAGGAAAGAAAGCTCCAGAGACTTTTCAGAAACGGTGATGCCTGCAGAATGATCAAGCGATGCAACGACTTCGGTGCAGGCGGTGTTTCCGTTGCTGTTGGTGAGCTTGCAGACGGTCTTGATATCGACCTTAATAATGTACCCAAGAAATATGACGGTCTTGACGGAACAGAGCTTGCAATAAGCGAATCTCAGGAGAGAATGGCAGTTGTTGTTGAAGCGAAGGATGCAGAGGCATTTATGGCTCTTGCAAAGAGCGAAAACCTTGAAGCAACCATCGTTGCAAGAGTAACAGAAGAACCAAGACTCAGAATGCACTGGAATGGCAATACTATTGTTGATATTTCCCGTGAGTTCCTCAATTCCAACGGTGCTGAAAAGCATATAAATATAACTCCCGCAAAGCCGGAATGCTATAAAAAAGCAGCGGTTTCCGATTTTGCCGAGGGTTATAAGGCTCTTGCATCAGACCTTAATGTCTGCTCAAAGAGAGGCCTTTCCGAACGCTTTGACTCCACCATTGGTGCAGGCACAGTCCTCATGCCCTTTGGCGGTAAAAATCAGCTGACTCCTATTCAGGCGATGGTTCAGAAGATCTCTGTTGAAGAAAAGCATACCGATGCTTGCTCATATATGTCTTGGGGCTATAACCCATTCATTTCCGAAAAGAGCCCCTACCATGGCGCATATCTTGCGGTGGTTGAGAGCGTTGCGAAGCTTATCGCAACAGGCGCATCCTTTGAGGATGTTTATCTTACCTTCCAGGAGTATTTCGAGAAGCCCGCAAAGGACGGTAAGCGTTGGGGCAAGCCTCTTGCGGCTCTGCTCGGCGCTTTTTCCGCTCAGCTTGATCTGGGAATCGGCTCTATCGGCGGTAAGGACTCAATGAGCGGCTCCTTTGAGGATCTTGATGTTCCTCCGACACTCGTTTCCTTCGCTGTTACCACAGGAAAGACAGACGAGGTCATCACAAACAACTTCAAAAAGGCGGGAAGCCGTGTGCTTCTCCTTAAGCCTGAATATGATGAGAATAATCTTCCTGTGGCAGAATCACTCATGGCACTCTTTAGTAAGGTTACAAGCCTTATGAGAGAGGGAAAGGTGCTTTCGGCTTATACACCCACATATGGAGGCATTGCCGAGGCTGTTCTCAAGATGGCGATGGGCGACGGATTCGGATTTGAGTTTGCGGATGTTGATCTTGACACACTCTTCGGATATAATTACGGCGCATTCATTCTCGAGGTTACAGATGATGTTTGCCCTTGCACCGGTACTCTTATCGGTAAGGTTACAGACGACGGTAAGCTCACATACGGCGAGGCTGCTCTTGCTATGAAGGAGCTTTGCGGCATCTATGAGGGCAAGCTCGAGAGTGTTTATCCCACTCTTGAGGGTGCTGAAGCGAAGAAATATGAGAATTTCAGCTTCTCCGTGACCGATAGAAGAAGCGCACTGGTAAAGAGTGCAAAGCCCAAGGTTCTTATTCCCGTATTCCCCGGCACAAACTGCGAATTTGATACTGCAAAGGTTATGCGTGATGCAGGTGCAGAGGTTAAGACATTCGTTATTGGAAACCTCACATCCTCTGATATTCAGAGAAGCGTTGAGAATTTTGCTGGGGAACTTAAAACAAGCCAGATGGTATTCATTCCCGGCGGATTCTCGGGCGGTGACGAGCCTGACGGTTCAGGTAAGTTCATCATGGCTTTCTTCAAGGGCGAGGCTGTTAAGGAGCAGGTACATGACCTGCTTGACAACCGTGACGGTCTTATGTGCGGTATCTGTAACGGCTTCCAGGCTCTTGTCAAGCTTGGTCTTGTGCCTTACGGAAGGATCATCGATACAGACGAGAATTGTCCTACACTTACATTCAACACCATAGCACGCCATCAGTCAAAGCTTGTCAGAACAAGAATTGCTTCAAACAAGTCTCCTTGGCTCAGTGCAACAAATGTTGGCGATATCTATACAGTTCCGATATCTCACGGTGAGGGACGCTTCCTGGCAAGTGACGCTGTGGTGGCGGAGCTTAAAAAGAACGGACAGATCGCAACACAGTATGTCGATCTTGAAGGAAATGCAACAAGCGATATCCGCTATAATCCCAATAATTCCGCCTTTGCTATCGAGGGTATAACATCTCCCGACGGCAGAGTTCTGGGTAAGATGGGTCATAGCGAGAGAATCGGAAACGGTCTTTATAAGAATGTCCTTGGCGAATTTGACATGAAGATGTTTGAATCCGCAGTAAAATATTTTAAATAATGAGAGGGTATAAAAATGGCTTATTTATCCGATATTGAGATAGCTCAGGCTACCGAAATGGAGCATATAACAAAAATTGCCGAAAAGGCCGGTATTGATGAAAAATATATGGAGCAGTACGGTCGATATAAGGCAAAGGTAGATTATTCTCTTCTTGACGAATCGGACAGAAAAGAAGGAAAGCTTATTCTCGTGACCGCTATAACTCCCACACCCGCAGGTGAGGGAAAAACAACAACGACCATCGGTCTTGCAGACGGACTTAAGAAGATCGGCAAGAATGTAATGGTGGCTCTTCGTGAGCCTTCCCTCGGCCCTGTTTTCGGAATCAAGGGCGGTGCTGCAGGAGGCGGATATGCGCAGGTAGTGCCCATGGAGGATATCAACCTTCATTTCACAGGTGACTTCCACGCCATCGGCGCAGCAAACAATCTTCTTGCTGCAATGCTCGATAACCACATCTATCAGGGCAATGCTCTGAATATCGACCCCCGAAGAATCACATGGAAGAGATGCGTTGATATGAATGACCGTCAGCTTCGTTTCGTTACAGACGGTCTTGGCGGCAGAGTAAACGGCGTTCCGAGAGAGGACGGCTATGATATCACCGTTGCTTCCGAGATCATGGCAGTTTTCTGCCTCTCAAGCTCAATTGACGATCTTAAGGCTCGTCTTTCCAGAATCGTTGTGGGCTATACCTATGATGAAAAGCCTGTAACGGCAGGTGATCTCAAGGCAGTTGGCGCAATGGCTGCGCTCCTTAAGGATGCGCTCAAGCCCAATCTCGTTCAGACCCTTGAGGGAACCCCCGCATTCGTTCACGGCGGTCCTTTCGCTAATATCGCACATGGCTGCAACAGTGTTATCGCAACAAAGATGGCTATGAAGCTTGGTGATTATGCCGTTACCGAAGCAGGATTCGGAGCAGATCTGGGTGCTGAAAAGTTCCTTGATATCAAGTGCCGTTATGCGGGACTTAACCCAAGCGCAGTTGTTATGGTTGCTACCGTCAGAGCACTTAAGATGCACGGCGGAATGGCAAAAACAGAGCTTGGAAATGAAAACCTCACAGCGCTTGAGGCGGGTATTCCCAATCTTCTTCGCCATGTTTCCAATATCAAGAATGTTTATAAGCTTCCCTGCGTTGTTGCGGTAAACCGCTTCCCAACAGATACAGATGCAGAAATCGAGCTTGTTATCGAAAAGTGCAAGGCACTTGGCGTTAATGTTGTTCTCTCTACAGTTTGGGCAGACGGCGGAAAGGGCGGCATGGCGCTTGCTGAAGAGGTTGTAAGACTTTGCGAGGAGAAGAATGATTTCACCTTTAGCTATGAGCTTGATGACACGATCGAGGAGAAGATCGAAAAGGTCGTAAAGAAGGTTTATGGCGGTGCAGGTGTTACATTTGCTCCAGCAGCAAAGAAGGAGATCGACAAGCTGGCATCTCTCGGCTTTGACAAGATCCCCGTTTGTATGGCAAAAACACAGTATTCCTTCTCGGATGATCCCACAAAGCTGGGTGCGCCCGAAGGATTCACTGTTACCGTAAGAAATGTTAAGGTTTCTGCCGGCGCAGGCTTCATCGTTGTCCTCACGGGCGACATTATGACCATGCCCGGACTTCCTAAAGTCCCGGCGGCAGAAAAGATCGATGTTGATTCAAACGGCAGAATCTCGGGTCTGTTCTGATAATTGTTTTAAAGGGGCTGTTGCATTAAAACAGCCCCTTTTTGTAAACAGTAATTTATCGGTGAGTGAAAACGAAATTTGTAGGGGCGATCAATGATCGCCCCTACGGATTACGGCTTCGACAGTTCGCTAAATTACTGTTTGAAAAATCAGTTATAACCGAAAGAGGCCATCTCTTAATGAGACGGCCCGTTTTTGTATTTCGATTTTTGAAGATAAACAGTAATTTGTCGAACTGTCAGATAGCGGTGAAATCATCCTTTAGCGTTTCCAGATCCTTCGCTACGCTCAGGATGACGAGTGTGGGGTTGATGTTTGTTTTTCTACATAAAACTCACAATAATTCTCCGTATAAACACAGATAAACAACAATAAAAATCCTCTTTTTAAAGTTTTGCTCAAGCTTTTTTAAAAGCTTGCGTGAGCCGATGGCGGCGCCGGTCGCCACCGCAGTGGCGAAACTCCTTCACCGACAAATTACTGTTTAAATGTGACATCCCCGATAAAAATTTATTTTGCTTTGCTTTTTTGTCTTGCAGAATATGAGCCGGGAGAAATTCCCACCTGCTCCTTAAAGCGGCGGCTGAAATAATAGACATTTGCAAATCCCGTCATTTCAGCCACCTCACTTACGCTATAAAGGCAGCTGTCAAGAAGCTCTGCGGCATTTTTTATACGCAGATTCTGCAGATATTTTGAGGGAGTAATGCCAAATCGTTTGATAAAAAGCTGCTTATAATAGCTATAACTTATTCCCGAAAGTCGAGGCGGCATGGAAAAATCAAAATCGGGGTTGCTCCAATTCTCACCGATATATTTGAGCGCAGGCTCGAGAAGCAAATATTGGCTTTTTGGCATATATCGCTCGGAGCTTCCGATTTTCAGAAGAGAAATGATCTCATAAAAGACCGCCATTGATCGCTCATAATAGCCCTCCGCCTTTGATGACCAGATTCCGTAAATCTTATCAAAAAGCTTTTCGAGCTTTTCGTTTTTTGACATATCGAGAATGACCATTTCGTCCGCAAGTGCGCTTTCTGCATAGAAATAGATATCTATGCATTCTCCGCTCTCGATTCTCTCAACCTTGTATTCAAAAAATTCATCCTTCTTGCATGGAAGAAAACGAACCGAGCCACTGTATTCCGTTTCACTTTTTCCGTTATATGTGACCTTCGTAATTCCGCTTTTTTTATATATAAGCTCGCATCGTCCTTTGCCGATATTTGAATAATCCGAGAATCTTGAAAGCCCTTTGGTATAGAAAACAACGCTGTCAATGCTACTTATATGTGTGTTTTCATCTATAAAAATCTTTTTCAGAAAAATCACCTCTTCTTCTTGATTATAGCGCATCATTCCTTTTTTGTCAAGCATATTATGTGTCATAGATTATAAATATGTCAAGGATTGCATTTCATTTTCTTTTTTGGTGGAGTAAAATGATAGCAAGATCATAAAAGGAGATTATTAAAATGACAGAAAGAATCAGACTTTATGCCGAGGCAACACATAGAGAGGATATTTATTCCGCTCCGTGCCCTGTGGAATATGACAGATATGATGTTCTTGAGCCGGATTGCATCAAAACCGCCATCCGTCTTTCAAAATATCTTGCAAATCAGCCTGTTTTGCTGGATCATGACAGAAGGCTTCTTGGATGCATCCGTTTTGACGGCTCTGTGCCCTCAAATCTTTTTCCAAGAATAGGTCATACAAGATTCTATGAGGTTTGCGATGAATTTTATAAAAAGCCTGCGGAAAACCTTTGCACCTTTGAATGGCAGCATTCGACCCCAAGCTATGCTCTTGTGCTTGAAAATGGCTTTGAGGGAATGAAGGAGAAGATCGAGGAATCAAAAAAAGCTAATGCAGATGAGCCTGAAAAGCTTGAATTTCTCGAATCGCTCCGCATAATGTGCGACGGAATCATCGCTTGGGCGGAAAGAAATGCAAAAGAATGTGAAAAAGCGGTAGAAAACGAAGAAAATGCCGAAAGAAAAGCGGAGCTTCTCCGCATGGCAAAGATAATCAGAAGAGTGCCCCGCTTTAAGGCAGAATCCTTCAGAGAAGCGGTTCAGACGGTTGCCTTCTGCTTCCATTTTCTCTCGGACAGCATCGGCACTCCCGACAGATATCTTTATAAATATTATATCGACGACATAAATAACGGCATTATCACAAAGGAAGAAGCGAAGGAAATTTTGCAGGAGCTTTTCATCGTTCTCCAAGGCTATACAAGCTATAAGGCAATGCAGCATTCCCGTGGAGGTGAGAGCCATTTTGCCATTGGCGGGTATACCGAGGATGGCGAGGACGGTTATAACGAGCTTTCCGACCTCATCGTGGATTCTCTGATGGAGGTTCCGCTTTATATTCCCCAGCTTTCCCTCAGATGGACGAAAAAAACTCCGAGGGAGGTTTTCAGAAAAATTCTCGACTGCGAGAGAAAGGACAAAAACAAGAGATTTGCATTTGTCAGTGACGAGCCAAGAATCAAGGCGTTTATAAACCGCGCAGGCATTCCGAAGGAAATTGCATATGATTATACCATGGTGGGCTGCAATGAGCCTGCGCTTCAGGGCGGAATATGGATGGGCGGAAATACAACGAATATTGCCCGTTCCCTTGAAAGAATGATGACCGAGGGGGAAAATGAGCTTCTCAAATGCTCCGATTTTGCCTCCGTTTGGGAGCTTTATAAAAAATATCTCTGTGAAGACCTTGATAGGATCATGTGGTATTGCAACAAGTTCAATTATGCCCGCTCAAAGGATGATAATGTACTCTCATCCCTTATGATAAAGGGCTGTATCGAAAGCGGAAAAAGCGTAACAAAGGGCGGAGGCTTGCGCCTTGCGGGCTTCAACATCATGGGCATGACCTGCGTTATAGATTCTCTTGCCATTATCGAGCAGTTTGTCTTTGACGAAAAGAGAACGGATATGAAAACTCTTCTCAATGCGCTTAAAAGCGATTGGGAGGGCTATGAGGAGCTTCGCCACGAGATCTTCGCAAAGGGCAAATTCTTCGGCAATAATTATGAGGAGTCAAACAAGATCGCCCGTGATTTTACAAGCGCCATCGGAGATCATCTTGATGGAAAAACAGGTCTTTTCGATATGAAATTTCTGGTCGGCTGCCTTACGGGATATCATCCGCACTATGCTTGGTTTGGTCAGAGCACAATGGCAACGCCCGACGGCAGACACCGTGGAGACGCATTTATGGTGGGAGCGGGACAGGTGCTCGGTAAGGACAGAGAGGGGCTTACGGCACTTCTTGCCTCAGTTGCGCAGATGGATCCCACGGGAGTTTTGAACGGTCCTTTTGTTTGCAATGTGAATATCGAAGCGGAGCTTATGTTAAATGACGAGTATTTTGAAAAGACTGTCGATCTTTTCGAGAGCTATTTCAAGATGGGCGGACTTCATTTCCAACTGAATTATGTAACAAAAGAAACTCTTCTTGAAGCGAGAAAGAATCCCGAGGCTCATTCATCACTTCGTGTCCGTGTCAGCGGATTTTCCGAGTATTTCAACAAGCTGCAGGAGGAGATACAGGACGATATCATTAGCAGAACAGACAGGAAAAGATGATTATAAACAGTAATTTGTCGGTGAGGGAGTTTCGCCTCTGCGGAGGCGACCGACGCCGCCGTCGGCTCGCGCGACCTTTTAAAAAAGGTCGATCAAAACTTTGAAAAAGGGAATTTTTATTGTTGTTTATCTGTGTTTCTA
>JAFXAN010000143.1 GCA_017517035.1 Clostridia bacterium
GAAATTTGTAGGGGCGATCATTGATCGCCCGAAAAAACAAACGGCGTAAAATAACGATATTTTGAGCTGTTTATGAGACGGGCGATCAATGATCGCCCCTACGGATTACGGCTTCGACTGTTCGCTAAATTACTGTTTATCAAATAGGCTAATCTTAATGCAACCGCACCTTTTATTGATTTGCAAAATAATTGTCAAGCCATGTATATCTGTCGCTGAGCCATTTATAAAGATGCTTTGAGTGCAGACGGTAATTTTTCAGTATGACAACATTATCGGGTTCCTGATTTATGCGCTGACCGAAAATATTCCATCTTGAAAAATTGCGGTCAATGGCGTTTTTCATTGAATTTGCGGTCTTTTCAGCATGAGAGGAAAGCCCTTCAAAGATCGGCTTTGTTTCATTCCATCTGTCAAGCACCATTTCCCTGAACCAACTCTGCTTCATAAGAGCGATAAACCATTTGCTTTCCTGTGTCATACCAAGCCCTGCACCGTCGGCAACATATATTCCCTCGTGACCGCCCTCAAAAAGCCTTCTGTCGTTTCCTGCAGCAAGATCAAGATCCCAAACAGGACCGCAATAAAGCTTTCCGCCGTCCGGCTTTTTATACATGAAAAACGAGGACCATCCAACATCAATATTGAGCATAAATTCCTGAAGAAGATACATATCAACAAAGGAAGGAAGGTCGATGAGCGCCTCGATCTCCGCCTTTTTGCCGCCTTTTATTGCGCTGTCAACCTTTGAAATATGATCCTTTATGAAATTCATCTGATCACTTGTGGCATCGCTCTTGACAGTATACATCTGATCGCCCGCAGTGAAATAAGTAACGCCCTCCTGCGCCCCCTCATCGTCATCGGCATATTGGTCAAGCTCGATAAGGTAGCCGGTGTCAAGCTTCTCGGGATCGACCTCGATATTCACTCTGTTCTCCTGAACCTCAACCTGCTCGCAGAGGAGATAAACACCCTTATAATCACCGTTTATAACCACCTCAACAAAGCTTCCCGAGCTTGCATATTCAAAGCCATCAAGCTGATTTGCGGCATAAAAAGCAAGATAATTTCGCAGCAGCGTCTGGTCGCAGTGATTTGCAAGAAGTATCCAGTCCTTTGCCTCGCCTCTGCCCTGACCTAAAAGATTCATTTTTTTGCCAAGCTTCAAGCGATAGGATTTCTTTGCCATTTTCCATGTTGCGTTTCCTCTGCCTCTTATGTCTGCCGAAACATCCGTGAAGCAGTATTCCTCATCTGCGTTTGAAATGGAGAGAGTGACCTTTGCATATTCTGTTTTGGATTGAACCTCGTCTGCACCCTCCATTTTGAAGGTCAGTTGCGGAAGCTCGCTTGCGGGAAGGACAAAAATCGCAGTAAGCTCGGTGTTTTCGGTAAACTCCTCTTCCTTGCGCTTGATCTCCTTAAAGCCATCGCTCCACTCGGAAAATTCAAAGCCTTCGTTTGCCTGGGCAATGACCCAATCGGTTTTTTCACCCTTTTTGAGTGTCTGCTCCGTTTTTCCTTTGACGCTGCCCATATGCTCGTCATTCGATTTGAAAACAACTGTAATTTCCTTGTTTTCTTCGATCTTACCTTCGCCGCATCCCATAAGGAAGCAGAAGGAAAGAAGCAAAAAGCTTATTATGATAATTCTATTTTTCATAGAAAGCTCTCCTTTTCAGCAATTATATGTAAATTATATCATTCGGAACGAAATATGTCAATCAAATTTGAAAAAGTCATAAAAAAAACAAAAATAAAACAAACTGTTGACACAAAAAAATGTTATGATATAATAGTATTATTGTGTGAAGTACAAAAGGATACGGAGGGATAATTTTGATCGAAGTTAAAAATCTTGTGAAGAAATATGGCGACCACACCGCCGTAAATAACATCAGCTTCACAGTTGAAAAAGGTAAAATTTACGGTCTTCTCGGTCCTAACGGAGCGGGAAAATCCACCACAATGAATATCGTTACGGGATGCCTTGCCGCAAGTGAGGGCAGCGTTACCGTTGACGGACATGACATTTTTGAAGACCCGAAGGCAGCAAAAAAATGCATCGGATATCTTCCCGAAAATCCGCCTCTCTATGGAGACATGACTCCCCTTGAATATCTCACCTTTGTTGCGGAGGCAAAAAAGGTAAAGAGCGGATATCTTGGAAGCCAGGTTCGTGAGGTTATGGAAATAACAGGTCTTACCGATATGAAGGATCGCCTTATCCGCAATCTTTCAAAGGGATACCGACAGAGAGTGGGCATTGCGCAGGCAATGCTGGGAGAGCCTGATGTTATCATTCTCGATGAGCCTACGGTCGGCCTTGACCCAAAGCAAATACTTGAGATCAGAGAGCTTATAAGAAAGCTGGGAGAGACAAAAACCGTCATTCTTTCAAGCCATATTCTTGCGGAGATCAGCGCAGTTTGCGAAAGAGTTATGATAATCTCCCATGGAAATCTGGTGGCAAATGACACCATCGAGCATCTTGAGGAGATCGCAAACCGCTCAAATAAGCTGAGAATCACCGTCAGAGGCGATTCGGAGGCTGTAAAGGCTCGTCTTGAGACGATCGAGGGCGTTCTTTCGGTAGATATTGACGAAGTAGCCGAGGATCACGCAAGCTTTGACATTGATCTTATTAAGGACAGAGATCTTCGTGACGATATCTTCTTTGCGATGGCAAATATGAAATGCGCCATTCTCTCAATGCAGTTTGAGCAGACCACTCTTGAGGATATTTTCCTTGCTCTCACAGACGAGAATGTTCGCCCCGATGAGGACGGAAATCTTCCGAGCGTTGAAGAAGTCCTTGAGGCAAGAGGCAAAAAGGATGATACTCTCTTTAGCCACATGAGCGACGAGGAGCTTGAGGCTCTGGCAAATGAAAAGGAAGATGATCAGACCGAAGAAGATGAAGCCGAACCCGATGTTGATGTCACAGAGGAAAATACAGAAAAAAGCGAAGATGAAGGCTATAAGCCCCTCTTCGGCGGAAATTAAGGAGGTGTGCCAAGATGCTTTCGATCTTCAAAAGAGAATTTAAATCATATTTCACAGGCGTTATCGGCGCACTCTTTATCGCATTTCTGCTTTGCTTTACGGGTATTTATGTTACATCCATAAACCTTCGTGGCGGTTATGCTTCCTTTGAATATGTTCTTTCTAATATTATCATCGTATTTTTGCTTATAGTTCCGCTTCTCACCATGAGAAGCTTTGCTGAGGAGAAGCACACAAAAACAGATCAGCTTCTCTATTCGCTTCCCATGAGCGTTGGCGAGGTTGTTATGGGAAAATACCTTGCAATGCTTGCGGTCTTTGCAATTCCCGTGCTTATAATGGCACTCTACCCATTCCTTCTCAGCGCATTCGGTTATATGGCATATAAATCCGCTTATCTTGCGCTTTTTGCATTCTTTATTTTGGGTGCGGCTCTTATTGCGCTCGGAATGTTCATGTCATCACTTACCGAGAGCCAGGTGATCGCCGCTGTTATCAGCTTTGGCGCACTTCTTCTTATGTATATGATGAAGGGCGTTGCATCCCTTATCCCCTCGGATAATCTCACATCGCTTATCTGCTTTGGCGTTCTTGCTCTCATCGTCGGTGCTGTCACATATGCACTCACAAAGAACACCGCAGCCTCGGTCGGAATTTTTTGCCTGCTTGCGGCGGCACTTATCGTACTTTATCTGATAAAGCCTGAGATTTTCGGCGGACTTTTCCCCGCTCTTCTTACTTATCTTGCGGTTTTTGACCGTTTTATTGAGCTTACGGGCGGAATTTTTGATGTTACCGCAATAGTTTATCTTGTTACATTTGCTGCGTTTTTCATTTATCTCACCGTTCAGTCGGTTGAAAAACGCCGCTGGAGCTGATGAAAGGAGTATATGACTATGAATAAGAGAACAAAGATCGGATTATATACTCTCGTGATGGCGGCGGTGGTGCTTGCCGTTATCATCGTTGTAAATCTTTTGGTGCTCCGTGCCCCTACAAAATTCACAAAGCTTGACATGACCTCTCTTTCGCTTTATACCCTTTCGGATACCAGCATCGAGGCTGTGGGCAAGATAGATGAGGATGTTAACATTTATTTCCTTTGCTCGGGCGGCGAGGATGGAAGCGGCAGTGCTGTAAATAATCTGCCGATGCTTTCTGTTTTCCTCGGAAGATATGAAGAGCTTAATGACAAGATCAAGCTCACAATGATCGACCCCATCGCAAACCCCACATTTACCGATAAATACGAGCCTGACGGACTTGAAAATTACAGCATAATCATTGAAAGTGCAAAGCGCTTCAAGATAGTTGATTTTGCCGACCTTTACTATTACTATAACGAGAGCCTCGGAAAGATCAGCCCCGATATGTATCAGACATACATGATGTATGCGCAGATGGGTTATTTCGGAAACAATATTCCCGTGCTCACACTTAATTTTGACGGTGAAAGTGCCATCACAAGTGCGCTTGACTATGTTACAACAGATAAGATCCCCGTGGCATATATCCTTGAGGGACATAGCGAAACAGAGCTTTCCGAAACATTGCTCGAAAGCATCCGAAATGATAATATGATAACAGAAAAGCTTAGTCTTCTCACCTCTGCCATTCCCGAGGATGCGGGATGTATCATAATCAATGCCCCCACGACCGACATCAATGCAGACGAAGCTTTGGCACTTGGAGAATACCTTGCAGGCGGCGGAAAGCTGATCGTAACTACTGTTTATACTTCTCTTGAGCTGCCTAATCTTATGAGCGTTTTTGCGGAATTTGGACTTTCACCCGTGGATGGAATGATAGTTGAGGGCGATGCAAACAGATTTGCAAATAATACCCCCTATTATCTGCTTCCGAATGTCAGCGAGAGCAGTGCTCTGACAGCTCCTCTTGCGGCATCAAACGCTTATATCTTCATGGCTTTTGCGCACGGAATCGAAAGCACGGAAAAAGAGGGAATAACCTTGACTCCCCTTTATACAACCTCTTCCTCTGCATATACCATCCCTGCAAGCGCAGAAACGACCGCAAAAACCGAGGAATCGGCAGAGGGCGCATTTGATATAGGTGTTCTTGCCGAAAACAGCGAGGGCGGACAGCTCATTTGGATGGGTTCTCCTGCCTTCAGCGACAGCATGAATCAGATGACAGGCGCAAACTATCAGTATTTTATCTCTATGCTCGGCGGCATTGTTGAAAGAGAAAGAATTGTTTATAATATCCCCGCAAATGAGGTTGCCGCTTCACGCCTTGTGGTGAATGAGCTTCAGGCAAGCCTTTGGAGTGCAATACTTATCGTTGTTCTTCCCCTCGCAATTGCCGTTTGCGGTGTTGCCCGCTGGTATGTAAGGAGAAGAAGATGATGAAAAGAAGCGCAAAGCTCGGTATAATGCTGGGAATACTTGCAGTGCTTATTGTCGGTGCCATTATTCAGGGCGTATTTTTCCCGGCAGAAAAGGATGCAGGTCTTTCCGAGGACGGTGCAAGCACCGTTATGTATGCTGCAAATGATGTTGCGGCAGAGAATGTTACCGCCATTTCCTATGAAAAGAATGATATTATGCTTTCCTTTAAGAAAAATGAGGAAGCATGGATGCTTGATGAAGAAAAAGCTCCGAATATTGATACCGATCTGGTTTCGGCAATGGTAACAGCCATTTCGGCTCCCGCAGGCTCAAACAAGATGGAGAATGTTCCGTCGGAAAGCCTTGAAAATTACGGTCTTGTTTCCCCCGCTCTTTCTGTGACCGTTCATGAGGGAGCAAAAGTGCGCACCTACCTTTTCGGTAACTACAACAAGACCGCAAAGGAATATTATTTCTGCGATAAGGCAATTCCCGATACCGTATTCACTGTTCCAAGCTCTTCCTTTGAAGCATTTTCTTATACTCTTGAGGATCTAATAGTCCATGAAAAGCTGCCGGAAATAGCTGCCGACAGTATTACATCGGTTTCTTTTGAAAGCACGGAGGGAAAAACTACAATATCGGCTATCAAAACTCCCACCGATGAAAACGAAGAAGGCTATGAATTTTCCGCCGTGATCGAAAAGAACGGTGCAGAGGAGGAATATTCTTATGCAGAGCTTCACCGCATGGCGGAGGCGATCGCAGAATGGAATATTGACGAATTTGTTACCCTCAATGCGGACGATTCTGCCGAATACGGCTTTGATTCCCCATCATATCTCACGGTCAATTATACCGAGAGAAAGGAAATTGAGGTAGAGGGAACGAGCGGCGGTTATATCGACACAGACAAATCCTTCACACTCGTTATCGGAAAAGCAGATGAGAACGGAAAGTATTTTGTGAAAACAAACGAGGATTCACGCCTTATTTATAAGATCTCAACCAATATTTTCTCCGAAATATTCGGATAAAACCAAACAGCCATCAAGCTTTTGCATGATGGCTGTTTTTATGCAGCTTGAGATAAACAGTGATTTAGCGAACTGTTGGATTTGCTGAATGGTAGTATACGGAAATTGTTTATTTGAGGAGAAGTTAGTTACTGCATAGCGCCTCATGCCGGCGGGCACTTCCTTTGGCCCGCCCCAAAGGAAGCAAAAGTCTCCCAAGGCGTTCCCGCTTGGGTATCTCCCCTTTTACAGGTTGCCAACGCAGACAAAAGACTTTGCCTTTGGCAAAGCTCTTTTGCTCTGCTGTAACCTTTGTCATATACCCACTTGCGGCATAAAGCACAGCCGCAAGTGGGGCAAACTTTTGGCTCTTATGTCGCTCACATAAATAATATTATTAGTAATGCACGCCATTTTGTCTCGTTACGCTCCGCTCCGCGACGATTTGAAAACAAAAACCTTTTTTTCGACAAACAACTGTTTAAATATGAACATTCAAAATAGTTAGTTTTTACAAGGTATTGTTTCAC
>JAFXAN010000144.1 GCA_017517035.1 Clostridia bacterium
TCCCAAAGGAAGAACGAGAAGCGCCCTGCCGCCTGTGTGTTTTGTTACAAGTCGGCAGTATTCAAGCTGTTGTGCTGTCTTTCCGAGACCGAATGCTTCAAAAAGTGCACGCCTGCCACCTTTTACCGCCCACTGAACCGCTAATTTTTGGTGTGGCTTCAAAATATCACTTATCTCATCGAGAGAAACATCAAAGCCCGATATGGGAGCGCTTATTGCCTTGTTTTTAAGAAAGCTATCGTAATTCATATCGGCAAACCACATATAAGATAAACAAGATTAGCTCTTCCGAGCCAAAGATCTTTTAGCGGTGAAAAATCCGTGGCAAGATCATGCACACTGAAATCGAAAAATGAGATAAAAAGCCACATCAGGAGGCAACCGGAAATAACCCCAACCGTGATCGAAAGCGCATCAAAGAACTTTTCCCGTCTCATTGCTCTGCGCTCACGCATCTTCCTCTCGGCCATGGCTTTATTCATAGTAATGCTTGAAGTGTTCATCCTCTGCCTCCTCTGAAAAATCCGTCAAAAGGATTGTTGCGATTCTTTTCTTCATCGTACTTTTTCGCAAGACCTTTTACAAAGTCCTCGAAAGCGTCTTTTTCATCCATGGAAAGAAGCTGATCTGCAAGATCTTCGATGCCTTTTTCCTTTGCCGCATCCGACATATCGACTCTTTCGGAAAGAATGGAAAGAGTTGTGTACAGATGCTTGACAGCATCTGCGATCGCCGCCTGCTCCTCGTCTGTAGGTCTTCTCGGAATGCCTGTCTTGACTATCATCTTGCCGTCATCAATGGCAAAATGAAAGCTCCATCCCTTAAGTTTAATAATTCCGCTTGCTGTTTTCTTCATAGTGTTGATTCTCCTTATTTTTTATATTTTTACGAAGTGAAAAGAACCTCGCATATATTTTTCTGATATCCTTTGCCGCCTCGTCACGGGGCTTAGGTGTGAATTTCATTGATTTCTTTTCCATACAAAACACCTTAAAGCCTTTCAACAAATGTTTTATCGACAAGACTTTCCCAATATTCAAGCTCTGAAAGGAGCACAATGCTGCAAGATTCCAGCTTACCACCGCCGCACACTCTGCGGACCGCACGGAGTATCTCCCCTGCTTTGTTAATACCGATTTTGTTGTCATAACGCTCAATAAGTCCCTGCTTATCAATGTATGGCTTATCTTCCTGCTTCATCTTGTATTCAAGCCCGGCTGTGTAGCCCTCCATAAACGCCTTTTGATAGTCCAAATCGGGAGATGTTTGTTTTTTTAAATTTTCCATAGTTTCTCCTCTCTAAATCGCCATAGTGCCCGCTTCATCAGCAAGCGCAGTGCAAAGCGCATCATCGTCCTCATGAAGAAAATCTCGACGGCAGAGGCTGAAATGCCCGAACATATCCCCGTCAATGAATATCTTCAGAATATCACCGTCCACCTGCTCGATCCCCGTGAGTTTCCCTCTCGTTCGAAGCTCACGAAGCTTGCCCTTTACCAGATCAATAATCTTTTCTCTTGACATTTTTAGCTCTCCTCTCTTATTCAAAAAATTTCTGCCATGAAAATCCAAGTGCTGCCGCAATCTTCTTTGCCACCGATACAGAAGCGTTTCTGTCACCGGATTCGATTTGGCAGTAATAACATTCCGATATTTCCGCTTCAGACGAAACTTCCTTCATCGTTTTGCCTGATGTAATGCGTATATCCTTCAACCAATCTCTTGAAATAGCCATTTTTTCCTCCCTAAACTTTGCATTTTGTCAAGTGTTACCTTGATTATAGCCTAAACTTTGCATTTTGTCAAGTGTTTTTTGAAAAATAATTTACGATTTGCAAAGTTTTTGATTTTTTTATAAAAACCTCTTTACTTTGCAAATTGCAAATGTTACAATATAATAAAGCAAAGGAGGTTTACATAATGTTAAGAATAAAAGAAATCAGAAAGAAGAAGAGAATCACTGCCAAAGAAATTGCAGATTATGTGAATGTTGCCGAAAGTACCATGTCTCTTTATGAAAACGGAAAAAGAGAACCCGACTACAATACACTTTTAAAAATTGCCGAGTTTCTTAATGTAGGTATAGATGTTTTGTTCGGTAATGAGGAAAGTGCCCCCAAAATAGGGATCAAAATACCCGTATACGGAACCGTTGCTGCCGGTGTTCCGATCGAAGCTATAACCGATATTGAGGACTATGAGGAGATCGATGAGGACATGGCGAGAAACGGTGATCATATAGCTCTCAAAATCAAAGGGGACAGCATGGAGCCGAGAATGGTAAACGGCGATGTTGTCATCGTTCGCCTTCAGCCCGATGCCTGCGACGGTGAAACTGCCATTGTTATGGTAAACGGAGACGAAGCGACCTGCAAGAAAATAAAAAAGACCCCCGAAGGGATCATGCTTATATCTACAAACCCGGCATACGAACCGATGTTTTATTCAAACAAACAAATAGAAGAGCTCCCCATCCGAATCCTCGGTAAAGTGGTAGAGCTCAGAGCGAAATATTAAGGTCTTGAATGGAGAATATCATGCATCGCAATAATTGGAAGCTCGACGAAACTCCTCTCTATATATCTGGTTTATCATTCTTTTGTGGGCTGATACTTCGTAATTATTATGTATTTTTCGTTGGATTGGCTTTAAGTCTCGCTTGGGTGGGTGTTTGTTGTTTTTTTCAATCAATGTATTATATAACAAGAAAAAAAGCACGAATAATTAGATATGAAGCAAAACTTGGTGCAAAATTTGTTTTTGGAGGAAAAACTAATAAAAACGATTACGATAACGGAGTATATATAATACTACTTTGTTTCTTTGTTGCGTCACTCCTAAAAAACGAGGATAAATGTAATAATGGAGATGAAGACATTAACAGTTTCACCGATTGCAATAAAAAAATCGAAAATCTTATAATAAAAAGTCTGAAAGAATATCAGATATATTACATGGGAATTATTGACTACATTAAAGGGGTAGTAAGCAAAATGCCTGATGACATTTTTTACAATGTTGCGGAATTTTCCAAAATAATTGTTGAATTTATCAAAGAAGAATCCCTTGAGCACGGAGAAAGCATTACGCTGGATAATATTTCTTATTATAACAGATTGAAGCTTTTTTCTATAAAACTGTTTAGAGACGAATATAAAGCCCCGATTTCCTTTTGCGGAGCAATACACAAATACATTTAAAAAAGCCCTCTCGGGCGGAGGTGAACATGAAAAATAGAGTTTTAACTTTAATATTATCCATCATAATCATTTTACCTATGTTTCTTTCATCCTGCGCCGATGAAACAGGCATAAGCATTGAATCAAGCACAGCTGATAAATCATTCTTGAAAGAATTGAAGTACAAATCCGGGCTCGATGATGAAGAAGATACCACTCCAAATGCGGAAGACAACTCGAATATTGAATCTGACCTTAGTATTATAAGCTTAACAGAAACCGTAGACAAAGGCGAGACAGCTCGCATCAAAATAAAAGGAAAGCCTAACACAAATTATTCAATCTCGGTCATCTATAATTCCGGGCCTTCCAAAGCAGATGGGCTCGAATCAAAATATTCTGATGATGAGGGATTTGTGACTTGGTCTTGGAAAATAGGTGGCAGAACCGCCTACGGAACATATGATATAAAAATATCCGACGGAAGCGGCACTTACAAAACAAAATTTACCGTTGGCACTCATAAATCTGATATAAAACCGCCCGAGACTGTCATTGATACAGATCTTGAAACCACAGCGGTTTCCAAAGATACGAAAGTTCCCGAAACCACGGAACTTCCCGAAACTACGGAAGCTCCTCAAACTACGGAAGCTCCCCAAACTACGGCAGCTCCCCAAACTACGGAAGCTCCCCAAACTACAGAAGCTCCTCAAACTACAGAAGCTCCCCAAACTACAAAAAAGCCTGAAACATCCGAAAAAGTAGAATACGATATTACCATAGTCGAAAAGACAGAAGTGGTCGGTAGAAATGAAAAAGCGAGCATAACAATAAAAGGAAAGCCCAACACCGAATATTCGATTCAAGTCATTTATAATTCCGGACCATCCAAAGCAAAAGGTCTTGAAGATACATATTCCAACGGTGATGGCTTCGTCACATGGACATGGAAGGTCGGTGGAAAAACCGCACTCGGAACATATAACATAAGGATAACGGGCGGCGGCGAAAGCTGTCAAACAACATTTACTGTAGGGTAAAATCCCAAACGATTGAGATTTTAACATAAACAGTTCGAAAAACAAAAAAGCACTCCGTTTGAATATAAACGGAGTGCAGCATGCAAAATATAAAAGGCGAAAAAATAGGGCAAAACCACCCGAAGGAAGCCCCGCCCTTGCAAAAAGTTCACACTTTTTTCCCTGTGGTACTATTATACGTACTTTAGTACCAGTTGTCAACTATTTTTTTGAAGAATTCATAATTTTTTAACAAAACATCATTGTTAACGTACCATGCTTTGTTTTTTTCCATTCTTTCACAAAGCTCTTTAAGGCTTGTTCCACGATTTTTGTGAATACCCTCACTTGATACTATTTCTTTGTGAACATATAATAGATGGATTATTTGCCTTAAGTGCTCGTTTCTGAGTTTATTTCTTGACACTTTATTTCTTATTCCTATTTGTGTTAAATCTGCAACAAGGTTACGATTCGGTTTGTGTCCGCTACTTTTGTTCCCCAAATCATTTATTATACAGTTGTTATGAGCTGTAGCGTTTCTGATTTCTTTTACAGGTAATAGCAAAAAATAAAGATCATCCAGATCTTTATCGTGCAGTTTGTCTGCACAAAACCACAAAAATGACAAGAGAGTTCCAAATGAAACAATTTCTATAAACGCCCATATGGGATAGTCCTCATCATATTTCATAACTATATTCCCGCAATAAGGATTCTTTGCATTCCTTTCGAGTTCTTTGTTTAACTTTTCATAATAATTTGTGTCATTTTCTGCATCACTTTCTTGTAAATAATCAAAATAGTCACAAACAATTTGATACCCGTCTTCATTATGTTCAGATATTGAATTAAGCAATTTTATCTTTGTGTGATGTTCAATATCCAATGCCATCCAAATCAAAACATATCGTAATCTCATATCTATGATAGCTAAGTCTTTCAGCATCGCAAAGTCAAGATCTATGTATTTACCCTCTTGAGCACCATGGGAATATTTTTCAAAATTTTTTCTGTAAGCAGAGAGTTTGAAATAATTATTGTTCTCTCTCAAATATTCCACTGCTTCGGGTTTGCTACATAAATCAAACTTTATACCGTTGCCTTCCATCAGTTCAACAAGTTCTTCTGGAGTACGCAATGGTTTTGACTGTCTATATGAATATATTCCTAATGTTTCGTTAATTAAAGATTCATTTACTTCGGATTCTCCGTAATTTGTTTCAGAGGATAGCTGTGTATTCATAGTGAACTCCTTGTAGTTTTTCATTTTATATTTTACCTTTTTAGACAATGTATGTCAATAGTTTTTTTAAAACAAGGAGAAATTTTTAAAAAATCCCAAACGATTAAGAATTTACCGCAAAGAAAGGAGGCAAAGTATGCCAAGCTATGAAAAGAATAAATCCTCGGGGCTGTGGTCGGTACGCTTTCGTGAGATATCCCCTGTGGATGGTTCAACGCACCAAAAGAGACTTTCAGGCTTTGAAACAAAAAAAGCCGCACAATACGGCTACGAGGATTATATAGCAGAGCAGAAGAAAAGCGATGCTGAAAAGAAGCAAAGGCAAATAACCGAGCCTGTAAGCTCCAAGCTCACGTTCGATGAACTCATAACATCTTACTACCGTTTTGAGAAAGCCAGGATAAAAGAATCTTCGTATTATGATCTTCACCATAAGATACAAGGCAAAATTGAACCCTTCTTTTGCGGCAGAAGAATTTCGGATATAACGCCCGCAACGGTACTCGAATGGCAAAACACCATCGAAGAATACAGCTTCGCTTATAGAAAGAAGCTTGTTAATATGCTTGCCGCCATCTATAATTACGGCGAGAAGTATTATGATATCCCCAATATAATGAATAAGGTTGACCGTCCAAGAAATCTTGAAGCAAAAAAAGAGATGCTTTTTTGGACTCCCGAGGAGTTTTCAAAATTCATATCAAAGGTGGATCGCCCCGAATATGCGGCACTGTTCCGCTTTCTCTATGTAACAGGCTGCCGACGCGGCGAAGCTCTTGCCCTCTCATGGGATGATATCGATTTTAAAAAAGGAAGTGTTAAGATAAGCAAAAATGTAACCTTTAAAACAGAAGACAAATCAAGTCCATATCATATCACGACCCCGAAAAACGTTTCCAGCAACAGAAGCATTGCATTACCGCCATTCTTCCTTGATATGATGAAGGAATATAGAGAATGGCAAAAAAATAACGCCACACAAATAGATTTCGTATTCGGCGGTGAAAGTCCACTGCGTCCCACCTCTGTTGCGAGAGTAATGGATGCGGCAATAGCCGAAAGCGGGGTAAAAAGAATCCGAGTGCATGACCTGCGACATTCCTGTGCATCGTTTCTGATACATAAGGGAGTCTCCGTGGTAGCCGTGAGCAAAAGAATGGGACATACCAACGTGGAGCAAACGCTTAATACATATTCGCATATGCTCCCCGATGACCAAACAATGATATTAAATTATTTCACAGAGGTGTCAAGCTTCCTCGTGTAGCCTGCGTACCGATTAGGCACAGGGTTCAAACTATCAAAATTAAGATGTTTTACCCTCTAAAAATTAGGCACAGAATTAGGCACAAAAATTAAATTATCCCGTTTTAATGCCGTTTTGATTTTAAATCTGTCCGTCATTCAGCACAAAAAAGTTAATAAATTATATGCATAAACAACAAAAAAAGCCGAGGTTTTAACCTCGGCTTTTTTCTGGGGTGAGATATGGGGGTCGAACCCACGACCTCCAGGGCCACAACCTGGCGCTCTAACCAACTGAGCTAATCCCACCATATTTGTATAAATAAAAAAATTCCCACTGCCTTGGCGTACCCTGGGGGATTCGAACCCTCGACCTACTGCTTAGAAGGCAGTTGCTCTATCCGGCTGAGCTAAGGGTACATACCGCGCAGCGGTTGGAGCGGGTGATGGGAATCGAACCCACGCGACCAGCTTGGAAGGCTGGAATTCTACCATTGAACTACACCCGCATATATGCGTTCCTCAAAACTGCCCTAATATAATACCACAATTGTTCCCATTTGTCAAGAGGATTTTTCAAAAAAATGAAAAACTTTTATTTTTTATCGTTTTTAAATAGTATTCGGGACGAAATTTGAATCTTTTTTATGAAAATTTTGCTTCACATTATGTTCGGCTTGAGAGAATTTCAAAAATATGAAAATTGTTTCCTAATGTCAAAAGTTGTTCCATAAACAGTAATTTAGCGTTGAGGCGGGAATGGTGAAATTATACCCCAATGCTGTCGCATTGCCCTACGGGTTCGACTCCACTGCGTTCCGCTCAGGGTGACTGCTGTGAGATTATCATCCTTTAGCGCTCGTAGATTCTTCGCTACGCTCAGAATGACTCGAGAGTAAATTGATGCTAAGTTTTTCTACATGTAATTTCCGTAAAATTTCCGTAGAAACACAGA
>JAFXAN010000145.1 GCA_017517035.1 Clostridia bacterium
GGTGAAAAGTAACTTTCTTGTTTTATAAAGTTACTTTGCAAGCTACACCCTTCAGTCACGGCGAATAGTATCTATTTTTCTACGGCAAGTTATTTCGCCGTGCCAGCTCCCCTATTAAAAACAGGGGAGCCTTATTTTACCGTTCAATTTCACTTGTATTTTAATTCAAACAGTAATTTGTCGAACAGTCGGAGACGGTGAAATTATACCCCAACGCCAATGGCGTTGCCGCAAGCGGTTCGACTACACGAATGACCTTTGGTCATTACGTTCCGCTCGGGGTGACTGCTGTGAGATTATCATCCTTTAGCGCTCGTAGATTCTTCGCTACGCTCAGAATGACTCGAGAGTAAATTGATGCTAAGTTTTTCTACATGAAATTTCCGTAAAATTTCCGTAGAAACACAGATAAATAACAATAAAAATCCTCTTTTTAAAGTTTTGCTCAAGCTTTTTTAAAAGCTTGCGGGAGCCGGCAACGGTGCCGGTCGCCTCCGCAGAGGCGAAACTCCCTCACCGACAAATTACTGTTTACAAAACTACGCCACAAAAAGTGGGGACTGAGCTGACGCTCAGTCCTTTTGCTTTATTTATAAGTGAATTTTCTGTCAACACCTGCCCCGATTCGGGTAAGAACGATCTCACCATCATCGGTGATCGTGATGATGCTGAAGCAGTTTTCGGTATCGGTACCCTTTGTCATAACCGGATCTCTTTCCGCACTTTCGCTGCCGTCCGGCACATCCGAATAGTTATCGTTATTTATGCCGATATAGAAAACAGCATCATCGGAAATATAATTATAATCCTCATAGGGAAGATTATAGAGATAAGTTCCGCCAACAGTTTCATAAACATATGAAAGGTCTCTGTGCCAGTGTCCGCTCATGGTAAAAACTGTTCCCGTGAAATCATTGCCTGTGAAATCAAAGGTTATCTCACCGTCGATTCCTACCACCGCATCCCAGATCGCATTTCCTGTCTTATTAAAGCTATATGTATAGCTCTTTCCCGCCTTGAATGCGGAAAGAAGCTGATAGATGGGAGCAGATGCTACGGTATTATCCTTATTTGATCCGAGCATATGCGAGAGGAAAACAACATCATAATCCTCTCCCATGTCATCTGTTGGAATGTTTGTCAGTGCAGAAGCGATAAATCTCATCTGCGAGGGGATTATTGCTTCATAAAGCTTTGAGAACACATAGTATTCTACAAGACCGCAGTTTCCCGAATTATAAACGATATATCTGATGCCGTTTTCCGCATCGTCATAGTAATAATGCTGATGTACCCAGGCGATAAATTCCTTTTTCACCTGCTCGGAATCATAATAAACTCCATCCTCTATACCGATTGCAGGGAATGTCAGCTCATCCGCAAGAGCAAGCATTTCGGTATCAAAAACGATGCCTTCCTTATTTATGATGTTCTTTATCGTTGCATCATATATTTTGGAATCGGGAAGAAGTACGTTGAAAGCTCCATTGCCGTCAACTCCTTCGACCGCGCCCTGATCCTTCAGCTTGCCCCATCTTGTGTAGTTTGCATCGTGATTGCCCACAACAAATAGGCCGTCCTCGCCGTAAACATCATAAAAATCGTCTGCAAGAGCATTTCTGAAGACCGCCTCGGCTTCCTCGATGGTGTTTTCCTTCTGATAAGGGTCACCCAAGTTGATAACTGTCTTTATGCCCGTGTTTGCACGAACATAGCTTATAAGCTCGGGAAGCTTTCTTGTGTTCTGTATGCCCGATGCAACATAGTGAGTATCGGTATAAATGATAAATGATTTTCCCTCGGGAAGGGATGCGAGCTTTTCGTCGATATGCTCTGCCCAATAATTATCAATTACGGGGAGGGAATATAATATTCCCTTCCCGAAAACACTTGAACTTATTTTATATTTCATAGACGCACTTATGCCGGAATTTGTGATCTTTTCCTCTGATGTGCTGTCTGTTGCATAAAGAGCGATGAATTTTCCTTCATTTATGGGATCGGCAACAAGGAATGCGGTAACATTCTCGTTGTCTGTTGTGATCTCGGTCTTTTCACAGCCCAAAAGCATATTCCAGACGGGAGATTTCTCATCCTTTATGAGATCAACAACGCCCTCCTCAAGCATCTTTAAGGTATATTTATAGAGTGAGAGAGAGGAGAGACCATATGTATCCTCATTTGTGAAGATAACATAATATTTTCCGTCCTTTTCCCAGATCTCATATCCGCCGTTTATGATCTCCGCCTTATACTGTGCTTCGGAGCTGAATTTTACAACAGTGACCTTAAATTCGCTTCCGTTCTCGGTTGCACGGTAGTTTCCGGAATATTTTCCGTCCTTATAAATGGGAGTTTTGATTATTGTTTCAAGAGGAGTTACAAATTCACCGTTTTCATACTTGAGAATCGAATTTTCGCCGCCGAAGCTTGCGCTGTAGCTTGCCCAGTTTTCCTCTGTTGCAACGATTGAGCCGTATTCGAGGAGCTTATAGCCCGAAGGAGCTGTCTCGTCAAAAGCGAAAATGGTGCGCAGACCGTTATATCCCTCGGTTCTTACCTGATAACCTACGATCTCCATTCCTCTGCCGCAGAAAGCAAAAGCCGAGGAGGTGGAAATTCCCGCTTTTTCAAGGATGGCATTAACACTATCCGCATCAGCCGCGCTCTGGCAGTAAACAACAAGTCCCTGTGTTCCGCCTGCAAAGGTGCCTTCGCCTATGAGGGAAACGGGAGCATTCATATTAAGCTCGCAAAGTGATGTGCAGCTCTCAAATGCGCCGTTCTCAATGGCTGTCATGGTCGAAGGAACGGTGAGTGACGCAAGAGATGTGCATCCCTCAAAGGAATTTGCATAGATCTTAGGCAGATATTCGCTTCCGCTGTTCTGGAACGCAGGCAGGATCACCTTTTTAAGAGATGAGCATCCGCCAAATGCTCCGTTCATAAAGGAAGCGGGTCTGTCGGAAATATGACCGTTCATTGCGCTGAAATCCGCAACTCCCACAGTCATATCCTCTTCTGCACCGAAATAAACGGTCATAAGGCTCTCGCAGTCTCCGAAGAGAGCACCGGATTTATTATAAATCCTCTCATTTGTGGCAAAGCAAACGCTTACAAGGTTTTTAAGTCCTGCAAACATTCCCTCGGGGCGTATCTTCTGGAATCTTGCGGGGAAAACGATCTCTCGGACAAGATCATCGTATACCGCAAGATAATTGGTAACACCGTGGCTTCCGTAAAGGTCATTTGATGAGCCATAGCTTACGATCTCGACTCTGCCAAGCTCGGGATAGAAGGTGAAGCTTGCATAAGCTGTTTCTCCGTTAAATATCTCGGCAGTATGTGTTGTTTCATAGCCGTTTGCCAAAGCATATTTATGCATAGGTGAGCCAACGGGGGCGTAAATTGCCTTAAGAGCAGGGTTGTTTTTAAAGGAAGCATTATCGCTTGAAGGGCTTTTATATGAGGAAACGCTTGCGGGAAGATATATTTCTTCAAGCGAGGTACAATTCTGGAAGGTGTAAGCTCCGATTCCTCCGATAGCCATATTGGAAAGGTCGAGAGTTTTGAGTGATGTGTTTCCGTAGAAAGCTCTTCTTAAATAGTCGGATGTATTAACATTTACCTCAACATTTTCGTTGAATATGTATTCTTCCACAGAGCTCAGCCCGCTGAAGGTGTTAGCGCCGCTGAAATCGATATAAGTTACGCCACTGAGGTCAATAACACCTGCCTTTGGTGTGTTGCCTCTGACATAAACAGTAGAAAGAGAGTTCATTTCTCTGAAAGCACTGCCGTTGATTGCGGTGAAGCTTTCGGGAAGCTCGATGGTATTTACAGCAGTGAGAAGAGCAAAAGCTTCTCTGTCGATGCCTTCGATATTGTCACCGATAACTATATTGTAAATACTATTTGCAGTACTATTGTATACTGCAAAGGGATAAACATTCTTAAGGGAACTGTTGGAATTTAAAGCGATAGACTTATCATCGGCTACGGGTGATGTGATGATCTTGTTTTCGGCATAAGCGCCTGTATAGTCTTCATCAATATACAGATAAAGGCTGTTGCCGTGGATTTCCCATTTAATATTTGTGCTTACTTTTGCACTTGTTGTTATATCCCAATCCCAAAGATAGCCAAAATAAGGTTCAGTTGCAGTTTCGGGCTTCTGATCCCAAAGGGAAACATATTCATCTTTCGGCAACAGATTCTTTTCCTCGGCAAAGGCATATGCAACAGAACCTTCCTCTGCATTTATACATTCAAGAGCGGTGCAGTCAGCAAATGCGTCGGATGCAATTACGAGGAAGTTTTCGGGGATCGTAACCTCGAGAAGAGCTGTACAGCCCTCAAATGTGGTTGCGGGAAGCTGATTATAGGTTGAACCGTCGGGAAGAATGACATTTTCAAGAGCTGAGCAGCCGTTAAAAAGTCTTGCGATAAAGATATTATTTACCTCGGAATCATTTGTGTTATTGAGAATGCCCGTAAGATTTGCAACGCCATTGACTTTATTGCTCTCATCTCCTACCCACACAGTTTTAAGAGCAGTACAGCCCTCAAACATACCCGTGCTTCTGAAGCGAAGGCGCTGACCGGAGGCAATATTTACGCTTTCAAGAGCGGTATAGCCATAAAAGAAGGTGTTTTTGGTATACTGATTAAGTCTTGAAAAATAGTCGATGGTAACAGACTTCACCTCGGTCTTATATGTATCCATAAAGTCCTGAAGGGTACTGTCACCTGCTTGTGTTATCGGTACAAATTCAATTTTTGCACTGTTCACATTGACGATATTCATCGCATGCGTGTCTGTATCGTAATCAATACGAATGCTGCCGTCACTGTTTGAGACAGAAGCAGTTTCTGCGTTTACCGCAAGGGCAAGAGCGCAGATCAAAAGGATAAATACTAGAGAACAAAGAACAAAATGCTTGAGGTTTTTCATTATTGATTTTTTCCTTTCAAAAAAATTTTTATTTCATAGCACCAAAAAGTGCTTTGACATCGCTTTGGGAAAGTGTCATTTCTTTAGCTAGATATTCATCTCCTCTGCCCATGACCTCAACTCCGCTGTCTCCAGTCCAAGTCAGAACATAAACAAAGGAATATCCCTCCTTTGAGAGAGCATAGAGATTTCCGTAAAGATCCATGCAACTGAAGAGCTTTGGCTGATCCTCTCTTTTTTCCGCCAAAACATCGCCTCCGGGGCCAAATTCTGTTATCGCACCCGGCTTCTTTGCGTGCCGGATGAGTTTAAGATAGTTATCGTTTGTTGTGATCTCCATCTTGCCGCCGCTATACCAGTCAACACCGACCATGTCGCAATATTCATCGCCTGGGTAGAGATATGTGTTGCTCATATGTGCTCCGGGCTTATTTTCGATGTTTGCGGAATAGTTTGGAGCATAGCACCAGATAAGGTTGTCAAGTCCCTTATCATTTGTGAAATAGTCGTGGATATATTTCCAGATGTTTACAACATACGAAGCATCAAGGGTATGATTTTGCTGTCTTATGCAGTACCAGAAGAAATTTCCGTTTGCCTCATGGAGCGGACGCCAGATAAGTGGAACTCCGTTGTCTCGGAGAGCCGCAAGAAATCTTGCCTCGGTTTCAATTTCCTCCATCCATATTTCGTTATATTCCGTTCCTTCGGTCAAAAGATCGGTAAATGCCTGTTCATATGCTTCCGGAGAATTGGTATAGCCGAAATTTCCTCTGACTCTCGGCTGACCGTTGGTATTTCCCGAGGGATTTGCCCAGTGTGCGCTGACGGTGATGATTCCTCCGTCCGCACAGTAATCAACAATATCGCAGATATATGCGCTCCAGTCAAGAGCTGTGGTCTCCATGAGGTCGATGCCGTAGCAGGCAAGATCTATTCCGATGATGCCGGGCTTCTCGCCTGTAGCTTTTTCATATTTTGTGATATCCTCTTCGACCACATAATGCTTTGTTTTGCCCGAAAGCTGCTGACCGACGATCACATGATCCTTATCTGCATAAACATCGGCAATAAGAGTCAAAAGCTGATCCTTTGTATAGATCTCTTTTTTGCCCGTGCTTCCCTCATAAACATCCTTTTCCGTAAGGGAATAGCTGCGAGTGCCGAAGGATTTTGTATATGACGAGCAGAAGGCTTCAAGAGCTACGGGAAGTGAATGTGCGCTTCCGCTTATATAAATATTGCCGTCCTTTGGCTCGATTTTATATTCATCTGCAATAAGTCCGCTTCCGTCAAGGACGATATATCCGCCATCATCCGTCATTTTCTCTGCCACCTCAAGCCTATATCCGTAGGCAAGAGAAAGGGCTGAGACAATATCCTCATTTTTCATATAGCTATGGTTGAAGATCTTAAACTCTCCTATATCCTTTCCGCCATAGCTGAGCTTATCCATCTTATATTCCACAATGTATCTATATTCTTCTGCGGGAATGAGAAGTCTTGCTCCCTCTCTGTCAAGGAGCTTTGCCTTCACAAGATCAAGTGCCATTGCAAGCGATTCATCACTGCCGCCCGCAATTACGATCTTGTCCCCGTCTCTTTTGATGACGAAATCGTGATATTTAAGTCCTTCAAGGGCAGCCTTTGATTCCTTTCGCTTTGTATGTCCGATGAGTATCTCCTTTTCGGTGCTAACATCGTCTGCCGTGATCTTCATTCCGTCAAAAATACCCATAAGAGTCTTATGAAAATCAACTGCCGCCAATTTTTCACCATCGCTGCAGTTCTCGCCTCTGACGATCTTATATTCCGCTATATCGGAAACGGGAAGAACTCCTACGCCTTGCACTTTTGTGCCTTCACCCTTATTCGTTTCCGTTTCTCCGCACGAGGCAAGAGAAAGCAGCAAAATTATGCCGAGCATAAGATAGATAACTCTTTTCATTTTGTTCTCCTTTTATGTAGTTCTTGTTGTTTATGGCTAAAATTATTGACTTTTCTCCATCCGACATGATATAATGTGAAAAAACGGAGGTGATAATTAAAATGCCGAAAATGTACTATGAAAAATTCCAGATAAATCTCAATGGCAAGCTGAAGGATATAAATCCTCTTTATTTTAAGTCGGCCAGCTTTATTGAGGGAATGGGATATCCCTCAAGAATAAGGAATTTCACCGTTATCACCTATGTAAAAGAGGGCTGCGGCACCTTTGAGATCTACGGAAAGAGGTATGAGGTTCATCCGGGGCAGGTTTACATAATTCCCCAAGGCGTTGTAACCTCCACAAAAGCAAGCGATAAAGACCCTTGGAAATGTATTTCGGTTGGATTTGATGGGGAATACTGCCGTGATTTTGAAAGGATCGAGCCTGTTTTTGATTTTGAGCCTGATCTTTTTGACGAGCTTCTTGAGATCGCCAATTTTGAGGGCAGAAAGGATATCGCAACCGCTTCTCTCATCATGCGTATGTATAGCGCATGGATGCCACATGATACCCCCCAGAATGAAAACGATCTTGCGGGCATAAAGCTCTATATCGAAGAAAACTTTATGAATCCCATAAGCGTTGAGGAGATCGCGAGGGAGCATAGCATGGACAGAACCTATCTTTCAAAGCTCTTCAAGCGCAAATACGGCAAAAGCCTCAAGGAATATATCATTTATGTGAGACTTAAGGAAGCAAGATTGCTTCTCGGAAGCGGAAAGAATGTTACCGAAGCGGCTCTTCTTTGCGGCTTCAACACTCCCACTCATTTTTCAAGGATCTATAAAAAATATTATTGCGATCCGCCAACAGCTCATAAGGAATCAAAGCGTGTTGACAGAGTCGAGATCGGACACAAAAAATAAATCTTATCGTTTATATCGGGACAAGCCTTTGGTTTGTCCCCTTTTTATAAACAGTAATTTGTCGGTGAGGGAGTTTCGCCTCTGCGGAGGCGACCGACGCCGCCGTCGGCTCGCGCGACCTTTTAAAAAAGGTCGATCAAAACTTTGAAAAAGGGAATTTTTATTGTTGTTTATCTGTGTTTCTA
>JAFXAN010000146.1 GCA_017517035.1 Clostridia bacterium
CTTATTTTACCGTTCAATTTCACTTGTATTTTTATTCAAACAGTAATTTAGCGAACAGTCGGAGACGGTGAAATTATACCCCAATGCTGTCGCATTGCCCTATGGGTTCGACTCCACTTCGTTCCGCTCAGGGTGACTATCTACCGTTTATCATCCTTTAGCGCTCGTAGATTCTTCGCTACGCTCAGAATGACTCGAGAGCAAATTGATGCTAAGTTTTTCTACATGAAATTTCCGTAAAATTTCCGTAGAAACACAGATAAACAGCAATAAAAATTACCTTTTTCGAAGTTTTGATCGACCTTTTTTAAAAGGTCGCGCGAGCCGACGGCGGCGGCGGTCGCCTCCGCAGAGGCGAAACTCCCTCAACGACAAATTACTGTTTATATTTAAAAAAAGAAATCCACCGAGCTTGGTGGATTTCTTTGGTATTTTTCTCGTCACTTTACTCCGAAGAGGATGTTTCCGTATGTGGGATAAGGCCAGATGTCTGCCGGAACAAGCTTTTCCATCGAATCGACCGCTCCTCGCAGCTCCTCCATTATAGGAAGGACGCTATCACGGTATGCTTCCGCCTTCTCCTTGGAGCAGGAAAGTGCCTTTGCCGCATCATTTGCGCTCTCAAGCATTTTAATAAATGCGTATGTCTTTGAGGAAAGCTCGGTAAGCGATGCGACTGTTTCTTCCTCGAAGCTGAGATCGCTATCCGCAATAAAGCTCTTTGCCGCAATTGCAGACTCGGAAAGCTGACGGATATATTTTGAAACCGCAGGAAGAATCGCAGTACGCACCATTCCCACCATCGTTCTTGCCTCGATATTCAGCACCTTTGCGTATCTTTCAAGATACACCTCATAGCGGGCACGAAGCTCGGACTCGCTGAAGACCTTATTGCCCGTAAAGAGAGCAATATTTTTCTCATCAAGATAATGAGCAAGAGCATCGGGAGTTGTGCGGAGATTGGAAAGGCCTCTCTTTTCCGCCTCCTCTATCCATGAATCGTCATAACCGTTTCCGTTGAAGAGTATTCTCTTATGCTCGATAACGGTACGGCGGATAAGGTCATGGAGTGCGGAGCTGAAATCAATCGCTCCCTCAAGCTCGTCCGCAAATTTTCCGAGAACCTCGGCAACTGCGGTATTGAGCACGATATTTGCATCTGCAATGGACGCCGATGCGCCAAGCATTCTGAATTCAAATTTATTACCCGTAAAAGCAAAGGGAGATGTTCTGTTTCTGTCCGAGGAAGCCTTGGGGAACTTGGGAAGAACATGAACCCCGATCTTCATCATTTCCTTATCCTTTGCGCTGGCGGTGCTTTCGTTCTCGATTGCCTCAAGAACAGCGGTTATCTCGTCTCCGAGGAACATGGAAACAACCGCCGGGGGTGCTTCAGCAGCGCCGAGACGGTGATCGTTTCCGGCAGATGCAACGGAGATGCGGAGAAGCTCCTGATAATCGTCAACAGCCTTGATAACAGCCGTGAGGAAAAGCAAAAACTGTGCATTCTCGAAAGGTGTGTCGCCCGGCTCGAGAAGATTTGCTCCCGAATCGGTAGAGAGCGACCAGTTATTATGCTTGCCGCTTCCCGCAACCCACTTGAACGGCTTTTCATGAAGCAGGCAGACCATGCCGTGCTTTCTGGCAATTCTCTGCATAAGCTCCATTGTGAGCTGGTTGTGGTCTGTTGCGATATTTGTTGTGGCAAAGATGGGAGCAAGCTCGTGCTGGCATGGCGCGCCCTCATTGTGCTCTGTTTTTGCAAGAACGCCAACCTTCCAAAGCTCCTCGTCAAGCTCTGCCATAAATTCCTTAACTCTCGGCTTGATTATGCCGAAATAATGGTCGTCAAGCTCCTGTCCCTTGGGTGCTTTTGCACCGAAAAGAGTTCTGCCCGTGTAAATAAGATCGGGGCGGTGCTCAAATGTATCCGCATCAATGAGGAAATATTCCTGCTCTGCGCCAACCGTTGCCTTGACAGCCGTAACATCCTCGTTTCCGAAAAGACGGAGAATGCGGAGAGTTTCACGGTTCAGTGCCTCCATAGAGCGAAGAAGGGGAGTTTTTCCGTCAAGAGCTTCGCCGCCAAAGGAGCAGAATGCTGTTGGGATATAAAGTGTATTATCCTTGATAAAGGCAAAGGAGGTTGGGTCCCAAGCGGTGTAGCCTCTCGCCTCGAAGGTGGCTCTGAGGCCGCCGGAGGGGAAAGAGGATGCGTCAGACTCACCGCTGACAAGCTCCTTGCCGGTAAATTCCATGATTATTCTGCCGTCTGCCGCAGGCTCAATGAAGCTATCGTGCTTTTCGGCGGTAACGCCCGTCATTGGCTGGAACCAATGAGTAAAATGGGTGGCACCACGCTCGATTGCCCAATCCTTCATTGCATTTGCAATGACATTTGCAGTTTCGATATCAAGCCTCTTGCCCTTTTTGAGGGTAGCTTGCATTTTTTTGTACATTTCTCTCGGAAGCTTTTCTCGCATAACGGTCTCGTTAAAGACCATCGTTCCGAAGCTTTCAGTTACCTTGCTCATTTTATCAACTCCTTAAAGCCATGAAGTGTCGCAGAAAAAGGGATTTCTGCGACACTTCGTCTGCTTTATACATTATACAACAAAATCTATATTTTGTCAAGCAAGATTTTTCATCCGCTTGATATTGACTTGCTTTTTTGTCTTTTACCAGGATTTTATTCTCATAAACTTCCATCCGCCGTTGCGATTCAGGTAATATAGTCTTGCCTGTGCGCCGTAAGCCTTCTGGGCGGTGGTTCCGTCCTCACGGAAATATCCCTCGTCATTACTCTGCGCCGCAATATAGAAGAATCCGTTTCCGAGAGAAATACAGCCGTTATCACCCTGCAGTGTGGTGTTGATTCCGCAGATCTTTGTGGGATGACCCGTTTCACCGTATATAACTTCCTCGTGATTCTCAAGTCCGCCCGCATCGCAAACGCATTTCATCGTTGCGTGCCAGCCGAGAAGTGCCTCACTGCGATCTCCGTCATTATCGAGATCATTTGCATCATAATAATTTTCCGCATATTCACGGGCAATTCTATAATGCTCGCTGTCCTCGGAAACACTCTGACCTATCTCCACCTCTGCCATATAGAGCTTCTTTGAGCCGTCAATGACAGTCAGGCTGTCCTTTGGAAATTCGTTGTTTTTCTCCGAACGCCCATATGTCCAGAGCTGATAATCTCCCGTGTCCTTATCATAGCAGATGACCTGAGTTCCGTAGGTGTGATATCCGCAATAAAGGAAGATATTGAATTTGATATCAATGGTCGTGGGATCGTCATTTGTAATGCGCTCGTATGTGAGCGGAAGCAGATTTTCCTCTGTTATATCGTCAAAATCAAAGACCATGATCTGCTGGTTATCGTCATCATATCGGAATGCATCATATGAGCCTTGAGTTCTGACTGCAATGATATAATCCTTCTCGTCTGTCACCTCAACATCCTTTGTGAGGATATCACCTGCGGCATATTCCTCGCCGTCGCATGAGGTAAATGCTTCTTTCACTTTATAGCCCGCAGGAAGTATATAACCGCCCCCGGGCAGCTTACCGACGGTGATGCCGTCAATACCTCCGCCACCGAAGCGAGCAACTGCCTTACCTTCGGAATTTGTAAATGTTCTGTCCACCGAAAGCTCTGCGATGTTGATACCGTAAAGTAACGGGTTTTCCTCATTATCCTGAACATATCCGCCATCAAAAACAGAATCGTCAAGCACTCCTATATATCTTTTGTGCTTGCTGAGCGAGGTTTTGCTGATTCCGAGACCTATATATATCTTGCCTTCGTGCCAATAGAGATTTCCGATGTGGGTTGAGAGAGAAATAAGCTCGTCCGAGACCTTATAAACTCCAACCTCCTCACCATTTTGATTTACCTTGACGATAAGTCCCGTAAAGGAGAAATAAACATTTCCCTCATCATCCATCGTCATGCCCTGAAGGTGCTGAGCACCGTATATTTCGTCTCCGAGGTTGTTTTTATATCTTGTGTAGCGATTGGGAGTTGCAACTGTCTTTGCATATATGCTCTCTATATTGCTCTCATCATGGTAAATAACCTCTTCCTCGGGGATATATACCTTTCCGTCCCTTATAAAATTGTCGATAAAGAAATAAAGGGCATTCATAGTGCCAATGTCCGAGCCTCCGAGGATGACGATGCTGCCGCCATCGGCTTTTATCACATAGTCAAGACTTCCCGAGATGAGCGCTTTTGCTCTTTCGGTTGCCGCTCGGCTTGTTTCTCCGACGATTATTTCGTTTTCGCTCTCCGAGCTTAAATCTGTTGCAACGCTTGGACGGCTGCCGGTTTCAGCTCCTATGGTGCTGTGAAGCACATCAACGAGGCTTTTCTCAATATCGCCCGCATTTTCCGAGCGGATGAGAGTAAGCTTTTTGATGTTTTCTATTATAGGCTCTTTTTTCTCGGTTTCGGGAGCTTCGCTTTCTGTCAAAGCCACCGTTTCTGTATCGGAAACGGCATCTGTTTCAAAAGGTGCTTTAGCATCTCCGCAGGAAAAAAGAAGGCTTGCTGTCAGTAATAGCATGAGGATTAAAAGTGTGTTTTTCTTCATTTTTGCTCCTTTCGGATTTTAAACAGTAATTTGTCGGTGAGGGAGTTTCGCCTCTGCGGAGGCGACCGACGCCGCCGTCGGCTCGCGCGACCTTTTAAAAAAGGTCGATCAAAACTTTGAAAAAGGGAATTTTTATTGTTGTTTATCTGTGTTTCTA
>JAFXAN010000147.1 GCA_017517035.1 Clostridia bacterium
ACACCTCATAAGACCCTTCCGTCTTTTGCCTTACGGCAAAATCCACCTCCCCTAATTTTGCTTTGCAAAATCAGTGGAGGCTCCCATTCATCCTCATCTCCGTTTATTCACTCTTTCAACAGTTCGATAAATTACTGTTTATCTCAACTAAAAAAGAGGCTGAACATGTTCAGCCTCTTATGTTTATCACAAATTCTTTGACACAAAAAGGATGCTTTCACCGCTGTCAAGTGAAACATTGATTTTAGTATATTCACTGCCATTCAAAATGATGCTTTCACTTTCATATGCGCTTATCTCACCGTTTCTCGCATTCCAGCTTTCAATGCTGTGATTGCCTTTAAGATGAATGTTTCCGCAATAATTAGAATTATTTGCATTGGTGAAATAATAAACATCAAAGCCCTCGCATTTTTTATGAATATAGCTCATCATTCCTCCACCTCTGACGCTCTCGGAAAGTCCAAGCTGCTTATATTCGGGATAGCTTGTGTTAAGAGCACCCGTACAGTCCATTCTCGGCATATTTTCAATATAAACATCATATGCAATGTCAAATGAGTCAAGTGCTTCGAGGATCCTTGCGCTGGGAACGAGCATGCCTCGGTCAACACCGGTTCCCGTCGAATAAAGGAAGTATGCTTCCCCACCCCTATCGTTCTTATTATGGATAAAGTCACCTGTAATATTCTCGTCATATGCCTGAGAACCAAAAATATGGCATACAAGATCTTTGAGTTCTTTTCCATCCGGTGATTCGACCGCTCTCCTCGGAAGTGCTCCCGTAGCAATAATTTTGCCTCCTCTGTCATAAAAGGCAGCAATATCGTGCATATTTTCAAGGCTTACAACCTCGGCAGCAGGCAAAACCAACACCTTTATTTCGTCTCCATCAAGCGCTCCCCTTAAAACTTCGGGATGCACCACCGAAAGATCCCTTCCGGAATAAAAGCTGATGCTGTTTATAACAGACATATAGTCAATATCATCAGCAGTTTCGGGATACTCAAAATATCCTTTTGGAATATCCAATTCAAAAAGTGAAACCTCGGAATGAAGCGACCATACAGGATACAAAACAGCAACATCGCTGACTGCATCACCTGATCTTAAAACGCCTTGAAGCCTGCCCACAAAAGAAGAATAATCGCCAATTTCAGCCCCATCATAAGGCAGATGCACCGCCATCATGTTGGCACCCCTGGCAAATGCTGTGGCAGTTTCTTTATAGATGATATCATCACTTAACTTTTCATATTCACCGAATGCGTCACATCCAACTATCGTTTTTCCGCTGATATCTGCAGCTCCTTGAGCGATTTCAAGTGAATTTACTCCGTAAAGGTATGCCTTCTCAAGCTTTGCCACTGGAAAAAGTGACATATTCATCATCGCATCACCGAGAACATATGAACAGGATGTAATATTAGGCTCCGAAAGTGAACCAAAAGTATTCATTCCATTTGCCAGTGCAACATCAGAAATCGCCTTAATAATACCGCCGAAAAGCATTTTAGAACGACAGTCCATAAGAAGCGTCTTGAAATGCTTTTGTTCATCATTTGCACACTCGTAAAGACAAGGATAGATAGGCGCACTTTCAAATCCGTAAAGTCTCTCAAAAAGCTCATCAAAGCCCTCGTCCCAATTTCGTCTGTTTCTCGCAGAAAAGCATATATCGGAAAATGCTATTGTGTCAAGGGTTTTACCGATGTGATGTCCGAATGAATTTTTGAAAAGCCCCAAAACAGCATTCAGATATGTGACACATTTGCCGTAATTCAATATATTCACAGAATCACTTTCATTGTCTTCAAGGCAGAAATAACGGCAAATACGCCAATTTCCAATGGGAGTGCTCCAGCGAAGCTCACCGTCATAAATAAAAGGTCGCAGATCTATAAGCTCGCCCTTCTCCTCAATGGCAACAACTGAAATGACTTCGTCACCAATGGCTATCTTTACATCTTCGCAATTTGAGCAATAATATTCCCTCTTTAAAATAACCTTCGATCGAATGGAATCGTCGAAATCATCATCAAAATAGCGAACAACGGCAGCCTCAATGTTTTTTTCAAGATTGATAGCAACCTTTATGCCATGAAGCTCAGCACGGTCAAGAAGAGTACGGTAGGTTTTGAGATAATCCATCGGACGAATAAAATCAAAATCCTCCGATGCTGTTTTTGGAATGATAAGACCGATCTTGTTCTCGGCACATTTATCAACTATATCAAAAATTTCACTTTCTGAAAGAGCAGATGAAAAATCCACAAAAAGAGCCAAACGGCAATCCATTGGAATATCGGTAAAATTTTTCTGCAATATGTCAAATGATAAATCTTTGCTTGTTTTCATAATAACTCCTGAGTCTAAACGGTGGAAATCTTATAAAAATAGTATAACATATTTGTATGATTTTTTCAAGGAAAAAATAAATAAATAAAAAATAAGTTTTTTTCAAAAAAGTCTTGACAAATGAGAAATAAAATGGTATAATATCATCCGTTGGTTATCTGGGTGTGGCGCAGCTGGTAGCGCGCTACCTTGGGGTGGTAGAGGCCGCAAGTTCAAGTCTTGTCACTCAGACCAAAAATCGGGAGTCGTAAGATTCCCGATTTTTTTATTTATCTCGCAAATCCTCGCAAAATCTCGTGTTTTGTGTATAACAATGGGCTTGTTCTTCCCTGCTTTCGGGGTTGAACAAGCCCTTTTTTCGCACTTGACCATATGTTTGACCACTTGCGGAGATTTTTGATATATTGAGGTATCCTTTTTGTATTGGTTTCTACAGACAAATTCTTATTTGTCTATTATTTTTCCATACCGCAAGAGTAGCATTGCTTAGATAACAATTCTTCGTTTTTAATACTGCTATATAATCTAAAGCCGCCTGCGAAATTGTAAGCGTCAAAGCCGTTTTGCATTAAGATCCGTGTTGCCAAATAGCTACGAAGTCCGCTTTGGCAAATCACATAGATTTTTTTGGATTTATCAAGCTCACCTACGCGCTCTCTTAAATCGTCAAGAGGAATATTGATAAAGCCATCAGCGCGACCTCGCATATATTCAAAAGGGGTGCGAGTGTCAAGCAAAATCACATCCTCTCTTTCACGCAAAGAGGAAATATCTTCATAATAAAACTGCTTTACCACACCGTTTTTGATGTTTTCGGCAACAAAGCCTGCCATATTCACGGGGTCTTTCGCAGAAGAATACGGCGGAGCGTACGCCAGATCCAGATCCTTCAGCTCGTCAGCCCCGAGGCTCGCGCGGATTGCCGTAGCAATCACATCAATGCGTTTATCCACACCGTCGTAACCGACGATCTGTGCGCCCAAGATCTTAAAGCTTTTCTTTTCAAAAATCAGCTTCAACGTCATTGCCGTTGCGTTCGGGTAATATCCTGCATGCGAATTTTGCGTTAAAATAACCTTTTCATATTCGTAGCCGCTTGCCTTAGCTTGCTGTTCGTTAATGCCCGTCGTTGCCACCGTCATATCAAAGAGCTTTATAACAGACGAACCTTGCGAGCCCTTATATTCGCTGTCAAGCCCACAAATATTATCGGCGGCGATGCGCCCCTGCTTATTCGCAGGTCCTGCCAAGGAAATTAGCACGTCTTGCTCGGTGATAAAATGTTTTACTTGCACGGCATCTCCCACCGCGTAGATATCGGGAACAGAGGTTTCCATTTTGC
>JAFXAN010000148.1 GCA_017517035.1 Clostridia bacterium
AAAGGAGCGGGCTTTTCCACCTGTGCACCATCCGCACCCGGAACGCTCGCTGTCTCTCCCTTTGAATCAACAAAGCTGATCTCTTCCGCCAGGATCTCGGTCACATATCGCTTTGTTCCCTCGTGATCCACATATGAACGGTTCTGAACAGTGCCCACAACGAAGATCGCAGAACCACGACGGAAGAATTTACAAGCAAAGTCCGCAAGAGATCTCCATGCAGTGACCTTGAAGAAATCTGCCACTGCTTTTCCGTCAGCTGTGGTGCCTTTTCGATTGACGGCAATGGTGAACGAGGTTATAGATACCCCGTCCGTGGTCTGCTTGTTCTCGGGGTCTGCGGTCAGCCTACCGCCAAGCATGACCCTGTTAAAGTTAAAGTTTGCCATAGTTTTTCCTTTCTTAGATTATTTCATTGCGTAAAATTTCACTCCTCAATTCTGACCGAGCATATCCGCACTTACAGTCAGTCTGCCTAATCTAAGCTATTAAAAAAATGCGGTCAGACTTTCGTCTTGAAATTTTACGCATTTACAAGGGTAATTAAGCGGTCTGCCGACCGCAGTTAAAATTGCCTTACGGCGAGTTATGATGCTTCGCAGTTTCTTGCTCAAATTCTTTTTTCATTTTTATGTATTCGGGGTGCTTATCCCCCAGCTGCTTCATTTGGTAATATAGGTTTTCTTTCGTGATCCTTACATATTTATAATGAAGGAAACCGAATTCGGTTCTTTTTTTGCTGACAAGTATGTAACCCTTTGGACGCTTGGGAGGCTTGTCCTCGGTGTAATTCTGCTTAACTTCTGTAACATCTTCAGAATCAGGCATTTTTAGATTTCGGCTTGACATATAATAGTGACCGCCCTGCTCAGGTGTGTAGTGATCAAATAAGTAATAAGCGAGTGCAGTGAAATCCTTGCCGTGGTCGATCTTCCCGCCTTTGCCGTCATCATAAAAGTTGTGCTCGCGAAGATAGGACCATTCTTCAAGCTTTCCGTAAAACCATATTCTTTTAATATCCTCTGCCGGGATGCCTTCGCTCACCATGTGCAAATGAAAGCGGTGAGTATTCTTTCCTCTGCCGTAGACTATCACGATCTTCGCATCAGGGTAAAAGTATTTGAGACGTCTGTAAAAGCACTTTCTCACCCACTTAGCTTCCTCATTGCTGTGGATCTCGTTCTCGCGGTTGAATGTGAGAGTTGAATAAATTCCGTTTGTTGTGAAATTCTCGTTCAAAAGACGGGCAAATCTGCGCCTCGCAATACCGCGCCTGTGCGCCGCCCTCTCCTCCTCGGTCTTGAAACGCACACGAGGCGAGCTTTTGCCGATATTCTTGATCCTGTCGGATACGCTGTAAACGATCTGCTCACAGACAACACCCGAATATATGCGTTTCTTAACTCGCCTCATGGTTTTTCCTTTCTAATTGACTTTACTGTTCAGCTCCAAAGCCTTATCTTCGGCAGCTTGTTTTGATTTAAAGATCCTCTCACCGAAGATCCCTCTCGCAACACGGTGAAGATGATAGCAAAGCTCCATCTTTTCGCTGAAGAATACTTCCTTGACCTTTCCCGGCATAACAACATAAGTTGTCCCCACACGGCGAACCGTAAATGCCGGAATATGTATGCTCTGCCCGGAGTGATTTAAAACTATCTTGCTCATAATTCTCACCCCTTCACCTTGAAGTCCTCAAGCTTGGGCCTGCTTCGCTTCCACTTGATCCATCTCCAAAGCAGTATCATCGGCGGTCTGTTCCGTCGCCATATATTTAAGGCTTCATAGTACCGCCCCCTCTGAATACGCCTCTTGCGCTTCTCTTATCTTTCGCTCATTAGCTTTTTTCTCCTTCCTCCGTGTATTTCTTTTTGAGTTGGTTATAACTTTGAATATGAATGAAAACGCCATTCTTAAAGAACAGTTTCTCAATCTCCTCGAAAATCTCCTTCGCAAGGTTGTTATAGTGCATCTTGTAGGAGTTTGCCGCGCCACGCATAGCATTAAGCTCTAATGTCAGACTTTCAGCCTCGCTCTTGGGGACAACATCGGCTGTTGGGATTTTGTCAATGGTGCGTTCTATTTCTTCATCGGTTGCATCTGTATCCCAACCGAGCAATGCTGTTTTTGCTAAATTAGCATCGATATATCTTGGTGTCCTTTTCTTTGGTGGCATATCACTCACCAACTTTCTCGGTTGAATAGTCCTTCCAAATCAAAGCCTGTCCACAAAATTTACAATACGGCATGTCCCAATACCTTAATAACTCTAATTGGAGAGAACTACCGAATATTTTTTTACAATTAGGGCAACAACATTGTCCATTCCACAATTCATAGTGCTTTGGCATTTGCTTTTCAAGAGCATCAAGAACCATTTTTTCGTGTTCCAACTGCAAATAATATCCTGCATCCTCAGGTTCTTGACTTTCTAAAATTGTAATATTTTCTTTCACTGTCTGTATTGACAGTTGCAATCTTTCTTTGTTAATCATTCCGTACCGCCTTTTATTCTTTGGTATTTTTTATTTATAGCAATGATCGCCCTTTTTAAGATGCGAAACGCCGTGGTTCTCGATATTTCCATGCTTTCAGCGCATTTTTCAACCGGAAGCCCGTTAATGTAGTGCAGATTGAGAAGTATTGATGCCCGAGAAAAAGGCATTGTAAAAATCAAGTTTTCAACGAGTTCCATTTTCTTACAGATTTCTTCATCGTTTAGCCCGCAGAACGGCTTATATCGTTCAACAAAATATTTTTTTGCATATTCTTCTGATGATTTTTGTCGCTTACATACCACATATGAACTAAGCAACTCTTTCACTTCGGATAAATCATCTTTTTTCATTGATTCCTATCCTCCTCTCTGATATCAAAAACACGATCGAGCGAAACTTTTTCGATTTTACCGTCAGCCAATACAAAAGCATAACTTCCGAAAAAACCCGCTCCTATTTGCAAAAGCTCGTATGTTTTTTGCTTTTGCTTGCAAGCCATACAGTTTGGTACAGATCCGTCCATATCAGCATAATTCATACAAGCATCGCACGTTCCGCTTGAAGGAAACACCCTACATATTTTCATATTTCCCTCTCCCTCGCTTTCTTCTCGGCACACAAATGTGCCTTTTTTTCATCGAGGAAAACGGACCTGCCGAAGTCCTCACGGCGATATGTGGCGCAGTCGGTTCTATATATGTATGTACCTTTTGAATCGCCTGCAAGAATCTTCACGCTGAAGATCTTATCCTTCTTTATCCTTGGGCGCTCAATATCTGTATTGAAAAACTCACGGCAGTCATAGACCGTGTCACCGGGACGGATGGGGAGCTCAACGAGCTTTTTCCGCATCTCCTCGATCTCTCTGCGCTGTTCCGAAATGGTTTTCACGGCATCGTCATAGAGATCCTTAAGATTTATAACATCATCGGGAGTAAGACCGCTCTCCTCATAGTTTTTAAGCTTCCATACAACTCCGTAAAGCTCAGGAGAGAGCGTGGATATATCCACGCCCTCTATATAAAATCTTCCGTCAGGCTCGCTTCTCACGAGGCGTCCTCTTCGGTATTCATTTCTGCTTTGCATCTTGCCTCATCCTCCTCTCTTGCGAAAAACACATCTTCCATTCTGGCTCTTGTAACGGTGGGGGCTTCACCGGCACGGCTGATAAGCGAGGCAGATACCGCCACTCGCTTCCCGTCCCGTCTGTAAATGACTTCATCAATATTCGGATACCAGATATCAAGCCCCCTCACCCTGTCAATGAGCCTGACGGGAATCCCCTGCATAAACGCCCACTTTATCTCACTTCCGGTCAT
>JAFXAN010000149.1 GCA_017517035.1 Clostridia bacterium
CCGTAGAAACACAGATAAACAACAATAAAAATCCTCTTTTTAAAGTTTTGCTCAAGCTTTTTTAAAAGCTTGCGGGAGCCGGCAACGGTGCCGGTCGCCACCGCAGTGGCGAAACTCCTTCACCGATAAATTACTGTTTATTTTATCAATAGTATACCATTTATTTTGCAATTAGTCAACGATTTTTACATAATGCGGGCGATTTTTTGCCTGATTTTTGCTTTTTCTTCACGAAATCGAGGAGAATTTTAAAAAATCCCTTGACAAATAGGCAGAAACAGGATATAATATTGGGTGTCATTGTGTAAAAGCGTAAAAGCAACAAAGCAACACGCTTCCGATAAACAATTATAAGGAGGTGCAGATAATGCTCAGAACTTACCAGCCTAAGAAGAGACAGAGAAAGAAGGAGCATGGCTTCAGAAAGAGAATGAAGACCGCAGACGGCAGAAACGTACTCAAGAGAAGACGTGCAAAGGGCAGAAAGAGACTCACATACTGATTCTCTCTGCTACCATCATAAAACCTCCGATTGATGCGAGTTCAATGCTCTTTATCTGATCGGGGTTTTTGATTTTTCAGAACAAATTTTTCGAAAAACAACAGCAAAACAAACAAAAAACAATGACGGAAGCGACTCCCTATGAGGAGGTAAAAGAAAAATGAAACTTGTTGCTCTAAAGGAGCATCACTTATACTCAAAAGCATATTCAAAGGGAAAAAAGTGCGTGGGCAAGCGAATTGCCGTATATGTGCTGAAGGACTATGGCGCAAGACGGCTGATGATGGCGAATCCCGAGAAAAAATATCTCAACAGGGTCGGCATTTCGGTCTCAAAAAAGTATGGAAAGGCTCATGAGCGTAACCGTGCGAAGCGCATTGTCAGAGAAGCATACAGAAGCATTGAGAGAGATGAGAAATATCTTTTGAAAAAGGGATTTCTCGTTGTTCTTGCAATAAGAGAAGGCTGCCACGGCGCAAAGAGCCGGGAGGTTGCCGCAGAGCTTCGCCATGCCCTTATTCGTCTTGAAATGCTAAATGAGAAGAATTGATGCCATGAAATATTTATGTATTGCGCTTCTGCGTTTTTACCAGAAATTCATTTCGCCGCTAAAAGGAGCCCCGAGCTGTAGGTTCACACCTACCTGCTCCAGCTATGCCATTGAGGCATTTCAGAAAAGAGGCTTTTTTGTTGGACTTGCTCTCACGGTCTGGAGAGTTCTTCGCTGCAATCCGTTTTGCCGAGGAGGATATGACCCCGTACCCGAGAAAAAGCCCCGCAAAAACAAGGGGTAAGCGAATGAAGATTTGCCCACGGGGGCAATGATATTAGAAATCCCAAAAGGATGTGATTAAAATAGACGCAATTTTAACATGGATCGGTCAGGTGCTTCGCTGGTTTGAATCATGGTCGGGAAGCTATATGGTTGCGCTTCTCCTTTTCTCGCTTATCGTGGAGATAATCTTTCTCCCGTTTGATATCAAGCAGCAGAAAAACCAGATAAAGCAGGCAAAGCTCCGTCCCAAGGAAATGGCTATCCGAAATAAGTACAAGGGACGCGATGACCAAGCAACAAGACAGAAGATGCAAATGGAGATTCAGGAATTTTACCAGAAGGAAAATTACAATCCCATGAGCGGATGTCTTCCTCTTCTTATACAGCTTCCGATAATCATGGCGCTGTATAGTATTGTTATCAATCCTCTCAAATATGTTATCGGATTTAAGGATGCTCAGATTACTGCGATAAAAGATATTATTGTGGGGGCAAACTCTGATTTCAAGTCCCAAACCTCGCAGACCATTGAATTTATCGAGGAAATGAAAATATTGGGTACTAAAGCCTTTGAAAGCGTTGAAGGTTTTAAAGAAAAGGTTTCCGATGTTGAATTACTCCCGAATTTCAATATTTTCGGAGATTTCAATCTCGGACTTGTTCCCAGCAAGGAAGGTTGGAGCTGGCTTCTTATCGTTCCCGTGCTTGTGTTCGTTTTCCAGTTTGCTTCAACAAAGCTTATGCGTAAGTTTACCTATCAGCCACCTTCCGCACAGGATGCAAACATGGGATGCTCAAACACCATGATGGATGTTACAATGCCTCTCATGACAACATATTTTGCATATATTATGCCCGGTGCTGTGGGCATTTATTGGGTATCGAAGAACATTCTTTCCTTTGTGAAGAAATTGATTCTCTCAAAGGCAATGCCTATGCCCGTGTTTACCGATGAGGATTATAAGGCTGCTGAACAGGAAATGAAGAACAAAGCCCCAAAGAAGAAGGAAAATGGTGGCGAAAACGGATATAGCGCAAGCGGAAAATATGTTCGTTCACTCCATCATATCGACGATGAGGACTTTGAGGATACGCGAGAGCGTGCGCTTGCAGCAAAGGCTGCTGCCGAAAAGGCTGCCGAAGAAGAAAAGAAGGCGGCAGAAGAGACGGCAAAAGGCAAAGGTGGCATGGCAGCTCCTCTTAAGGAAGACAAAAAAGATAACGAAGAAGACAAAAAAACTGAAAAATAAAGACGGAGTTTATTGATCGTGAAAAAAGAAATTACAGTCAGTGCCAAGAGCATTGAAGAGGCACTCCAGAAGGCTGCAAAGGAGCTTGGAGCTCCCGATGTCAGCGCTATAGAATATACAGTTCTTGAGGAAGCAAAGAAGGGTTTTCTCGGAATAGGCGGAACACCGGCAAAAATTCTTGCAAGCTATGAGGATGTTCTCTGCGGCAAGGCAGCGGCGGTTGCGTTCGTAAAGAAGCTTGTGGCAGACATGAAGCTTGATGCAACTGTCAGCGTTCGTGACGGAGATAATGATGATACTATCATCAGCATCGACGGTGAGAGCGCAGGTGTTCTTATCGGTCACCATGGTGACACACTTGATTCTCTTCAGTATCTTGCAAATCTCGCAGCAAACAAGAAGGTTGAGGGCGAGAAGAGAGAATATTGCAAGATCACAATTGATATCGAGAATTACAGAGCAAAGAGAGAGGAAACTCTCCGCACATTTGCTCGCCGCATGGCAGGTAAGGTCATTAAGTATAAGAAGAGCGTTATGCTCGAGCCTATGAATCCTTATGAGAGACGCATCATCCATTCCGAAATTCAGGGAATCGAGGGCGTTTCCACCAATTCCATCGGCTCTGAAAATAACCGCAAGATCGTTATTTATCTTGAGGACAAGAAAACCAACGACTGATCCCTATACGGAACGGATTCTATGTCCGTTCCGTATGTTTGTATTAAATATTATTAAGTAAACAGTAATTTATCGAACAGTCAAATAGTGGTGAGATCACCCTTTAGCGTTCATAGATCCTTCACTTCGTTCAGGATGACGGGTGTGGGGTTGATGTTTGTTTTTCTACATAAAACTCACAACAATTCTCCGTAGAAACACAGATAAACAACAATAAAAATCCTCTTTTTAAAGTTTTGCTCAAGCTTTTTTAAAAGCTTGCGGGAGCCGGCAACGGTGCCGGTCGCCACCGCAGTGGCGAAACTCCTTCACCGA
>JAFXAN010000150.1 GCA_017517035.1 Clostridia bacterium
TACAAGTGAAATTGAACGGTAAAATAAGGCTCCCCTGTTTTAATAGGGGAGCTGGCACGGCGAAATAACTTGCCGTAGAAAAATAGATACTATTCGCCGTGACTGAAGGGTGTAGCTTGCAAAGTAACTTTATAAAACAAGAAAGTTACCTTACACCTCATAAGACCCTTCCGTCTTTTGCCTTACGGCAAAATCCACCTCCCCTAATTTTGCTTTGCAAAATCAGTGGAGGCTAACGCATATCCTCATCTCCGTTTATTCACCTTTTCAACAGTTCGACAAATTACTGTTTATATGCGAAGGACTATTTCTTGAATACAAAATAAAACCGTGAAAGGAGGATGAACCGATGAATGAGGCGAAAAATGGACTTAAAACGCCGGTAACACAGCTTAAAAGCGTTGGAAAGGTTCGTGCAGAGGCACTTATGAGGCTTGGTGCTGAGACAATCGGCGATCTTATTGGGCTATATCCTCGAGCATATGAAAACAGGGGCGATATTAAGCTCCTTTCGGAAACTGTGAACGGTGAGAAAAGCGCCCTTTGCCTGACGGTTGCAACACAGCCGAAAAAGGCACTTATAAGGCGAGGAATGTCACTGCTCAAATTCCGTGCATATGATGAAAGCGGCACGGCTGAAATTATATATTTCAATCAGGATTTTTTGGCGGATAAGTTCGCACTCGGTAATACTTTTCGCTTTTACGGAAAGGTCGAAAGGAAAAAAATGCCCTCGGGAAAGGATGTTTTTTCACTTTCAAGTCCTGTGGCAGAGCCTATAAGGGAGAGTATAAGCGAGCTTGCGCCCCTCGTTCCGATCTATCCCCTTTCGCCGCCGCTGAATCAAAATCTGATGGGAAAGCTGATCTCCGAATCCCTCACATATCTTAGGGGCGATGCGGCATCGGATTTTCTTGATGATGATATAAAAATGAGAAACGGTCTTGCAGGCCGTGCCTTTGCTTTGCGCACGATCCATGCTCCTCTTTCCATGCGTGAGCTTGAAGCGGCAAAGAAAAGGCTGATCTTTGAGGAGTTTTTCTTCTTTTCCCTTGGAACTGCATTTGCGGGAAGGCGTCAAAGACCGACCGGCGGAGCGGTTATATGCGCCGAGAATGACATAAGTGATCTTGCTTCTGCTCTCCCATATGACCTGACGGGCGCACAAAAGCGTGTGATAGAGGAAATTAAGACCGATCTTGCATCCGGCACGCCCATGAGCCGTCTTGTTTGTGGAGATGTTGGCTGCGGAAAAACTGTTGTTGCCGCTGCCGCAATGCTGATCGCTGTGAGGAGCGGAAAGCAGGCGGCTCTCATGGCACCGACGGAAATTCTTGCTACCCAGCATTATGGTGATCTTGAAAAGCTCTTTTCATCTCTCGGTATAAAAACGGCACTTCTTTGCGGTTCAACTCCGAGAGCGGAAAAGCGCAGAATATATGAAGCTCTTGCGGAGTGCGATCCCGAAAAAAGGATAGATATCGTGATCGGAACTCATGCCCTTATAAGCGATGGCGTGAAATTTTCATCTCTTGGGCTTGTGGTGAACGATGAGCAGCATAAATTCGGAGTCAGACAGAGAAGCGCACTTGGTGAAAAAGGTGAAAATGTCCATATGCTGGTAATGAGCGCAACCCCCATTCCCCGTTCACTTGCCCTTACACTTTACGGTGATCTTGACCTTTCGGTAATTGACGAAATGCCCCCCGGCAGACAAAGAGTTGACACCTTTGCCGTTGACGAGGGGTACAGAGAAAGACTTATTGCCTTTATTAGAAAGCTGACAGGCGAGGGCGGTCAGGTCTATGTTGTCTGTCCTGCGGTTGAGGAAAGGGAAGCTGAGGAAGTGGAGGATGCGGTCGAGGGTGATATTTTTATGTCCGAGATCTCAACGGGAGAGGCTTTTTCGCTTTGTTTTGAGGAAAAAAACAGTCAGCCCGAGCTTAAAAGTGCGGTAAAATACGCAGAGGAGCTGGCAGAACGATTGTCCGACAAAAAAATCGCCTTCGTTCATGGAAAAATGAAGCCGGCTGAAAAGGATTCTGTTATGCAGAGCTTTGCGGCGGGAGAGATTGATGTTCTTGTTTCAACTACCGTTATCGAGGTTGGTGTAAATGTTCCGAATGCTTGCCTTATGATAGTGGAAAATGCCGAAAGATTCGGACTTTCACAGCTTCATCAGCTCAGAGGCAGAGTTGGAAGAGGAAGCAGAAAAAGCTATTGCGTTCTTGTTTCGGATAGCAAGAGCGAGAGAGCAAGAGAGCGTCTTGAAACAATGAGAAAGACGTATGACGGCTTTACCATTGCGGAAAAGGATCTCAGTATGCGAGGACCGGGTGATTTTGTTGGTAAAAACGGAGGGGCTGTGAGACAGAGCGGAGCTCTTCGCTTCAGGCTTGCGGATATGCTTCTTGACGGTGAGCTTTTCAGCCTTGCCATGTCAGAAGCAAAAATGCTCCTTGACAGTGATCCAACTCTTGAGGCTCATGGTGCGCTGTTGCATGAGATAAATGAGCTTTTTGATATTGACGCTAATCATTAAAACAGAAAAGGTGCCACCTCTTGGACGGTGACACCTTTTGTCTATAATTCTTTGTCTAAACAGTAATTTATCGAACAGTCAAACAGTGGAGAGATCACCCTTTAGCGTTCATAGATCCTTCACTTCGTTCAGGATGACGAGTGTGGGGTTGATGTTTGTTTTTCTACATAAAACTCACAACAATTCTCCGTAGAAACACAGATAAACAACAATAAAAATTTCCTTTTTCAAAGTTTTGA
>JAFXAN010000151.1 GCA_017517035.1 Clostridia bacterium
ACGGAAAAAGCAAGTAAGCACAAGGCTTTCCTCGTGATTGCCTTGTGCTTCTTTTTGAATTTAATTTTTTCTATTATATTGAACTTTTTTATTTTTACTATTATCTACTTGCGGTATTACAGCTTTTTCGACAGTCTGAAAGGAACTGCTTGTCAGTTCCTTTTTGCTTTGATCATAAAATAACCTCGATCTCTTTATCTATCGTCATAGTGTCGGGAGTTACTATGCAGTCCATTGCCAAAATCTTAACTCCTTTGCTCCTTGCATATCGCAGAGCATCGCCAAAGGCCTTATGCGTGGTGTCGTTAGGCTTAAATGCTTTGATGCCTTTCATCTGTATAACAAAGAGAACATAAGCCTCATATCCCTCCGAAATACTCTTTACAAGCGAATTTAAATGCTTTATGCCTCTCTCGGTTGGAGCATCGGGAAACATTGCAACACCGTCATTTTCAAGCGTCACACCCTTGACCTCAATAAATGCCTTTCTTTCTTCGTCCGAAACATAAAGATCAAAGCGTGATTCGCCAAAGAAAACCTCTCTTTTTACCTTGGCGTTGCCCGAAAAAATACCGCTTTCCTTTATCCATTCAAATGCAGCTTCATTGGGAGCTGTTGAATCCATATTTATGAGTATTTTTTCGCCGCATGGCAGCATTTTCTCCGTGGCGATAAGATCGTATTTGGTTTTACGAGTTGGATTTTCTGATTTTTCGAGATAAACTGTTGTACCTTTTATAAGTAGTTCCTTGCATCTTCCCGTGTTTTTCACATGAACGGTTTCTTCATTGTTATCTATCAGAACCTTTGCAATAAAACGGTTTGGTCTTTCAATGAAAATTCCGTTTTTTATATTTTTATACTTCATAGTTTTCTAAATATTTCTTCAGCTGTTTCGCATATAAATTTTTGCTCATTTTCCGAAGCGGTTTTAAGTGGCTTCTTTTTAGGCATACCCCATATATCAAATATCCTCGGACCTATCCAATTCGATTTTTCAGTATGCCGGAAAAGTCCCATCAGAATGCTGAGACAAGCAGTTCTCGGTTTCATGAATATCACCTTCATCGGATGTTTTATGATGGCAAAAATAAGCTTTGGATAATGATTTGTGATCCCGGTAAAGGTTATTCCGGGATGAGCTATCGCAAGCTTTTCGGGGTGGTTTTCAAATGCACCAAGAAGGGAATACATAAGATACCTTTTTGCATTTCCATAGACGAGGCTTGATTTTTTCTCTCCCGAAAAATCAATGTCATCCTCTTTTATATGAGAATAATTATGTGCAATGCTTCCAACAGCAACGATTTTTTGAACATGATTTTCAAGTCTGCGAGCCATATAATATGGAGAAACAAAGTTGATCTGAAAAACATTATCATATCCCGTTGAGCATTTATGCCTTGGAATACTGTAAGCACCGGCATTTAAAATAAGTCCATATATTTCCATGCTCTCAAGTTGCGTGCAAGCAAGCTTTACGGAATTTATATCCTCCATGTCTGCAATTATTTGTTCTATTTCGGAATTTTCATATTCCGATTTAAGAATTTTTATAAGATTATCGGATCTGCTTTGGCTTCGGTCTATGAGAACAAGTGATGCGCCGAGCTTCAGAAGAAAACGGCATAATTCCTTGCCGATTCCGCCTGTTGAACCTGAAATTGCAATTCTTTTTCCGTCAAGCGATTCCGTATATTTGGTGATCCATTTATCAGCTTTCATAAATATCTCCGTTTTTTATTTTCGGATATATTATAAACCGAAATGAGGATTTTTGCAAGTGTTTATAAAAAAATTCACCATCCGCTCGGCAAAAAGCTTGTTTTTTCGGTGAGCCTTTCAAGACCGATAAGCGTTGCCGGTACAAGCGAATCCATCCCGAATCTGTCCCTTACCGCATAGGCGCACTCCTCTAATTTTTCGATCCGTTCAAATTTTCTGTTATCATCAAAGATACTAAGTTGTATCGGCATCGAGGCTGAAACAAGATTTATGGCGGTAACTGTGACAGAGCGCAATGGATTTTCCCAACCGTATGAGTTTTTGAAAAGGGAAAAAGCAGCTCTTGCAAGATTTATAGAGCTTCCGCTGGGAATGGGAAGCTTGCATTGCCATTGCTTTGAAGATAACTTGCAGTCCCTTATGTTCACAGCAACGCCGCAAGCCTTCTGTTTGTTTATTCTGAGGCTGTAGCCTATATCCTGAGTAAGCAGAAGCATGGTTGTCCATACATCATCCGGAGTTGTCAGATCCCTCTTTGTTGTAGTTCCGTGACCGACTGATTTTGCGGGAATATAGCAGTCTGTTTCAACAACGGGCGAGAAATCGTTTCCGTTGGCATTTTCCCAAAGTCTTCCCCCGTTTTTTCCCATTTTACCTTCAAAAAAGCTTTTCGGCATTGACGCTATATCACCGATTGTATTTATATTGTATTTTTCAAGGATCTTTTTTGTGCTTCTTCCAACTCCAATAAGGTCGGAGGTGGGAAGATCCCATATCTTTTCTTTGAATCCTTCTTTTGTTATGACGGTTACGGCATCGGGCTTTTTCATGTCGCTTCCGAGCTTTGAGAAAACCTTGTTGAAGGACACTCCCACAGAAATCGTAAGCCCCGTTTCCTTTTTTACTCTTTCTCTTATCTCATCGGCTATCAGATATCCTTTTTTCTCGTCAATGTTTTTACCGCTTATATCAAGCCAGCATTCATCAAGTCCGAAGGGTTCGACCTTATCGGTATAATCGGTATAAATTTTCTTTACTATTCTTGAATATTTCACATATAGCTCAAAATGCGGCTTTATCACCACAAGCTGGGGGCATTTTGCAAGTGCACTCCAGACAGTTTCAGCCGTTTCAATACCGTATCTTTTGGCGTGATAATTCTTTGCAAGTACTATTCCATGGCGGTCTTCAACACTTCCGCAAACGGCAACTGGCTTATCTTTGATGGATGGGTCAAGCATACATTCGCAGCTTGCGTAGAAGTTATTAAGATCGCAGTGAAGTATCGTGCGTTCCATAAAAAATGATGCTCCTTTCCGAAAAATACTTGACAAAATAAAACTTCCGTGGTAAAATGTTAATCGGAAGTTATTTGCAGTATAATTATTATACACGCAAATCGGAAGTTTGTCAATAGATAATCGGAAGTTTGTGGAGGAAATTTATGACATTTGGTGAAAAGGTGAGACAAGCACGCATAGCTCTTGATCTTTCGCAGACGGAGCTTGCAGCAAAAACCGGCATTTCGGAAAGATCTCTTTATACATATGAGCAGATGGGAACGATGCCGAGGATGGGGAATGTAAAAAAGATAGCCGAGGCACTTTGCGTTTCCGTGGGATATCTGATGGACGAGGAAGAGGACGATAGGGAAAAGGATATTGATAAGGATATTTTCCTCGCAAATGTAAAGAATGAATATGGAATAAAGGGTGCAAAGGAAGCCAGCGAGGTTCTTACCAGAGCAAGCGCACTTTTTGCAGGCGGAGAGCTTGACGAAGAGGCAAAGGACCTATTTTTCCGTTCAATAATGGAGGTCTATCTTGATTCCAAGGAAGAGGCACGGGCAAAATTTGCTCCAAGACAGAGAAAAAGCAGAAGGAAGAGGGATTGATGGCAGCGATAAATCGTATTGTCGGGGCTGTCCGAGAGCTTGTTTTGCGGGCCGGATCACATGATCCGTTTAAGATATGCGAGGAGCTTGATATCAGAATAAGATATCATGAGCTGGGGAGCATAAAGGCTTATTATTTTTGTCAATCGAGGATCAAAAATATAGTTATAAATTCCTCTGCCGATGAAAATCAGAGAAAGGTTCTTTGCGCCCATGAGCTTGGCCATGCGGTGCTCCATGAAAGGATCGTTTCGCAGCATACATTTCATGAAAAGAGTCTGTTTGATTCAACAACACCAACAGAATATGAGGCAAATCTATTTGCGGCGGAGCTGCTTGTTTGCGATGAGGATATACTTGAAAACAAAAACGATTCATTTTTCAGTATAGCAAGCAGACTTTGCGTTCCGTCTGCACTTGTTGATTTCAAATGCAGAATAATGAAAAGCCGAGGATATGATATCCATATCCCCGAGCATTCGGATTCCCGATTTTTAAAGGATGATATATAAAAACGAGATTGCACAATCGGCAATCTCGTTTTTCACTATAAAAGCTCACGGCGAAGCTCGTCGGCTTCTTTTGGGGAGTAATATGTGGGAGGGATGTCAAATACGGTTTTTGCTCCCGATAGACCTTCAAGATTCATTCTGTAAGCCGCTCTTGCGAATGAGACAAGAACGCTTGAAGTAAATTCGGGATTTGAACCGAGATGAAGTGAAAACTCCATCATGTGCTTTGTTTCACCGACCTCGCCGGTGCTTCCGCTTCTCATAACAAATCCGCCATGAGGAATACCGCTGTGATCCCTTTTCAGCTCCTCTGCGGTTATGAAATGCACAGTAGTGTCATAATCGGCAAAATAATTCGGCATTGTTTTGATCTCGTTTTCGATGCGAGCCTTATCTGCACCGTCAGCGGCAACCACAAAGCATTCTCTTGTGTGCTTTTCTCTTGTGGAAAGCTCCGGATTTTCACCGTTTCTGACTCTTTCGAGAGCTTCGGGAACGGGAATTGTATATTGCTTTGCATCAAGAACGCCTTCGATTCTTCTGATGGCATCAGAATGACCTTGACTTACGCCTTTGCCCCAGAAGGTATAATCCTTGCCCGAGGGAAGAATCGCTCCGCCGAGCATTCTCATAAGGCTGAAAACACCGGGATCCCAGCCTGCGGAAATGATGGCGACCTTGCCGCCTTTTTTGGCGCTCGTATCGCAATTTTCAAAATGCTCGGGGATTTTTGCATGAGTATCAAAGCTATCAACGATGTTGAAATGCTCTGCATATTTTGGACTTTGATAGGGAAGATCCGTTGCGCTTCCTCCGCAAAGAACCAAAACATCTATATTATCTTTGAAATCCAAGATGTTGTCAACGGAATATACGGGAACGGAAGGGGACAAGGTTTTGAGGGCAGAAGGGTCTCTTCTTGTGAAGAAGGCAACAAGCTCCATATCGGGGCAAGCACGGAGAGCCAGCTCTGTGCCTCTTCCAAGATTACCGTACCCCAGAATAGCGATCTTAATTTTGTTTTTCAAGTATGTTCACCTCTTGTGAAAAAATTACTGAATAATTATACCACGCAAATGCCGTTTTTTCAATACCTATTGAAAAATTTTTGAAAAATTTGTTAAAGCTTACCATTTATATAGTATCAGGATTGTTAAAATGTTAATTTGGATGTTAAAAATGTGTGAAAAGTAACATAAAATTATAAAAAAACGATGCTTTTGAAGCATTTTTTGTGAATTTAAATGTTATTTTTTCAACATTATTCACATAACTTGAAAAACACCGTAAAATAAGTTAAAATAATAACGAATAACTATATTCTCGGCAAAGCCGAAATAGGAGGAAAAATGAAAAGAAAACTTTTACTTGCGTTTCTTGCTCTCACACTCTGCATAGCGACCCTTTGCGTCTGCATAGCCGCAACGGAGGGGGAAGGCACTGAAACAGTGGCCCCCGGACTTTCGGGTGTTGAGGACAGTTCAAGCGGTTACACTTGGACATTTGACCCGGATACAAATGTATTGACATTTAAGCCTGTCGGTACAAATACTACACTTTATGTACAAAACAATGACACCAAAGCCCATTATGATTTTTATCTGTGGCGCAAAACATATCCCGAGTATGCCAATGCTATCGAAGTTATCATGATTGATGATGCTTTCAAAAAGCTGACTTATACTCACAATGGTTCTCCTTTTGCAGGACTTACAAATCTGCATACTGTCTATCTCGGAAACATTACAAGCTCCGGTGCTACATATGAATTTTCCTCTAATTCGTGGGCAAATAGACCCAAAGGCGGTATGTTCTATAATTGTAAGAGCCTTAAAACTGTATACGGTGCAAAAGCTGAAAAGCAGGAAAATGTTGTTAATTTGTCTCAGTTGAAGTTCTCAAAAAGCTATACTGAATCTTATTCAAGCAATACTCGTAACCTCTTTTATAATTGTCAAGCTATAGAAAAGGTTATCTTTCCTACCTCGGTAGATACAATAATTCATGAAAGAATGTTCTATAACTGTAAATCTCTTAAAAGCATTGAGATTCCGGAGTGGGTTACTACGGTCAATTCTTCTGCATTCTATAACTGTGAAGCCCTTACAAGCATAACATTTCCAAAAAGTGTTTCAACAGTA
>JAFXAN010000152.1 GCA_017517035.1 Clostridia bacterium
AATCTACGAGCGCTAAAGGATGATAATCTCAAAGCAGTCACCCTGAGCGGAACGTAATGACCAAAGGTCATTCGTGTAGTCGAACCGCTTGCGGCAACGCCATCGGCGTTGGGGTATAATTTCACCGTTCCCGCCTCACCGCTAAATTACTGTTTAAGGAAAGGAAAACAAATGAATATAAATGTACCGCAAAGCAAGGCAGAGCTTGACAAGCTTCTTGCCGATGCCAATGCAATTCTCCCCTATACCGAGGACACCTCCGTTCTCAAAACACCCATCAAGGTTAAAAACAAGGTCCTCCACAACCGCATCGTGTATCAGGCTATGGAGGGCTGTGACGGCACAAAGGACGGTGCTCCCGACGATCTTACCATCCGCCGCTATACCCGATTTGCAAAGGGTGCTCCCGCACTTATATGGTTTGAGGCAACAGCCGTTATGCAGGAGGGCAGAGCGAACCCCCGTCAGATGTACTTAAATGACAAAACCGCAGACGATTTTCGCCGCATGGTCGAGATGATAAAAGAGCTCTCGATGAAGGAAAACGGCTTTGAGCCTGTTGTCATATGCCAGCTTACCCATTCGGGAAGATACAGCAAGCCCGAGGGAAAGCCTGCTCCGAGAATTGCATATAACAATCCGATCTTCGAGGGTGAAAATCCCATTCCGAAGGAAGCTATACTCTCCGATGACGAGCTTGACCGCATCTGCGAGGCTCTTATAAACGGTGCAAAAATGGCGGAGCAGGTGGGATTTGACGGTGCAGATATAAAATGCTGTCACAGATATCTGCTTTGCGAGCTTCTTTCGGCATACGAAAGAGAAGGACGCTATGGCGGAAGCTTTGAAAACAGAACAAGACTTGTCCGTACAGCTGCAGCGGGAGCTATCGCTTCCTGCTCTGATGATTTTATCATCACATCAAGAATGAATATCTATGATGGATTCCCATATCCCTATGGATTTGGGGTTAATGAGGGTGACGGGATCACTCCTCACTATGAGGAAGCAAAAATGCTTGCAAAGGCACTGGTCGAGCTTGGAATGCCGATGCTTGATTTCACAATGGGCAATCCCTATTTTAATCCCAATGTAAACCGCCCCTTTATCGGAAGCCTTGATAAATTCGGAGACCATCCGATGTTCGGCGTTGAAAGAATGCTGAAGGGTATCGGAGAGGTTAAGAAGGCTGTTCCGGGCATTCCGGTTATAAGCTCCGGTATATCCTTCCTCGGAACTGAGGGTGCAAAAGTCAATGCGGCTTGCATTGAAAACGGAATGTTTGATCTTGCGGGCTTTGGCAGACAAACACTTGCATATCCCGACTGTGCAAAGGATATCACCATGGGCGAGGGACTTGACAAAAAGAAGATCTGTATCGCTTGCGGAAAATGCTCCGAGATCATGCGTGCCGGCGGCACTCCCGGTTGCGTCATAAGAGATACGGAAATGTTCATGCCACTTTACCGTGAGCTTGTTTTGAACAAGAAATAATATATAAACAGGAATTTATCGAACGGTCAAAGATGTGTTTTTGTAGGGGACGGCGACCTCGACGTCCCACAGAAGACATGAAATAACCGTGAATTTAAAATGACAAATGGGACGTCGAGGTCGCCGTCCCCTACAGATTTGCGTTATGTTGACGCACCGACAAATTACTGTTTACCACACAAAAATCAAAAATAGGAGAATAGAAAAATGAAAGTTGCAATAGTAACAGGAGCGGCAGGCGGTATCGGCTATGCCACAACAAAGAAATTTATCGAGGCGGGCTACCATGTTGTTGGTCTGCTTTATTCCACCGCTCCCGAGGCTGAGCCTGAAAATATCAAGGCTAAATTCGGTATGTTCGGTGACAAATTCACGCCCGTTCTCGGCAAGCTGGACTGCGAGGCGGATAGAGAGAATCTCGTAAATGAAGCTCTGAAAATCAACGGCAGAATTGACGTTCTTGCCAACATCGCAGGCGTTGCCCCAAGAGTTCGTGCGGACATTCTCGAGATGACAAGCGAAAGCTATGATTTCGTTATGGGAATCAATCTTAAAGGCACATTTTTCCTCACTCAGCTCGTTGCAAACCAGATGCTGAAGCAGGAGAAAGAGGACGGAATCCGCGGCTATATCGTCAGCATTTCTTCCTCCTCCGCATATACAAGCTCCACAAACAGAGGCGAATACTGCATCTCAAAGGCAGGAGTTTCCATGATGACCATGCTCTTTGCAGACAAGCTCGGCCCCGAGGGTATTCTCGTCAATGAAATTTGCGCAGGAATCATCGCAACCGATATGACCGCAAAGGTCAAGGACAAATACGATGCTCTTATTGCCGGCGGACTTGTTCCCGAGGGCAGATGGGGTACTCCCGAGGATGTTGCAAAGGCTGTTTTCGCACTCTCCGACGGAACTCTCGGCTATACCACAGGTCATTCGATCATCGTTGACGGCGGTATGCACATCAGAAGACTTTAAAACTGTAATTTGTCGAACAGTCAAATAGTGGTGGAATCATCCTTTAGCGTTCATAGATCCTTCACTTCGTTCAGGATGACGAGTATGGGGTTGATGTTTGTTCTTCTACATAAAACTCACAATAATTCTCCGTATAAACACAGATAAACAACAATAAAAATCCTCTTTTCAAAGTTTTGATCGACCTTTTTTAAAAGGTCGCGCGAGCCGACGGCGGCGTCGGTCGCCTCCGCAGAGGCGAAACTCCCTCACCGACAAATTACTGTTTATAAAAACAAAGGATATTAATATGAAAGAAAAAATTATAAATAAAAACGGAAAAAGCATCCGAATCTTCTCTGCTCCCGCAGTTGTAGTGGGCAGCGGTGCGGCAGGTCTTTGCGCAATTCTTCGCCTGAACGAATATGGAATAAGCGATGCACTTCTCGTCACCGACGGAATGAAGCGAGGAACATCCAGAAACACAGGCTCGGACAAGCAAACATATTACAAAATGAATATCAGCGGTGAGGCGGCGGACAGCCCCACCGCCATGGCTCGTGACTTCTTCTCGGGCGGATGCGTTGACGGTGACCATGCCTATGCAGAGGCAGCAAATTCCCTCAAATGCTTCCTTAAGCTCTGCGAGCTTGGTGTTCCCTTCCCCACAAACCGTCTTGGAGAATACATAGGCTATCAGACAGACCACGACACAAGAGCAAGAGCAACAAGCGCAGGCCCTCTCACATCGAAATTTATGACAGAGGCACTTGAGGCGGCTGTTCTCGAAAAAAATATTGACATTCTTGACGGTGCGCTTGTACTTTCCGTTATCAAAAAAGGTGAAGCGGTCTGCGGACTTTTGGCACTTGACACAAAGGGGGCTTCAAACGAGCTTATCCTCATAAAAACCAACAATGTCATCTGGGCAACGGGCGGTCCTGCAGGAATCTATGCAGATTCTGTATATCCCGTCAGCCAATGGGGAATGAGCGGTGCTGCATTTGAGGCGGGAGCGCTTGGAAAGAACCTCACGGAATGGCAGTACGGTCTTGCATCCGTTTCTCCCCGATGGAATGTTTCGGGAACATATATGCAGGTGATCCCTCGCTTTGTTTCGGTAGATGAAGACGGAAACGAATATGAATTTCTCTCCGAATATTTTGGAAAGGACGAAAAAAAAGCCCTCTCACTTGTATTCCGAAAGGGATATCAGTGGCCCTTTGACTGCAAAAAAGCACTTGATGGGTCTTCTCTTATCGACCTTCTTGTTTACAGAGAAAAAATGCTCCGAGGAAGAAAGGTCTATCTTGATTTCAGAAAGAATCCTTTCGAAATCGAGAATTTTACGGCAGATGTGCTTGACGAAGAAGGCGCAAATTATCTTATCAGCGCAAAAGCAGACTTCGGTACACCTATTGAGCGTCTGCGCCATATGAATGACCCTGCATATCAGCTTTATCTTGGCAAGGGCGTTGACCTTGAGCGTGAAATGCTGGAAATTTCACTTTCCGCACAGCACAACAATGGTGGAATTGATGTTGATATGTGGTGGCAGACCTCGGTGAAGGGGCTTTTTGCCGCAGGTGAGGTTGCAGGAACTCACGGAATAGTCCGCCCGGGCGGAAGTGCGCTCAATGCAGGTCAGGTAGGCGGTACAAGAGCAGCGCAATATATTGCAAGATGCGGTGATTTCAGTGAGATCGAAGACGATGAGTTTTTTGCCTTTGCAAAGGATTCATACGAAAGCTTTTCGATGCTTTGCGAGAGCATAGCAGACGGTAGCGAAAGTAATATCAAAGCTCTTAGAGAAGAGGTAACAGAGAGCATGAGCCTTTCGGGAGCTGCAATAAGAAACAGCGAAAAAATTGCTGAAACTCTTGAAAAAGCCAAGGAAACGCTCAAAAATTACGGAAAAATTGCAAAATCCGAGAAAAACGAGCTTCCCGATGCCCTTCGCCTCCGTGATACACTTGCAACGCAGGTAGTTTACCTATCCGCAATGCTTTACTATATCGAAAACGGCGGTCTTTCCAGAGGCAGCGCACTTTACACCTCGGAAAAAGGAAAAGCTCCCGAAGGACTTGACAGTATTTTTGCCTTTGAGCTTGAAGGCGAAGGAAAAGGAAGCAAGGTTCAAACCGCTTCACTTGACCGTGAGAGCCTTAAAGTTACTTGCGCTGAAAGAGCGATTCGACCTCTCCCCGAGGGCGGCGGATTCTTTGAGAATGAATGGAAGCGCTACCGCGAGGACGGAAATGTTTATTAGAAAAAAAGAGGCTGATCTCAGCCTCTTTTTATAAACAGTAATTTGTCGGTGAGGGAGTTTCGCCTCTGCGGAGGCGACCGACGCCGCCGTCGGCTCGCGCGACCTTTTAAAAAAGGTCGATCAAAACTTTGAAAAAGGGAATTTTTATTGTCGTTTATCTGTGTTTCTACATG
>JAFXAN010000153.1 GCA_017517035.1 Clostridia bacterium
TATCAGCATTGCGGCGCAAAAGTATACTGCTGCCGAGGTAAATGGATCGGAAAGCGGAAAATCCTCTTCCATATCCGCCACCGCTCGCATTCTGTATAGCGAGCGGGGCATTTTATTTGCCATGCGGTATTTATCGTCAAGATCCTCTGCTTCTCCGCAAAACAGCGCAAGAATATATGGGAAGCGCTCCTGATAATCTGCGGTATACGCCATATCGTTAGTTTCTCCGATGAGCTGCAATACTGCGTGATATAACTCTTTATTCAGCAATCAGATCACCTCTTTATGCGAGGCTATAATTCATTACGAAATACTCCTCGGGAAATACGATCTTTGCGCCATAGAGGTGAAGTCCCTTTACGGCATCGGCAAATCTCTTCTCGGGGCGGTATGCCTCGATCTCGCTGAGCTGCTCCGCAAAAGCAACGCTTCTCTTGCTTCTTGCAACGCACTTATGGATATTGCCGTCTCTTACCACATTGTTTGAAACATAGATCTTTATGCCGCTGACGCTTCCGATACAGCCGTTTTCAAGCACATCACGGTTACCTGTGGAAAGATTGATCTTTGCCTTCATGATAAGCTCTCCGATCTCGGGAGAAACCTCAAAAATCACATCATCCGCATCATAGATATTGCTTCTGTAGAGCTTTGTTCTGACGGAAAGAATAGAATCAATGATATTCTCGGCAGTTGCGCTGCCCATATCAAGAACATTCTCCTCGGAGCAGGAATTTACAAGACCGAAAACATAATTATCTGCGGTATTTGCAAGAGCGGATGCCGCCTTCTTCATCGCAGCCTGCATGAGACGCGGAACTGCCTGAGCTCTATCCACATCGTCGATCTGGAAATTGAATGCCTTTGCCTGGTCGATTGTGAGAGTTCTTGCGCTGTCGGAAAGCGTTTCGGGTGCGCTCATATCTGTATTTCTTGTGTAATCAAATACAGAAATATCGCCAACTCCGCTTATCTTTACTGTATTTCCCTTGCTCTTTATATCGCCCTCGAATTCACGGTTGCAGTTTTTAACTGCGATGTACTTATTATCAAGCTCGTTTGCAAGAGTTTCGCTCCATATTGTGGGTATAAAATTTGTAAGTGCCATATTTTTTATTTCCTTTCTTTTCAGTTCCAGTGTTTCATGGAATTAATAATATGTGAATAGTTCTTTTTAACCTCGGATGCGGTCATTTTTCTGACCTGATCCGCTGTGAAATAATGGTCCGTTGTTCCGGACACAGAGCCGCTGGATTTCTCCATGGCATTTTTGTTCGCCTCGTCAGCCTTCCTTTGAGCGATTTGGCGTTTTCTTTCGTGTCTTGCATAGGATGCAGAAAGAGGCAGTCCTCTTTTCACCTCATCCCAGATTTCATCGGGAATTTCTGTAAGAGGAACATCTGGGAACATTTCCGAAAACTCACTTATCTCTTTCTCAAGCCTCATGGAAAGTCCCTTTCTGTCAGCAATCTCCTTTTCAAGCTCGGCATTTCGTGCACGAAGCATCTCAAGCTCATCGGGTTGCTCCTCGATTTTTTCGATCTCCCCTGTCATGATCTCTTCATCCATTTGAAATATCCTCCTTTTCTTCATGTTCCTTAAGCCTTGCAAGAAGCTTTTCTCTATTAAGAAGTATCCCCTGGGGCAAACGCTCAAGATACTCCCCAAATGTTATATGTCCGCTGTCAAGAAGTCTGTCGAGAATGACCTGATTATATGCTACGGAAAATCTCTCGGGATCGGATATCTCAACATGAGCATGGATCATGGTATCCTTCAGAATTGCAAGATCGGCATGGGCTGAAAGTGCTTCGCCGTTTTCATAAAACGGTATAAGCCTTTCGGGGGGATAGTAGACACACATCATGTCTGCCCAAATATTGGCAATGTCCTCTGCAAATGAGCTTACATTGTCCTTTATCTGCAAAAGCGGTACCTTTGATGCCTCTTGGATCGCAAGAATCGCACTGGTATTTGTTGGATTGAGATTTCCGAGAGCCGCTTCGGTCGCACCCATCATTTCCTTTGTTGCTGCAACGGTATTCTGGAGAAGCTCCATATATCCATCCTCAAGCTTACCCGGTGGGATGATGCTCACCGCATCCGAAACATTTGTTGAGCCTATCGCCGCAATAGCTTCACCGACCTCGTTTGTCCATTCGGGTATTCTGGTTTTGTCATATACCACCTTTGAAAATGCAGTATCTGCCATATGCTTCATGACCATTGCATAGCCGCGGTTTATGAATTTTTGATTTGGAATAAGGCCGCTTATGGGAGATGTTCCGTGGAAGCAATTTTTGGTATGATACCAATTCATATAGGCAACGGGATAAAGAGAACAATTTGTCTTTACCCTTCTTATAACGCATCCCTTCGTGGACTTTTCAAAGCAGACCTTACCGTCCTCACGCCAGAATTTGATGAGATATGTTGCCTTCTTTTCCTCTTCATCTCCTTCAAGCTCCTTTCCTGACATATCACCTGCACCGCAATACATCACCTCGTCCGGAACAATCAGCCTTACAGCTTCACTTCTTGACATTCCGTTTCTTATCGCCTCATCTCGAAGCGAAAAAACGCTCTGCCTTCCCGAAAGAATTATGTATTCCTGGCTCTGGATATCAGCCTTGTTCATATCCGCAACGAAAAGATTTACATTGTCGATGTTTTCTGTTACGATGTCACCTTTAAAGGGCGAAGGGCTGTGTGCATCCGGATCAAAATAGCAATAGACAGCTCCGTCACCCGAAATTGCAGCATCATAAAGCGCACGGCGCATCACCTTATCCATTTTGTTTTTCTCCCAGCGGAATGCGGCGTGCTTACCGAGTATTTTTACTGCAGAGCGCATCATTTCACGCTTTTCGGGGTTTTCCTCATAGGGAATATCCTCATCGGTATAGCTTATTGCGATCCTTTTTGAGAAAACGGTACAGATCATATAATCTACGATCCTACGCAGAATATTGAAAACAGGTCTCGGAAGCTCCTCATTAGATGAGCCATGCCATTGATCACCTCGAAGGAAGCGTTCGTTTTCTCTCACCGTCTCATAAAGACCTATAGAACGCTTAAAATCACAGCCCGCCTCATATTGCTGCCAGGCTTTTGTTGTTTTCACCTTCATATTAGCTCCTTTCTTATTTCAGTGCCGAAAGAACAAGGCTCACGATTCTTGTTCTTCCCATAGATTTTGAACGGATGATATAATACATATCGGAAAAACGCCCGATCCCGGTCTTTGCATTAAATCTTGTGGGGTATTTTCCAATGCCTTCTGTTCTGTCGGAAATATCAAGTGTGCTTTTACCGCCACCGTCTCCCTCCAGCGTCATTGTGAAGCTTCCGCCGTCACAATCCGCCTTAATATAAGCTCTTCCGATATGCTTTTGTCTCTCGGGGAGCGAAAAATCAATGGGATTTGATTCATAGTATGCTTCAATTTCGCTCTCACTTGCCATTTCAGCAGAGGTATCAAGCAGATCATCCTCCGAAAAAGCAAATACATATTTTCCATAAAGCATACAGACCTTTCCGCCAAAGTTGAAGAAGAAATCAAAGGGGATGCCGTCAAAGCGATACCATTTTTCACCGAGCACGGAATAAACAAATATCTCCTGTTCATCGCTCTCGGGATCACCGAAGAAAAGCTCACCCCGATCTTTGTTATAAAAAGCAACAGCGCGTGTGAAAAAGTCACTCGAAAGCATATCCTCGATCTCAGTTGAAATACATTCCGCACCGCTATCGGTCAAAACGCCTCTTCCGCTGAGGCGATAGATCCCAAATCTTGAAATAACATAGGGATCTGTTCCGCCTATTACCGCTCCTCTCTCTGAAACGCTGCCAAAATGCTCATCATAAATCGAAAGATCAATGCTTTTTCCCCTCAAGCTCAAGCTTGCGATCTTGCTGTCACCCAGAAGCAGCATTCGGCTTCCGTCTCTGATTATGCTGTTTACACCTTCTCCGGTACAGGGAAAGATCCTCTTATCGGAAACGGGAAAATATACATCACTTGCGCTTGTATGAACCGCCACGGACTCAAGATATGAAGGGTTTGAAACCTCTTTTGAGATCAGAATACTGCCTCGGTCGATTCCGCCATAAAGGATTATTCTTCCGGTGTCACCTCCGTCACAGATGATAGCTCTTCCCTTTTCGATAAGCTCATGTCTCTTGATGCTTTCGTCCGCAAGCTTCAGACAGACAAGAATTTCGCAACCCTCCTCAGCGACCGAAGGAATAGTGATACTCATTCCGTCCTCGGAAAGAGTTGATTTTGACAAGATATCAATTCCACCACATAAAATTGAGCAGATTTCTTTGCATTTTATGCTTAGACATAATGTTTTGGTAAATTGCTTTACCTTATAATGAAGTCTGATCCTGTCCGAGAGATAATTAACATCTTCAAAAATCTCACCCTTTCCCATTCCGTCAAGCTCCTTGGCATAAAGAGGAACATATCCGATAACGGGAGAAAATTCTCCGTCCTCATATCTATAAAGATCCTTCTCATCAAGCAGATAGAGAAATCCGTGGCAGACAAAAAGTTCAGCCTTGCCTACGGCAGTTTCGATCTCACCGATAACGCTGTAAGCTCCACTTGATGATGCTTCATACACTCTGTTTCCACAGACGAAGAACAGCATTTCCTCGCCATCAAAAACAGCACTGATGAATGCTCTTGGCTCACTTGGTAAGGTCATGATCGGAGAAAATCCCTCTCTTTTCTCAAGAGATCCGTCCGACAGTATTCTGAAATTACAGATATCAAGTGCAGTATGCTCTTTTCCTTCTGTCTTTGCGGCACCATGGCAGATACCTCCGAATTTTTTTATCCGTTCTACCCCAAGCGCTCCCTTAAAATCAGCTTTCGCCATAAAAAAACCTCCTTTTTTGTTTCATAAAACTTAATTGCAAAGCAGTTATCAATCAAAAAAACTTTTCTTTTTTCTTTCAAAACTGAAATTATGCTTTTCTTCGATTCCCATCTCGGGCAATCGGCTCATAACCGCATACCGAAGTGCCTCGGGAGCATGAGTTATCTCATGCGGCTCACCTGATGCATCCTCCGCACCGTTCTTATCAAAAAGAAGTGCCGGCAAACACCTGATCAGCTCTCTGCAGAAATCTGATATTCTAAGCCTTCCGACATCTTTTGCTCCAAGCATATTGCGAAGCGCTCTCCAGCCGGGAATCCTGCGGTTGTCCGCCTTTATCAAAGGCGGCAGGCTTTTGTTTTTGCTCATTATTTCAAAGCCGCTGATGCCGCTATCCTGCCTTCTGTTCCAGAGATCGGGGGACGCAACGGCATATTCCGCGCGTTTCTCGGGATCAAAAGAGGCAATGGCATCGGCAGCCTCGGAAAGAGTAAGACCGCTTCGGCATTTTTCATCAAGGACATAAAGATTGCCCTCCCTGTCATAGCCCATAAAAAGTGCCGCAAGCATATCAAGTCCATAGTCAAAGGCGATAAAATACCGCAGCTCTCTCTCATCAGCATCCGAGCTTGAGATAATATGCACTTTCGGGTCAAATTCGGGAAAGAATTGCCCCTCAAAGACATCCCATCTTCCGTATAACCATGCGGCACGGAGCTTTTCGGGCAAAGCCTCAAGTTGTCTCACATAATCGGGATCAGCACGCATAAGCGAAGGATTATCATAGACAAGAGCGCTGATAAAGTTATAATCCTCTGCCCTCTCGCCCTCTCTGTATATCCTGTCAATAAAAAGCCGCTTTACCCAATAATGACCGATCCCACCGGGGTTGCAGGTGAGATACATTCTTCTGGGAAAATCATTCACACCGCGCAGACAAGCCGAAAGTGTTTTAAACTGAAATTCGCTCAGCTGCGTTGCTTCGTCTATGGCGATGATGTCAAATTCTCTTCCCTGATATCGGAGTGTATCTCTGTCACTTGAGCAGTACCCAAGCTTGATTGTTGAACCGCAATAGAATGATAGCATTTTTTCACCGTCGTTGTAACTTAAAAGAGGTCCGTACTCCGTGAGAAAAGGTCCCACATGATTATCCGCAAGCTCGTCATAGGTGCGTCTGATAATGAGACATTTGATGCCCGGATATCTGAGGCAAAGCCCCACGAGCTTGCGTCGCAGCGCCCATGATTTTCCTCCGCCTCTTGCACCACCGTATGCGGTGTATCTTGTCTCGGAATCAAAAAACAACTGCTGTTTTTTGTTTGGCACACCTTCGATTATGACCTTTTTCATCACTTTCCGTCCTTAAGAATGTCATGCTCGAAATATACGGAAACCGGAGCATCGTTGCTCTTTTTCTCCTCGCCATAGCCAAGATATCTTTTCATATAAGAGCCGATCAGAGTTACTGCAACATCCGAGTTTAAAGCTTCATCCTCAAAGACCGAACAAAGTGCATCAAACTCCCGTGAAAATTTTTTGCCGATCTCATCAAGCTCTCCCTGACCTATGTGACAGTATCTGCAAAAGCCTGCCATATTTGGGAATTTATCTTCCTCTGCGCAGCTTTCAATATATTGCTCCGCAACCTCAAGAAGCTTTCCCTTTTTAAGCCTTTTTTTCATATCGTTGATTTCACTATCCGTCATTCATAAGATCACCCTTCCTCTCTTTCTGCCAAGTTTTTTGCATTTCTGCTTTGCAAGAGAATTTTATCAAAAAAGACCGTTCCAAAAGGTTACCGTGAGTACCGAACAGTACCAAAATTACTCTTGAAAAGCCAAGCAAAATAAGGTATAATAATATGAAAGGGGGTGTTTTTATGATCAAAACAGAATTTTGCCTTGTTCCCGAGGTGATAACGGAAGAATATATAAAAGATGAAGCGGAGGGAATTTCCGCTTCGATAATGAAAAACAATGAAAAATATATTCTTTCACTTATGAATAAAAAACACCGTCCATCTGCCTTTAAAAGCCTTGCAGCAATGGGCATCTTAGGAGCATTTGCAGATCAGATGGGCATTTTCCCGACCATTGCAAAAACAGAGAACGGAAAACCTTATTTTTCCGATATCCCCTATATAGATTTCAGCATTTCACATTCCGAAAATCTCGTTGCCTGCTCTGTATGTATCTCAAAAGAGCAAAAGCCCATGATAGGTATTGATTGCGAAACTATATATAAAAAAGATCCAATGCCCATAGCCGAAAGATTTTTCACCAAAAATGAAATAGAAACGATAGCCGCATCTAACGATAAAGCAAAGGCTTTCACCAAGCTCTGGACAAAAAAAGAAGCCTATTTAAAGCTTCTCGGTAAAGGACTTTCTGTTCCTCTTTCTTCCTTTGATGCAGAGTCTCTGCCATATCATTTTGAGACTTGTGAACTAATGGGTAATATTTTCACGATTTGTTCTGAAAAAACTCTATTTTAATATTGAAAAGCATAAGACAATATGATATAATGATTTAGATATTTATAGAAAACGGAGGCAGAGCGTTGAATCCAAAATTAAAAGAAAAAACAATGGAATCTCTTTCCGCCGTTCTTCCCATATCGGCAATAGTCCTTATTATCAGCCTTATCCTTGTTCCTATGGAGCTTGGAAGCGTTTCGCTGTTTACCGTCGGCGCTGTTATGCTGATAATAGGCATGGGCTTTTTTCAGCTCGGTGCGGAAATTGCCATGACTCCAATCGGGGAAGGTATCGGTGTTCAGATATCAAAAACGAGAATGGTCATTCTCGTTATACTTATCGGCTTTATTATGGGTGCGATAATAACAATTTCAGAGCCTGATCTTGCGGTGCTTGCAGAGCAAGTTCCATCAGTTCCGAATCTTGTTCTGATACTCACGGTTGCAGTTGGTGTTGGTATTTTTCTTGCCGTTGCGATTCTCCGTATCAGATACCAGATAGACCTTTCAAAGCTTCTTATCGTTCTTTATTTTCTGCTCATCTTCGCCTCGTTTTTTGTTCCGGACGATTTTCTTGCAGTTGCATTTGACTCGGGCGGAGTTACAACAGGGCCTATGACCGTTCCCTTTATCATGGCACTGGGTGTGGGTCTTGCATCTATCAGAAGCGATAAAAACTCGGCAAGCGACAGCTTTGGTCTTGTTGCCCTTTCAAGCGTTGGCCCAATACTTGCTGTCCTTATCCTCGGTTGTTTCTTCAAGCCCACAGAAGCCGTATATTCTTCTTCAAGCCTTGTTAATGTTTCCACAACTCAGGATGTTGCAAAGGTGTTTATTTTCGGGATACCGAAATACGCAGAAGAGGTTTTCTTTTCACTTCTGCCGATCGTTGCAGTGTTCGTACTTTTCCAGCTTATTACAAGAAGATACCAGAAAAGACAGATCAAAAGAATAGTTGTGGGGCTTGTTTATACATATGTGGGTCTTGTTCTCTTCCTTTGCGGAGTGAACCTCGGTTTTGCCCCCATTGGATCATTCCTTGGTGAAGAGCTTGCCTCGCTTAAGCACAACTGGTTGCTGATTCCCATTGGAATGCTCATCGGTTATTTTATCGTCAAGGCTGAGCCTGCAATTCAGGTTCTTAACCATCAGGTTGAAAATGTAACCGACGGTGCGATCTCGGTTAAAGCCATGAACCGTGCAATGTCTCTTGGTGTTGCGATAAGTGTAGGGCTTGCAATGCTCCGTGTGCTTGTGGGAATACCCATCGAATGGATAATCATTCCCGGATATGTAATTGCACTTGTCATGTCAAGATTTGTTTCAAAAATATTCGTTGGTATCGCATTTGACTCAGGCGGAGTTGCCAGCGGTCCTATGACATCAACATTTTTGCTGCCCCTCAGCATCGGAACCTGCACAGCACTTGGAGGTAATCTTATGACTGATGCCTTCGGAGTTGTTGCTCTCGTTGCTCTGACACCTCTCATTGCAATTCAGATAATGGGAATAGTTTATCAGATCAAAACAGGAAAGAGCGGTGCAAAAATTACGGCTATACCTGAAAACAGCGATAAAATCATTGATCTTGAGGAGGATATTTAATGGAAAACGAAATAAAGAAGCCCTCCTATCAGCTTTTGGTGCTGATTGCAACACCAAAGCTTGCAGACAAAGCGGCAGACCTCTTTTGCCGCTGCTCGATCCCATTGCAATATAGAATAAATGCCGAGGGAACTGCCCCAAGCGACATCATGGATATGCTGGGATTCGGAAGCATTGACAAATGCGTTCTTTTGAGCACTGTTGAAAAGCCCATTGGCGAAAAAATGCTCGGTAAGCTTCATTCACAGCTCAGGCTTGACACGGTAAACAGCGGAATAGCCTTTACCATTCCACTCACAGGTGCAAGCAATCTTCTTTTGCAGATAATAAATATGAGCACGGAAAGCATATCGGAAACTGTCAGGAAGGAAAGATATATTATGACGGATATAAAATATTCTCTTGTGACTGCAATAGTAAACCGCGGCTTCAGCGGAGATGTTATGAAGGCTGCAAAGGAAGCGGGAGCTTTTGGCGGAACGGTTATGCATAGCAGAAGCATAGTGAACCGTGAAACAATTGGCGCAAAAGAGCTTAGCATTCCGGATGAAAAAGAGATCGTTATGATAATAGCGGAGACAGAAAGCAAGGTTGCCATTATGAAGGCAATAAGCGAAAGCTGCGGAATGTCAAGCGAAGCAAAGGGACTTGTCATGTCCCTCCCTATCGACTCAGTTATGGGTATATAAAAAAAGAGCTGATTCACATTTAGTGAATCAGCTCTTTTTTCTGTTTTGATATCTTATTTTATCTCGATAACAGATTCATCCCACATTGCAGGTGCATCATAGCCAAGAAGATTTACCATCGTTGCGGCAACGCTTGAAAGACCAAACTTGCCCTCGTCTGCTTTAACTGTATATTTATCAGCAGAGAAATTATCATAAATAATGCAAGGAACCTTATTAAGAGTGTGGCTTGTCTTTGACTTATAAGAGCCGTCCTTACCTGCCTTTGGCTGACCGGACTTCTTATCCATCTCATACATCTCGTCTGCATTTCCGTGGTCAGCGGTAATAACAGCCGCACCGTGAAGCTTATCAACAACGGCGAGAATTCTTGCGAGTTGGAGGTCAAGTGCCTCCATGGAGCAGATCGTAGCCTCAAGATTACCTGTGTGACCAACCATATCACCATTGGGGAAATTCACACGGAGATACTTATATTTTCCGCTCTCAAGACATTCGATAAGCTTATCTGTGATCTCTGCGCACTTCATCCAAGGTCTCTGCTCAAAAGGAACAACATCGGAAGGGATCTCAATATAAGTTTCAAGCTCCTCGGAGAACTTTCCGCTCTTATTTCCGTTCCAGAAATAGGTAACATGACCGTATTTCTGAGTTTCGGAAATTGCAAGCTGAGAAACCCCTGTATTTACGAGAAATTCGCCCATAGTATTCGTGATCTCGGGAGGAGAAACAAGATACTTATGAGGAATATGAAGGTCGCCGTCATATTCAAGCATACCTGCATAAACTACCTTGGGGAAACGAACTCTGTCAAACTTGTCAAAGCTCTCGTCCTCAAAAGCCTTGGAAATCTCAATGGAACGGTCTCCGCGGAAATTATAGAAAATTACGCTGTCGCCGTCTTCAATTGTACCAACAGGCTTGCCGTCCTCTGCAATAACAAAGGGAGGAAGATCCTGGTCGATGACATGAAGCTCATCTCGATATGTCTCAACAGCCTTTGCCGCACAGCAGAACTGTCTTCCCTCACCTAAAACATGAGTCTGCCAGCCACGCTCAACCATGCTCCAATCAGCCTCGTATCTATCCATTGTTATCTTCATTCTTCCGCCGCCGCTTGCGATCTTGATATCAAAATCCGCAGTGCGAAGATCTGCAATAAATGCCTCAAAAGGCTCGATATAATCAAGAGCACTTGTCTCTCCAACATCACGGCCGTCAATAAGGATATGAATGCGAACCTTGCCAACCTTATCCTCTTTTGCCTGAGAAAGCATAGCCTTCAGATGATCTATATGAGAATGAACATTTCCATCCGAGAAAAGACCGATGAAATGAAGAGTTGAAGAATTGCTCTTAACATTTGCTACAAGCTCCTTCCATGTTTCGGAAGCGAACATCTTTCCGCTTTCAATAGACTGTGAAACGAGCTTTGCACCCTGTGCAAATACCTGACCTGCACCGAGAGCATTATGACCGACCTCGCTGTTGCCCATGTCATCATCAGAGGGCAGACCGACAGCAGTACCGTGAGCCTTAAGAGTTACCATGGGATATTTAGCCATCAGAGAATCGAGAGTAGGAGTATAAGCTGTTGCAACAGCATTAGAAATTGTATTCGGCGCAATTCCGACACCGTCCATAACGATCGTCAGCACAGGGCCTTCAATTCCGCCAAAACGCGCATTTTTTTCGAGTTTGTTCATTTTATAATTCCTCCAAATAATAATCTACCTATATATTTTACCACATATTTGATAATAATCAAGTGTTTTCAAAAAAATATGCCAAATTTTTAACATATTTTTTATGATAAGCTGCTTTTAAAACACCGTCTGAACGAGAAGCATATAGCAAATAGTTCCGGAAGCAATGGAAAGGAGCATTTTTCTTTGCCACAAGTGAATGATCACAACAAGCAAAATTGAAATAAGCTCGGGCAGACCGTGGGAAAACTCAAAAACATTTACATTTTTTAAGCAGTAAATGATAAGAAGTCCGAAAACAGCAGAAGGTAGTGCTTTTCCAAGATAAGTAATGAATTTAGGTGTTTCCTTTCCCCCAGGAAAAGCAACAAACGGAAGAAAACGAGTTATGACCGTTCCAAGAACGATCATTCCAATGGTTATAAGCTGCTCTGTAAGAGTCATTATTCATTCACCCCTCTTTCAATGGGACGGCGCAAAAGCGCAAGTGCAAATACAAGCGCAATCATCGAAGGAATTATGAATTTATCCGCACCAAATATCACAAGACAAAGGAATGGAATGGCAAGTCCCGCAATCGAGCTGATATGGCTCTTTTCCTTAAGCCACTGCTCAAGAAAGATAACCACGAACATAGCAGTCATAACAAAATCAAGTCCCTCGGTATTAAAGGAAATAAATGAGCCGAAAATTCCGCCTAGAGTACATCCGCTGATCCAGTATAGCTGATCGAGAAGGGTCACAAAAAACATAAAATCTCCCCTGTCAACATCCTCGGGGATATCAGCAGTACAGTTTATCGAAAAGCTCTCATCGCAAAGTCCGAAAATAAGATAAAGCTTTTTCGCACCCATTCCCTTATATTTTTCAAGCATGGAAATTCCGTAGAAAAGATGGCGAGCATTGATCATTAGAGTCATTGCAAGCGCCTGCAAAGGATTAAATCCGCCGAGAAGCATAGATACTCCGGCAAATTCCGCAGAACCCGCAAAAACAAAAATGCTTGTCAGGATCGGGAACCAAAAAGGAAAGCCCTCGGTTGTGATCAAAATACCGTAGGTCATTCCGAGAAAAAGGAATCCTGCGAGAATAGGAATGGTATGAGGAAAAGCGGCAGCAAGTGCCTTGATTTTTGCATTGTTTTTCGACATAATGCCTCCGAAATCAGGAAAAAATACCCTTATATTATACCTATATTCCTTCTCATTGTCAACAGCGCAATTAAGATTTATTAAGCGATACTCATAAATTCACGATACATACAATTACATATTAAAGACCAAATGTCGAAAAAATTCAGCTTATAACACGATCTCCTTCGCTCTGAAATCACATAGTCTATTGTCATATCCCGTATTATCTCGCATAAGATTAACAGATGTTACGCTCTTTTTCCCTTGATATTCCGTTTCGATATCATATTCACCGTAAAATCCGCTGAATCTGAGCTGCCCCGATACCGTATCCTCAAAAGCAGTATTCCATTCCTTATTTATCAGCTTGCTGAGTGACTTGTAAACCGGTTTTTCCGTACAATCATAACGAAGCAACCCTGAATGATATACATTCTCAGCTTTATATGCGGTATTATCGCAAAGATTCCACCAAACGATAGACTCGCAATACTTGCTCGAAAACCAAAGCTTGAAAAGGCGTTCAGTAAGCTCGGCCTGCAATTCTTCATCATATCTTTCATTTGAATAAGAGGGGATTGAGACCTCGGAAATATGAATAGGAAGCTTAAAATCACCGTATCTCTCAAGAACATCAATAATTCTTAATGGATTACATACCTCTGCTAATTTTATATCTGCTGTTTCCTTTGGCTCATATGCATGATACTGCATCCCGAGTCCATCAATTTTTACACCGTCTCGCAGCATTTTTTCAATAATAAGATAATAAAAACTGCGAAATCCCTTATAGTGCGCACCAAAGGTCTCATGCATTCCCTCATTCCAATACAAATTAGCATTGGGAAAATACCGTCTGCAGGTATCAAATGCCCATTTTTCATGATCCGGCTCATCGCTGATCTGCATATTTCTCGAACCGTTTCCATAATATGCATTTTTGTACACTGTGATCATCTCGTTTATAACATCAAAATCAAAAATACGATCCTCATATTTTTCTGCAATGCTTTTAATTCTATTTGTGATCTGTCTTTTCAAAACCTCATTATCATCCGAAATCCATTTGGGTTGAAAAGAATTATATACAAGACAATGCCCCTTGGCACGAATCTTGTTCTCATCGCAGAACTGCATGATCGTATCGATAGGTGGACGGCGGTTTATAAACGGAGAATCCTTCTCAAATCTCGGCTTTCCCTGCTCAGGCTCAAGCGTATCCCAATAAAACGGAACAACGGCATAATTAAAAAGCTCCTTAAAACGCTCTCTGTATAATGACCTTCGCTCTTCATCCTCAAATTGGTCAAGATAAAAAGCCCCACAGCCAAACTTAAAGGCATGCTTTTTTTGTCTCACCTTAACATGAACATCGGTCAGTTCTTCACCTTTCTCATTCTTAAAGGTCAAAACAAACTGTCCCTTTCTGTTCTCCTCAATGTCCCGAGCGATCTTTCCGCTTAAATAATAGTCATAGCTATCAAAATTTTTAATAATGTTTTCCAATCCGTTTGGCATGATCATACCCCCTTTTTTATTCATTATAACAAAAGAATTTTAAAAATTCCTTTTAAATAATGACAAAAAACTTTTAAATTCTATACTATTTATAATTGACTTTATTGATTGAAGGTGTTATAATGATACATATATAGAGAACACTCGGAGGTAATATGAAAACCGAATCTGCAACCTATAACGGAATTATGATTCATCATATCTGCGGACAAGTCAAAAAAGATTTTTGGAGTGAATCTTATCATTCCCATGAACACGCAGAAATTTTCGTTCATGTGTTGGGAAAAATGGAACTTTTTATTGAAAACAAAATTTATTATCACACAGGGAATGAAATAAGGCTCTATGCACCTTGGGAACTTCATTTTGGAAAAGCAGATTTTGATCAAGATATGGAATGGTATCAGATATCTATCAATAACGATTTTTTGAAATCTAACCCTCCCCTTGCCAATAAAATTGTAAACAGAGAAAAAGGAATCGGAAATGTTTTTATATCAAAAAAACACGAAATCATCATTTCATTACTTAAAGAAATTTTTGCAAACCAAGAAAGTGATCTCTCAACGCATTATTTTATATCAAATGTTATAAAAATACTTTGCATACTAAACGAACCTGAAAACAACATTGAGACAAAGCAAGGAAAAAATGAATGCATCCAGGGAATATTGGAAATTATCAATCAAAACCTGCAACATATAAAAACCGTAGAAAATATTTCTGCGCTAACACATTTTTCTTCCTCATATATTCACCGATTATTTAAGACAAATCTGAACATTACACCGCATCAGTATATTATCATGAAAAAATTATCCATGTCCAAGCAGCTTTTGGAAAAAGGATATACCATAACTGACGCATGCTTTGATTCGGGATTTTCCGATTATTCAAATTTTATAACCATATTTCGTAAGCACTTCGGCATAACACCAAAACATTTTCAAGGTTCTGCGCATTGAAAAAATGATAGCAAAACAATTTCGAACATTATATCTTTACCGCTCATCCATCTCAGCGCAAACAGATCCATTTCGGCTTTGTCGAAAGTGGAGTGCTTCGTCGCAATGAAAAAAGAAGGCAAAACAAAAGACCACCGATTGGTGGTCTTCTGTTTTGAGTTCACCCAACAATTTTGAACCTTGCCCTTTTACCAATATAAAAACGGCATTGCAACTCCTGGGCTTCAGGTTTATTCACCAAATATCAGGACACTTTCA
>JAFXAN010000154.1 GCA_017517035.1 Clostridia bacterium
CCTCACAGTTCTGTGTATCCAGCTTCTCAAGTATAGAATCGATAATTCTCTGCTCATGCATCACCCAACAAAAAATAATATTATCGTATGCAGAACATTTCAGAAAATTATTGAGTAAGTAACAAATATTATTCGTCACCATTGCTTTTGTTTCATCGTTTACTTGGAACGGACTTGCATCCCAACACCAATCTCCGTCAAGAAATACGCTATTCTGTAAATCTCGTTTTAACTGTTGGCACACGGTTGTTTTGCCCACTCCCATCGTGCCGCCAATCATGAATAATGTTTTCATCATTCACACCCTCGTCAAATTCAAGTTTATCTATTAGTTGCATTATACCATAAAAACGGTGAAAAGTAAATAGGACGGCTCAATTCTTTACAAATTGAACCGCCATATAAAACGCAAAAAGCCCTGCCGAAGCAGAGCTTTTTGTATATCGAAACAATCCCAAACGGGTGATTATCTCTTTGAATTTTAGCAATACCGTTTGATATCGTGAATATCGTGAGTATCGCCAATAAAGTGTTGCACCAAATTTGCACCAAGATCACACCAACATTCAACGCCTATTCAGCTCAACAAATTGGGTTGGTTTAACTGTTTTTAGCAACCCACTTCTTTGCCCAGACAAATAAGGTTTCAGACATCGGTAAGAAATCAACTATCCCTCCATTTTTTAATTTCAAGAAGGTATCAACAATGACACGTTCATCGTGAAAAGCCACTTGAAGCAATTCTTTTTGATGTTTCATATAAATTCCTGTCTGCTTAAAGATGATTGCCTGCACCACAAAAGAAGCGGATTTATAGAGTCCACGCAAAATTTCGCCACTCTTTTCGTGCAACATATTATGCACACATCCATGATAGATATTGCAAGCACCGATTTTGATCGCCCTGTTGATGGCACTTTCGTCAATCACCGACAGTAATTCGTCAAGACTTCCCTTAATCGGTGTTGTGTCATAATAAAACTGGAAGAGGTCGGACGGTTCCCAATGCATAATTTCATCTTTGCCCGAAAGAAATCCGCAAATCAGCTCTCTGTGTGGCAAACTGTCGAGCATTGCATTATAGGCTTGAATATCCAGGGCGGACAGTTGATCCAATATTACGACAATGTCAATATCGCTCGTTTCTGTTGCTTCACCGCGACCATAACTCCCCTGCAAGCCAACAAACCATACACGATTTTCAAAAGTTTTACTTACCTCTTGCAAGAAATTATTCATCCAGGCAGTAATATCTATCACCTTAATCACCTCGTCAAATTCAAGTTTATCGATTAGTTAGATTATACCATAAAAACGGTGAAAAGTAAATAGGACGGCTCAATTCTTTACAAATTGAACCGCCATATAAAACACAAAAAGCCCTGCAATGCAGAGCTTTTTGTATATCGAAACAATCCCAAACGGGTGATTATCTCTTGGAGTTTTAGCAATACCGCCCCATATCGTGAATATCGTTAAATATCGTGTGATATCGTGCATTTATCGTGTGATTTCGTGCAATATCGTGAATATCGTGAGTATCGTCGCATAAAGTGTTGCACCAAATTTGCACCAAATTTGTACCAAAATCAAACCAACGCTTAACGCCTATTCAGCTCGACAAATTGAAATTTATAAGTCTGTTTTCAATTTTGAGTACATCTTCATATCGAACACATTGCCGTTTTTCAATGCGTTACTTCGAAGTGTGCCTTCATACTGAAAACCCGCTTTTTCAAGCACACGGCAAGAGCCGATATTATAGGCAAACGGCTCTGCATAAATACGGATAATATCAGTATTCGAGAAAACATAATCACAAAGCTGCTTGACTGCTTCGGTCATAATTCCTTTACCCCAATATTCTTCCGCTATATAGTAGCCAAGCTCTGCGGTCTGCCTGTGAATATTTCCTTGACGAAAAGCTCCGATACTGCCGATTACTTTTCCATTTACCGTAATTGCAAAGGCAAACGTATCGTTTTCATTAGCGGCAAGCATTGCAGAAATAAATTCCTTTCCATCCTGCTCAGTATAGGGGTATGGTAATCCATCTCGTAAATTATCCTGTATTTTTTTATTAGAAAGAGCTGTCGCCAAATCTCTCGCATCGGACAACTCCCATCTTCTTATTTTGCAGTTCATTATTTGTCACCTCGGTACTGTCAAATTGGAATTTGACGCTCTCTCAATTTGAAATCTTATTTCTTTATTACTTTTTTGCACCAAGTACGTTTGTTGCAATTCGGACACTTTAAATAACGGGTAAATCCCATGTGCATTGCATTCATTGCTTCTTTATAAGTAGGCACTATTTCGCAACCGCAATTTTTGCACTTGTAAGCACCTACACTTACCTCAAGCTTTAATGCATAGAAGCACGGTATCAAAAATACAATGCAAATCCCAAGAATTGTAACGAGCTGCCATATCCCTTCGGGTATCAAAAATGCAGCAATTAAGATACCGGCAAACAGGGCCGTCATACTTACGATCATAATTGCCCACATAGAAGACCAAATTGTTTTATTTTTTCTCTCTAATTCTTTCGCCATATCAAGCAAAAGCTGTTCGTTTTTTTGATTGTTGTTTTCCATACTGATTTTCTCCCCACATAATAATTCATTTACACTGATGCTGAGAATATCACAGAGTTCAAGCATAATCGAGGAATCCGGCATTGCGATGCCTCGCTCCCACTTAGATATTGCTTTGTCGGTGATACCGAGTTTTTCTGCCAACTGCATTTGCGTTAAGTTTTTCCGTTTTCTGCAATCGGCAATAAATTTTCCTATTTTCAATTGATCCATAGGCGACCTCCTTTCGCATACAGTATAACTGCTATATCACATAAAGTACACCCACCGTTGGTTTAGCGAGGAGAAGTAAACCGTTGGTAGAGTGGATTTGACCGTCAAATTCAAGTTTATCTATTAGTTGTATTATACCATAAAAACGGTGAAAAGTAAATAGGACGGCTCAATTCTTTAAAATTGAACCGCCATATAAAACACAAAAAGCCCTGCAATGCAGAGCTTTTTGTATATCGAAACAATCCCAAACGGGTGATCATCTCTTTGAGAACTGAGGAGCACGACGAGCGCCCTTGAGTCCGTACTTCTTTCTTTCCTTCATACGAGGGTCACGAGTGAGAAGTCCTGCCTTCTTGAGTGCGGGTCTATTTGCTTCGTCTGCCTGGAGAAGAGCACGTGCTACACCGTGACGGATAGCGCCTGCCTGTCCGGAAATACCACCGCCGCATACATTTGCGATGATATCAAACTTGCCCTCTGCGCCAATTACGCCGAAAGGCTGATTTACGATGAGCTTGAGTGTCTCAAGTCCAAAATAATCGTCGATATTGCGTCCGTTGATTGTTACGTTACCTGTGCCGGGAACGAGACGAACACGAGCTACAGACTTCTTTCTTCTGCCTGTGCCGTAGAAATAAGGCTTTGCACTTGTATACATATCCTATTTACCGTCCTTCCTTAAACTTCATAAGGAGTAGGCTTCTGAGCCTGCTGATTATGTTCTGCGCCTGCATATACCTTAAGGCGTGTGATTGCGGTTCTTCCGATAGAGTTGTGAGGAAGCATTCCCTTTACTGCGAGCTGCATTGCAAACTCGGGCTTTGTTGCCATAAGAGTCTTATAGTTAACTTCCTTAAGACCACCGATATAACCGGAATGGTGACGGTAGAACTTCTGCTCAAGCTTCTTACCTGTGAGTACTGCCTTTGAAGCGTTGATGATTACAACGAACTCACCGCAGTCAACGTGAGGTGTGAACTCGGGACGGTGCTTGCCTCTGAGGATAGTTGCAGCAGCTACTGCTGTCTTACCGAGGGGCTTATTTGCAGCGTCGATCACATACCACTTACGCTCTACGGTTTCTTTCTTTGCCATGAATGTGGACATTTTAGAATCCTCCGTAAATAATATAGTAATTTTTTTGACCCACATATTATAACACTTCTCTCACCTTTTGTCAATAGGTTTTTCAAAACTTTTTTGAAAAAATCCGAATATTTTGATTTAGATATTCACAAGCTCGTTTTTTCTCCGTTTTTCATATCATTTCCTCGTTTTTTCTAAAAAATGATTTTCAAAAAAATTTTGGATAGGCTCAAAAAATTTGAGCCTATCCTCATATATTTCGTTTAGTATATCGCTTTTAGTTCACAGATGCTTCTCCAAGTTCGAATCTTTGCTGAATCTTGTTTGCATTCGGGTATGTATGCCCCATATTCTGGACATAAGTTACTTGCTTATCGCATTTCAGCTGATTATACATCGCCGTGATTCCCGAGGGAACGCAGGTTACATCTCCAAGTCCCACCATCAGCTTTACGGGGCAGGTGATTCTGCGTGCAAAGAAACAAGCATCATAATAAAGTGACGCAGGAGTTGACGGACCATAGCTCTTCTTTCTTCCGGTATTTACGCCCTGTTTATCACACATTGCGGGAACATCTGCAGTGCAGAGGGAAACATCCTTATCAAGTGCAGCGGTAAAGAGTGCCTGGAATCCGCCCTCACTCATTCCCGCAACCTCAAGCCGCTCTCCATCCCAAAGATTTTCTCCTCTCTCACCGAAGCATGACTTGACAAAACGGAGTGCTTGAAGATCACGCATCACCATATAGCTGTAAAATACCTCTGCAGGATCATCGGGAGCATTTTTTGTTGCATAACCGCTGAGGGTCGTTGCATAGAGATTGCTGTAAAAATCATCGCCCATTTTGCTTGGAATACTGTGTCCATTTACCGCCACACAGATATAATCGGATTTTTTAGCAAGATGAGACTCGGTGCTTCTGACACCTGCGCCCATGAATTTAACATAAATTCCGAGTGACTCCTCGTCAGCATTCTTAGGAACACTCACATAAATGGCAGAATATGTTTCACCCGTCCATTTTGTGTTACCGGGACAATCCACCTTTATATCATAAATATAATAATCGTTATTTGAACCGGATTCATACATATCAATAGCCATAGGAGCTACGGCATCAAGCCGCTTTAGCTGCTTTTCCCAAAATTCATCAAAATCATCCGGCTCGTCTGCCGCAGGCATTATATCTCCAAATCCGGCACAAGCGCCTGCACTGCATTTATCAACCGCCTCGATGACATTTCCTTCCGCATCGCAAGCCTGAACTGTTACAAGAACGAACCCAGGCTCATCCATTTCAGCTTCAAGCTCGAGCTTTCCGGAGCCACCGGCTGAAATACCGGACACAGCTTCTCCGCCCTCGGGACTGATGCTCCATTTAAACATTGGACAAGAACGGATCTCATCTCCCGATGTCAGAACGATCTCAAATTTCATTTTTTCGCCGACCTTATAATCAAGAGCATCCTTATCGGTGTTGACAACAAAGTATTTGACAGAAGAATTACCCGAGGCAATATCATCAAAAATCGAAGGTGCGATGATTCCCTGCTTTGTGATGTCAAGTGAAATTGCCTCTCCTTCCTCCGCAGAGCTTGGAACGAGCTTCAGAAGCTCATCAAATGCAGTTCCGAGAGCAACGCTGTCGGAGCCTGTTATATAGACATTTTCGCCTTCAACATAGTTTCTATAACTTCCTGCATCAAGGGTTTCATCAATCTTAATAAGAATATTCTTTTCTCCCTCGGTATCCGTGAGAGGCATTTCATAGCCGAAAACATCCTTGATCCTGCTTCTGAGAATGCTGACAAAATCTGCGCTGAGCCTGTTTTTATTGACTATGGTATAGTCCTTCATATTAAGCCCACCGAGAATGAGATCGGGATAATCAAAGGCATATTCGTATTTTTCGCCCTCTTTGAGCTTTATCGCATCATCACCGTGGTCAAGATAGTTTTCAAGGAAATAGTCAACCGCCGCGACGGTATCGGCATTTGTGCCGCCCAAAATCACGATCTTTGTGCCGACATAGTCGATAACAAAGCTTTTTGGCGACATTTTCGAATATGTCTTGCTTGCCTCACGCTTGGTTATTCCAACAAGGATCTCGTGCTTTGTCTCCTTGGTGAAGCCGGTATAGTCTGTGCCGATCTTAACATCCTTCCCCGCAGCTTCTTCAAGAGCCTTCTGAAGCTTTGTTGCGGCAGATACCACTTCTTTTGCGGCATTATCGCCTCTTATTATTGTAAATTCAAAATAGTCGGGAGCTTTAACTGCATTATCCTTTTCCGAATCAGCACCGGAATTGGTGTTATCACCGCAAGATGCGCAGAAAACAAGCATCAAAACCGCTAAAACAAGCAATATTTTTTTCATCGTCTTTTGTCCTCCGTTTTTTCGTTTATATTATTATACCTTACAGAAAAAAGCTTGTCAAGGAGTAATAATATTTATTCTGCTTTCATAGTATTTACCAAGAATAAAACAAACGGAGGAAAAAATCAATGTCATCAAACAACTATTTTCCCGAGGGAATGAGATTTGGAAATTCCGAAAACAGAGAATACATTTCATCGCTTCAAGGGCTTGAAAAGGCGATGAATCAAGGAAAGATCCTTGAATCCACCGCAATTATATGCGATAGAGATATGAATCTTCATGTTGATCTATACGGAATCGAGGGTATCATCGAGAAAAACGAGGCTCTGCTCACAAAAGACGGCGAGGAAATAAAGGATATCGCCATAATTACAAGAGTCGGCAAGCCTGTTTGCTTCAAGGTTCTATCAATTGACAAAAGCGGTGAAAGACCGAGGGCATATCTTTCAAGAAGAGCTGCGCAGCTTGAATGCAAGGAAAATTTTCTTTCGGATCTTATTTGCGGTGATATCATAAAGGCAAAGGTTACTCATCTCGAAAGCTTCGGTGCTTTTGTTGATATCGGTTGCGGAATCCCCTCCCTGCTCTCTGTTGATTCCATTTCGGTTTCGAGAATTTCTCACCCATCAGACAGACTTTCTTGCGGGGATATAATTGATGTTGTCATTAAGATGATAGACGAAGAAAACAAGAGAATTTTCGTTTCAAGGCGCGAGCTTCTCGGAACTTGGGAGGAAAATGCAGCACTTTTCAGCCCCGGTCAAACTGTTGCGGGGATAGTCAGGAGCATTGAAAGCTATGGCGTTTTCGTCGAGCTTGCTCCGAATCTTGCAGGACTTGCAGAATTTCGTGATGAAAGGCTTGGCTGCTCGGTAACGGTTGGACAAAGTGCCGCGGTTTACATAAAAAGCATTATTCCCGAACGGATGAAGGTTAAGCTTGTGCTTATTGACTCCTGTAAGGGTGAGCCTGCTTCCCCAAGATGCGCTCCCGAGAGAGTTTTTATCGACACTGAAAAGATCAAGCATATCGATTATTGGAAATACTCCCCGGATGGTGCTTCAAAGGTTATCGAAACATTTTTTGACAACAAGTAAGCACAAAATTATGTAAAATCTCATTGACTTTTATATATTGTTATGATACAATTATAAAAAACCAGTGAGGAATGAAAAATGTCTTTTAAACCACTTTTAACACAGATAAAACCAACATATTTCTCGTTTGACTGCGGAATGTCTTATGTCATCCGTACCTCTGACGGCAAATTTATAATAATTGATTCTTGCTACGGTGAATATGACGAACCGAAAAAGCTTATTGAGCTTTTAAATTCTCAAGCTCCCCAAGGCGAAACACCCACTGTTGCCGCTTGGTTTTTCACTCATCCTCATAATGACCATATGGGAGCTTTTATAAAACTTTGTGACTTTGGTAATGATGTAATAAAAATAGAAAAGGTTTACTACAGCTTCCCGGAATATGATTGGTGCGCTAAAACCTGTAAAATTGATGATTTCTATGCTGCCATTGACTTTTTCGGTGCTGAAACGGTGACACCAAAAACCGGTGACGTGATAAAAATTTCTGATGCTGTCTTCCATGTGATCTACACCGCTCCTGATTGTCCCGAAGGTACTTCGAACATAAATGAAACCTCACTTGTTATGAAGATGAATCTTGGAAAATACAGCATTATGTGGCTTGCGGATATACAAGAGGTTGGTTCCGAGGTTCTTCTCAAAAAATACCCAAAGGACTTTTTCAAATGTGACATTTTGCAGGTAGGACACCACGGATATTGGGGAGGCTCGGATGAACTTTATCGCCTGACAGACCCGGAATATCTGCTTTGGCCCGTTCCCGAAACCCGTTATTTGGAGTCTCTTGATTTCCCTACAAACAGCTACCTGAAAAATTCAAAGAAAATCAAAGAAATTTTCGTCAGCGGCATTGAAGAAACCACCATCGATATGTCAGAGCCAATTCCGAGTGCTTACAGATATGAAAAATCAAAAATCATTGCAAACTTCGTGAAACACAGTGTTTCTGAACTTAATTGGCAATGTGTCTGGGGTGGCGACCTGGGATATGACTCGGTACTTGTTTCATTTGAAGATGAAATATGTAAAATAAAAAGCAAAGAACGTCATTCGCTTTTACAAATAATTCAGCGAGGTCAAGTTGCCGTATCTGAGAAATGCAAGCTGCACTTAAAAGCAAAAATAACCGAGCATTGTGAAGAATTCGGAATTATGCCAGACATCATAAAACCCGTTGATTTTACCTCAATAGAACATTACCCCGTTGAGTACAGGTTAAATGAGGAATTCACCCTGGATCTGTATATTGACCGTTCTCTCGAAATTGCAAAGCTTTCCTTCGGAGATGTTGAAAAAGAAATAAAGCTGAAAACAAATGAGCCATGCCCAATTATTATATATATTAAGGGCGGTGCAATGGAATTTCACGAAACTGTTTTTGAAAATTTATAACAGACAAAAGAGGCTTCGAAAAAGAAAGATATCTTTTTCGAAGCCTTATCTGTGTGTCGAGACCTGCTCGGCAAATACTTTTAAAAAACTCCGATCCCTAAAGATCGGAGTTTCCTATTTAAATTATTTCTTACCTGTGAGCTGAGCGATCTCTTCAGCAAAGTTATCTTCTCTCTTTTCGATACCTTCGCCCTTTTCGAAGATGTAGAACGCCTTAACAGCAATGTCAGCACCGAGAGCCTTTGCGCAAGAAGCAACATACTTACCAACGCTCATGCTATCGTCCTTAACATAGGGCTGCTCAAGGAGACAAACCTTCTCGAAGAAGAGCTTACCGAGCTTACCTTCGATGATCTTTGCAAGAACTGCATCGGGCTTGTTTGCAAGCTTTTCGTCGTTCTTTGCAGCTGCGATCTGAATGTTCATTTCCTCGTCAATTGCGCTCTGAGGAACATCAGCCTTTGCAACATATGCAGGGGGATTACCTGCAGCGATCTGAAGAGCAACATTCTTTGCGCACTCAACAAACTCTGCCTTCTCTGCTGTAGCGTCGTCAGCATCGAATACAACGATAACGCCTGTGTTACCTGCGCCGTGGATATATGTGCTCATAACGCCCTCTGCGAGAACGAAACGGCGGATGCTGATCTTCTCACCGATCATTGCGATCTTTTCAACAAGTGCATCTGCAACTGTTGTTGCTGTGTCGTCGAAAGCGCAAGCCATGAATGCATCAAGATCTGCAGGCTTTGCTGCGAGAAGAGTTCTGAGAAGTCCCTTAACGAACTCCTGGAATGTTGCGTTCTTTGCAACGAAGTCTGTCTCTGCATTAACCTCGATCATAGCGGCATTCTTGCCCTCTACCATGATATCAACAACGCCCTCAGCGGCGATTCTGCTTTCCTTCTTTGCAGCGGTCGCAAGACCCTTTTCACGAAGGATCTTTACAGCTGCCTCAACGTCGCCATCAGCCTCAACAAGTGCCTTCTTGCAGTCCATCATACCAAGACCGGTCTTTGCACGGAGAGCCGCAACGTCTTTTGCTGTGATCTGTGCCATTTTATTTTCCTCCAAATATTTATAATTGAGTAGTTTTTAGACCAAAAAAATTATTCAGCATCCTCTGCTGCTTCCTTTTCCTCTACAGCAGCTTCGATATCAGCCTCTTCGGTTGCCATTTCCTCACCCTGCTTGCCTTCGATAACAGCATCTGCAAGAACAGAAGAAATGAGCTTGATAGCGCGGATAGCGTCATCGTTACCGGGAATTACATAATCAGCATCGTCGGGATCGCAGTTTGTATCAACGATAGCAACAACGGGAATACCGAGCTTCTTTGCTTCGAGAATTGCATTCTTCTCTTTTCTGGGGTCAACTACGAAAATTGCGCTGGGGAGCTGCTCCATTGTCTTGATACCGCCGTAGCTCTTCTCAAGATCGAACATTTCCTTCTGCATTCCTGCAACTTCCTTCTTGGGAAGAAGATCGAATGTTCCGTCTTCCTGCATCTTTTCGAGGCTGTTGAGACGAGCGATGGACTTCTTGATTGTCTTGAAGTTTGTCATCATACCGCCGGGCCAACGAACGTTTACATAGTACATACCGCATCTTGTTGCCTCTTCCTTGATTGCTTCTGCGGCCTGCTTCTTTGTACCTACGAAGAGAACTGTGCCGTTCTGAGCGGCGATGTCTCTGATGAACATGTAAGCTTCTTCAAACTTCTTAACAGTTTTCTGAAGGTCGATGATGTAGATACCGTTTCTTTCTGTGAAGATGTATTCAGCCATCTTAGGGTTCCATCTTCTTGTGTGATGTCCAAAATGGACGCCAGCTTCGAGAAGCTGCTTAATTGAGATTACAGACATTTTAATGTCCTCCTTCGGTTTTTTCCACCACAGAGGCACCTCGCCAAAAGCCATAGGGCACCGACAGCGGTCAAGCTCTCTGTGTGTGTATTATTTATTTTGCGTCACAAATGTGCGCAATACAAGATATTTTAACATTATATTCCCTACTTGTCAACAGCAAAGAAAATTATTTACATTTTTTTAACATTTTTTCATCAAAAAAACCGTCTTTTTCTTTTTTCATGTTCATCATAATGTCTTTTACATTCATTTTCATTTATTCTGACAAGCACGGTATCTTCTCCTATACACTCGACTTTTTCCCATGGTATTATCAGACATTCACATTTTCCCACAGAGAAGATCCCGCAGCATTTGGGAACAACAAGTGCGCATATTTTCCCCTCCTCTGTTGAGAACCTGACATCGCACACATATCCAAGGTCTTTTCCGTCGCATAAATTGATGACACTTTTCTCCCCTAAGGTCTCAAGATCGCATATTGCCATAAAAAACACCTCCATATAAATATTATATGAAGGCATTTTTTATATGTACCTATCGGTCACAAGTAAAATTACATAACCGATAACAGAAATCAGAACTGCCGCCGAGCAAACCTGCCATCCGGGGAAGCTTATACCGAGAAATGCACCGAAAGACGGCAGCGAAAGTGCGAGCACCAAGAATAGCAGAACCAAGACAAGCATCCCTGAAACGAATATTTCTTTGAATCTTCCCTCGCCCCTTCTTGCAATTATAAAAATTGCGAAAATCTGCGAAAGGATAGCGGAAACAAAGGCAAAAGTTGAGAGATGTTCAACTGATACGGTTCCTGTAGATCCGAAAACTGCTGCAAGCATCAGCATAACAGCACCGAGAGCAGCTCCCGAAATCAAATATTTCATAAGCTTCTTCAAAGGCGATGACACGAGGGTTTCAACATCCTCTATTCGGTCACCGAAGCTGTTTGTATGAGATGACAAAGCAAAGCAAAGCATTGCCGGGATGTCAACAAGAGCAAACAGGAACATTAGCTGTACGGCACTTAAAATCATTTTCCCCACAAAAAGCGGAAGAAGCGTCAGCACCAACTTAAGAGCAGATGAGAAAGCAAGATATTTGATGAATCCGCCAAGCCCTACACAGGCATTCTTTGACATGAGAACGGAATTGCAGAAGGATTCAAATCCTCCGCTTTTCTTTCTTGCAAAGGGGACAAGAACATCCGCATTTTTACGCATTATTTCAGAGCTGCTTCTGATGGTATCAAGTGCGGTGCGTCTTTCATATGTATCCGCTTCTGTTACTGCAATATTGGCTCGGTTGAGAAGTGAAAGATAATCAGTTGCCGAAGCAATAACAGCAAGAGTACCGTCATCCCCTCGGATCTCCTTGACAAGCGCTTCAAGCTCACGCTCGCTAAATCCAAGATATGCTTTATACCGTCCGAAATCGGAAAGAATGTTCTTTCCTGCCCGTCTGAATGCAGAAGCATATGCGATCTCTTGTTTACTCTTTACAGCTCCTATATTGAATGCCGTGATCACAGAATCGGCGCACTCATCGGCAGCATAATAGAATGTTATATCCGCTTCTCGCATCTCCTCGATGCGTGCGGCAAGATCCTCATGATAAGGATCGGAATAAACAATATATCCCTCAAGAACGAGCTGATTTTGAACAAGACCAAGTCTTTCAAGCCTTGCTATAGGGCTTATTCTTGATGCCACAAGAGTAACGCTCTTTGATTTTTTCGTAAGCTGTGTGCAAGCTCTGATGATGTCGGACTTTTTATCCTCATCAAGCTCAATTGCACCGTCAGGTGTTCTGATATAATCGCAAAGTGCAAGAAGAGATGCATTATCCGAGGTGCATATAACTCTATATTCTTCACCGTCGCTTATAAGTGTTGTATCATATCCCGAAACTCCTGCCGGTGAAAACTCCACTCTTTTATATTTTTCCTCAAGAACGCTTCGGTTTATGACGCATCCTTCGGCAAATTTTGCAATGGCTGCCGCGCAGAGTATTTCGTTATCAGAGCCTTCAAAAATACTACCGATTCCCGTCTCGAGATAATGCGCACTTCCGAGAAGAGCAAGATCAAGGAAGCAGAAAAGTCCTTGATTTCCTTCAGCATCGGTACTTTTTCCGTCATAGAAATTATTTGAAGCAAAAACACTTTCAACGCTCTTATCGCTATCACAAAGGGCATCATTTCCGACCACAAGAACAGAATCTATATAATTCATCTCCTGAACCACATGGGGAAATTTGATCTGAGCATCATTTTCCGCATGGTCGCATTTACTCATAGCTATCGCAGGAAAGATATATGTAAGTGCGCTTATGATCTCGCCTCCGAGACTTACCGCAAGTGCCAGCAAAGACAGAAGTACATCAAACAGTCCAAGTTCTCCTCTGCCTGAGATCATCGCTATGATAACAAAAGGCACTGCGGCGATCACAAGTGCAAGATTGACTCTTGAGAGAACCTTTGAAAGATCCGAAAGAAGCTTTATCTCCTTTTTTCTCTCGGGAACTATATCAAGCTCACCGAGAAGCAACGAAAGAAATGTTTTTCTTCCTGTTCTGACAGCTATTGCTCTTCCGCTTCCCGATACGATAACAGAAGAAGCCACGAGCATATTTTTCTGTTCGGAAACATTGGGCTTGTTTTCGGGGCGGCAGATAAATTCTGCATCCTTTTCATTAAGTCCTCTTTTTTCCTTTCCTGCGATCTTTCCCACAAATTCGACCGCACGCATTCCCGAGGAGCTGACAAGCCTGCAATCGCAAGGTACGATATCTCCCTTTTCCAAAAGAATAACATCGCCGCTTACCACAAGATCATGGTCGATCACATAGACCTTTCCGCCTCTTATGACCTTTGATCTGGGATTTGAAAGCTCTGCCCCCGTCTCAAAGCGTCGCATTGAGAGCAGATATGCTATGGCTGAAACTGAAAAAGCAAAAAGAACAAGTCCAAGAGCCACCCCTGCGCGCCTGCCGTCATCAAGAAATGCGCTTATAAGAGCTGCAATAACAAAGAGAATAAAGGTGATATCAATCGCTATTCTCGCAATATGCTGAAGGATCGGCAAGCGAGCACTGCTATAAACAGAGCCACCCTCACCTCGTCTTCTTCTGCGTTCGGCTTCCTTGAGGTCAAGACCCGATGAAGCGTTTGTATTCAGTTTTTTCTCAACATCGGAAATTGGCAGTGAATACCATCTCTCATTCATGATCCGGACCTCCTTTCGTTTTTTTACTTACAAGTTATCTTAAGCTCACCGTTTTCTGCCGATATTTCAGCTTCGGAGAAGCTTCTGTTATAGTCCGAGATAATAAGCTCTGCCAGCTTATCCTCGATCTCCGTCTGAATGAATCTTCTCATATTTCTCGCACCGAATTTTGCGGAATATGATCTTTCGGCAATAAGTGCAAGAGCATCGTCACTATACTTAAGCCTGATATCCTTCTCACCGAGAACCGATTCAAGCTCACAAATCATAATGCCCGCAATTTTTGCAAAATCCTGTTTATCAAGCGAACGGAATGTGATGATCTCATCGACTCTGTTGATAAATTCGGGACGCAGGAAGGAAGATAGCGCCTTCTCGGTCTTTGCTTCCGCAACATTCTCACTGCTTGCAGAGAAGCCTGCGGATGATGTGTTTCTATCAGAGCCTGCGTTGGTTGTCATAACGATTACTGTATTTTCAAAATTGACCGTCTTTCCGTGTGCATCGGTAATTCTTCCGTCATCAAGAATCTGGAGAAGAATATTGAGAACATCGGGGTGTGCCTTTTCGATCTCGTCAAACAGAATTACAGAATACGGCTTGCGTCTTATCTTTTCCGTAAGCTGTCCCGCCTCGTCATAGCCCACATATCCGGGAGGCGCTCCGATTATTCTCGAAACCGAATGCTTCTCCATAAATTCAGACATATCAAGGCGAATGAGAGTTTCGGGAGAATTGAAAAGATCATTTGCAAGAGTCTTTACAAGTTCGGTTTTTCCTACACCTGTTGGACCTGCGAAAATGAAGGATACCGGCTTCTTTTTATAGGAGATGCCCGCTCTTGAGCGCTTTATTGCTCTTGAAACGGCTTCAACAGCCTTATCCTGACCGATGATGCGTGCCTTCAAACGCTCCTCAAGCTTATCTATCTTCGCAAACTCATTTTCGGTGATGTTTGTTGCGGGAATCCCCGTCCATATCTCAATTACAGAAGCAAGATCCTCAACTGTCAATGTTACATTTTGGCATTTCGGTTCTATTTCGTTAAGTCTTTCGGAAAGGCGCATTTCCTCAGACTTATATTTTGCAATAAGCTCATATTTTTTAGTTTCAGCCTCTGCGCCCTCTGCGTTTTCAGCCTCGCACTTTTCTCTTGCTTCCTTTACGGAAAGGAGCTTATCTCTGATCTCATAACTTTCGTTTATCTCTGCGGTATTGAGAGAAAGATTTGCTGCTGCCTCATCAAGAAGGTCGATTGCCTTATCGGGCAGATATCTGTCTGTTATATATCTTTCACTCATTTTAACAGCCTTATCGAGCACAGAGGAAGGAACCTTGATTCTATGGAAATCCTCATAATAATGCTTGATACCCTCAAGCATCTTGATACTTTCCTCAATGGAAGGCTCATTAACAGTTACAGGCTGGAAGCGTCTTTCAAGAGCCGAGTCCTTTTCAATATATTTTCTATATTCTCTGAGTGTTGTTGCACCAATGACCTGGATCTCTCCTCTTGAAAGTGCGGGTTTCATTATATTTGCAGCATTCATGCTTCCCTCGGCATCACCCGAGCCGACTATATTATGAACCTCGTCGATAACGAGAATAACATTTCCCGCTTCTCTAACCTCATTTATAAGCCCCTGCATCCTCTGCTCAAACTGTCCTCTGAACTGAGTTCCCGCAACAAGAGCGGTAAGGTCAACGAGATAGACCTGATGATCCTTCAGCTTATAAGGAACATCATTTGCCGCAATTTTCTGTGCAAGAGCTTCTGCGATTGCGGTTTTACCTACGCCCGGCTCACCGATAAGGCAAGGATTGTTCTTCTGACGGCGGCAAAGGATCTGAATAACTCTATTTAGCTCTCTTTCCCTGCCGATTATTCTGTCAAGTTCACCGCGCTTTGCTTTTTCTGTCAGATTTCTGCAATAGGTATCAAGAAATTTTCTTTTCTTTTCTCCTGTATTTTTTGCGTTCTGTTGCTTTTTTGGCGGAATATTTCCACTGACATTTCCCTGATTTCCCATCAGCTTATGAAAATCTATTGCAGGCGCACCGCCATCAATATTATCAGGGTCAAAATCCTCGCTCTCAATGAGCTGGGTCATCCCCTCCTCCATCTCCTCAAGCTGCTCGGGATCAAGTCCGAATTTTCCAAGCACTCCGCCAAGCATATTGTCAATGGGTATTCCGATCTCCTTGGCGCATTTTATACAATATCCTCGACTTTTGCTCTCACCGTTTTCGTTTGTGGTGGCAAAAATCACTGCCATTCTCTTCTGGCATCTGGAACAACGAGCTACCATTTTTTAAGAATTTCCTCCTTTGGCAAAACCAAACATATAATTTTCGCTGATGTATTTAACTATAAAGGTATTATCAATAACATTTTCACCGAGAATGCCCGGCTTCAAAATTTCAATGGTTTCAAGGGCATAGGTCATAAGATTTGAATATACCCATACGAGAAGTATTCCCGAAATAAGCCCAAAGATAAATCCAAGCCCCTTGTCAATGCTTGAAAGCACGGGAAGCTTAAGTATAAATCCCATAAGCCAAATAACAAGCGTCAGTATTACAAGACCTCCGACAAAAAGCGTTGCAAAAGCAAGTGTATCGGAAATGCCGTGTACCACTTTTGATGTGATAGAGCTTGCAAGATCGTTTACGCTGTCAAGTGCCGCATCCTCTATTACGCCGAAGCGCTCGGCAAGCTTTTCGCCGTCCGCTCCGTATCTGCTGAGTATATCGGAAAACTCCGAGGGCATATCAGAAAAAAGCTTACTTAGATTCAAGCCGTCTGCGGTCTTTTGCGCAAGAACATTTATTCTCTCCGCAACATTTTTTGAAACAAGCCTCTCAACAAAGCTCGTTCTATAGAAATATGCAACCGTCGGCATAAAAATATATGCCACAACAAGTGCGAGAACAACCTTGATAAGTCCGAAAAATGACTTGAAAAAGCCTTTTCTCTGACAGGAAATAACTGTTATCAGGAAAATTGCAAGAGCAATAACATCAAGTAAAAAATACATTTTTATCCTCCACTTTCCGAAAAATCAAAATATTCTGCATAAGAACCGGAGCAAACAAACACATCGTCCTCGGAATATACCACCATACTTTTTCCACCGGAGGAAGTCTTTTTTGTTATCGTCGAAAGACTGTTTACATCGGTAGAGGCAAGCATATTTCCCGCAAGGGTAAACACTTTTCCATCCTTATAATCGAGCAAAGTTATCTTTCCTTCAAAATCTTTAGTAAAAACAACATTTCCCTTTGTATCCAGCAATATAACCGTGCTGCCCGTGGTAACTGCATTTTTCGGAAGCGCAATAATTGCGCCCTCTTCCGTAAGCTTTGCAGCCTCAATATCGCCGCTCGGCGAATAGCTTCCGAGAAGATTTCCGTCAGAATCATAAAAATAAAGTGCTTTATCGCAGAAAACCGTCAGATTTCCATCGGAAGTATATTCACATGAAAGAGGGAAAGCATCGCCAAGAGAAAGTGTTGTTATCGGCTTATCCTCTCCCGGCTTCGAGATCTTGATTTTGGTAACAAAGGACGAATTTTCCGCATCAAATGTAAGAATGCAAATTCTGCTTCCGTCATCGTTTATTGAGACATCAATAACTCTATCTTCCGAAAGATATCGGTTTTTCAGCTTGCAGTTTTTGGTATAGAGCATGACGGCAGAGTTATATTCCTTTGTTTTTGTTACGATGGCAAACATTCCGCTATCCGAAATATCGCCGCCCGTGATCTCATAATCTGTCTTTTCCGTATATATTCTCGCAAAGGAATTATAGAGAGCGAAAGAATTGCCGCCAAAATCGTAAAGAAGCAGATATCTGCTTGAATTTTCAATGTGCGGATTTGAAAATTTATCCTTTCCCTCGAATATGAGAGAACCGTCGCCTGCGTAAATACGAAGTCCTGCGGAGGTCGCAATTGCAAGATTACGCCTGAAGCCTGAAAATGAAAGCGTGGTATCGGGATTATAGGTTACATTTCCAAATTCCACATTTGAGGCATCATGAACGCTTCCAAGATCCTTCAAAAGAAACATCAGATTATCATATGAAATGCTCTCCGGGTTTCTCAGAGCTGCAAAGAGCATGAAAATCACAAGAAAAATAAGCAAAGCATAGCGGGCAGCACTATATTTTCTTGCCACACCGTCGTAATAGGGATTTCCTGCATGGGAGGCTTCCGACATTTCGTCATCGCTTATTCTGATCTCATCCGCAGCTGTATTTTGCTTTTTTATTCTTTCCCTATAGTTTTTATCTGCCATGCTTATTCTCCTTTCATCGGTATTTTACAAAATTGAGATATAGTCCCTCGGGCGGTGCGGTCATTCCCGCTCTTGTTCTGTCACCGCTCTCGGTTATAGAAGGTATTTCATCGGGCGAAATTTTTCCAAGAGCAACATTCACCAGAGTTCCCGTCATTATTCTGACCATGTTATAAAGAAATCCGTCACCTGCAACCTTGAAAATTATATTTTCTCTGTCCCTTATCACATCGGTATAGAATATCGTTCTGACTGTGCTTTCCACAGGTGATCCCTGTGCCATATAAGCGGAAAAATCATGAGTTCCTTCAAAATGCTTTGCCGCTTTTTTCATTTTTTCGATGGCTGAATCATCAAGCTCTCTCGGATAATGCCAGCATCTGTCCGAAAGAAAGGGATCTCTCTCATGTGAGCATCTTATCTTGTAGATATATTCCTTATATTCAACATCATGTCTTGCATGAAAATCCTCGCTCACCCATTCCGCTTCATAAACAGCGATATCGGGTGGCAAGAAAGCATTTATGGCCCTCGGAAGTCTATCCATCGGGAGAGTGGTTTCGATTTTGTTCTCACCATGGCGTACAACGGTCGCGCAAAACATATTCGCATGAACTCCGCTATCGGTACGGCTGCAGCCGGTTATATCACATTCAAATCCGAAAAGCTTTTCCGCAGCTTTGCAAAGCTCGCCCTGCACGGTTGGTGCGTTTTTTTGCACCTGATATCCCGAATATGCGCTGCCGAGATATTTTAGCTTTATAAATATCTTCATTTTACATCGAATATCCTATGCTTAAAATATTGAGTGCTATAATGGAAGCGCCAAATGCGATCATGATAAAGAGCCAAACAAAGTCAGACGCCCGATAATGCAGAATGCTCATTCTGGTCCTTCCCTCTCCGCCGTGATAACAGCGGCATTCCATTGCCGTTGCAAGCTCGTCTGCCCGTCTGAACGAGGAAACGAAAAGCGGTATCAAAATCGGTATCAGTGCTTTTGCACGCTTTATGAGACTTCCGCTTGTGAAATCCGCTCCTCTTGCCTTTTGCGCCGACATAATTTTGTCGGTTTCATCAATGAGAGTTGGTATAAATCGCAGAGCGATGGTCATCATCATAGCAAATTCATGAACCGGAATCTTTATCTTTTTTAGCGGTGCAAAAAGCTGTTCGATGGCATCCGTCAGTGCAATGGGTGTTGTGGTATAAGTCAAAAACAGGCTCGCACCCACGATAAGCACAAATATACGAAGCACAATAAATATCGCATTCATCACGCCCTCAAGATAAATATGGATAAAGCGCCATTCAAAGAGCACTGTCTCACCGCTTGTCCAGAAAATATTGATAACAACGGTAAATGCAAGTATAAAAAGTATTGGCTTTATTGACCTCATTATAAGTCCCATGGGTATTCTGCTGACAAATATCAGCAAAACAGCCGAAAATAAAAGCAATACAAAGCTTAAGATATTACTGCAAAGAAACGAGCAGATTATATAGAGAAACGAGAAAATGAGCTTCATTCTCGGGTCTGCTCTGTGAACTGCCGAATTTCCCGGGTAATACTGTCCAAGAGAAATGTTTTTCATTTTTTTCCAATCTTAAAGAAGTTTATATATTTCGTTCAGCGCATCATCAACGGTATAGACCGAATCCGACACGGGGATTCCCATTTTTGTGAGAAGATTCATCATTTTCGTTATCTGCGGAACATCAAGTCCAACGCTTGTCAGTTCTTCGCTTCTGCCAAAGACCTCTTCCTTTTTTCCGGACATAAGAAGCTTTCCCGAAGACAAAACAATAAGCTCATCACAATATTTCGCCATGTCCTCCATGCTGTGGCTGACGATAACGATGGTTGCACCTGTTCTTGCTTTATAGCCCATGATGCTTTTCATTATCATCTCTCTGCCCGAAGGATCAAGACCCGCAGCTGGCTCATCGAGAACAAGCACCTCGGGGCGCATTGCGATGATTCCCGCAATGGCGGCTCTTCTCTTTTGACCGCCTGAAAGATCAAATGGGGATTTATCGAGAAGATCATGCGCAAGTCCGACGAAATCCGCAGCCTCAAGAACTCTTTCGCCGATCTCTTTTTCGTCTATCCCCATATTCTTTGGACCAAAGGCAATATCTGCTCTTATAGTCTCCTCAAAGAGCTGATATTCGGGGTACTGCATAACAAGTCCGACTTTTGCTCTTATCTTGCCGATTTCCTTTGGCTTTTCCCATATATCCTCGCCATCGAGAAGAACCTTTCCGGCAGAAGGCTTTACAAGTCCGTTCAGCATCTGAACAAGAGTGGACTTTCCCGAGCCTGTATGCCCTATTATTCCCGTCACAGAACCGCTTTTTATGCAAACATTTATATCATCAAGTGCGCTTATCTCATATGGTGTTCCTTCACTATAGACATATGAAACATTTTCGAGTCTGATCTCAGCCATTAGCACCGCCTCCAATAAAATTTGCCAGAAGAGCCGCACATTTTTCGGGTGTTGTACATTCACCTGTAATCTTATATCCCTTACGGCGAAGCTCCTGTATAAGTGCGGTACATTGAGGAACCTCAAGTCCCGCAAGCTCCAGCTTATAAGGCTCACCGAAGATCTCTTCGGGTGTGCCGTCCATATATACCTTTCCGTCATTCAGAACGATAACTCTGTCGGCTCTCACCGCCTCGTTCATATGGTGGGTAATATTGATCACCGTTATTCCCTTTTCACGGCGAAGCATATCAATGGTTTCCATGACCTCACGCCTTCCTATTGGGTCGAGCATGGCGGTGGATTCATCAAAGATCATACAGTCAGGCATCATTGCGATAATTCCCGCAATGGCAACTCTCTGCTTCTGACCGCCTGAAAGTCTATGAGGCTCATGGCGAGCATATTCGGTCATTCCAACGATTTGGAGCGCCTCGTCCACTCTCTTTCTTATCTCGTCCGAGGGTATGCCGAGGTTTTCGGGGCCAAAGGCAACATCCTCCTCAACGATGGTGGCAACAAGCTGATTATCAGGATTCTGAAAGACCATTCCGACCTTTCTTCTGATATCATAGATATCTCTTTCTGTCATCTCATCGCTCGTGATATCAACACCGTCAATATAGATTTTCCCCGAATCGGGCATATGGATCATATTGAGAAGCTTTGCAAATGTGGATTTGCCCGAGCCGTTATGCCCAAGCACCGCAACATATTCGCCTTTTTTGATCCCAAGGGAAATGCCGCAGAGAACCTGCACCCTTTTTCCGTCGTCCTCTTCATAAGAGGCATATAGATCTTCTGTTTTTATAAAAAATTCATTCATTTCGTTCATTATTTCTCGTCTGCTCCGTCAGACTGCCAGCGTGCGCTTGCTCCGCAAGGCAGATATCCGCCCGTTTGAGTGACCTTAAGCCCAAGCTCACCGACCTCGGTTTTACCTCCGAATCTGTTTGCAACACGCATATCAATTATATATTTCATGGTCAAAGGAGAAAGCCCCGTTGTATAAGAGTTTATTAGGAAAAACAAAGGCTTGTCCGACATGACCTGCGATACAAGTGTCACAAATTCATCAACGCTGTCCTCGATCTTCCAGACCTCTCCTCCCGGACCTCTTCCGTATGAAGGAGGGTCCATTATGATACCGTCATATTTATTTCCGCGCCTTATCTCACGCTCAACGAACTTCTTGCAATCGTCAACGATATATCTGATAGGCGAATCCTCAAGTCCCGAAAGCTTTGCATTCTCCTTCGCTTGCGCCACCATTCCCTTTGCCGCATCAACATGGCAAACCGAAGCTCCTGCTTTTGCCGCCGCAACGGTTGCACCGCCCGTATATGCGAAAAGATTGAGGACCTTTATCGGTCTTCCCGCATTTTTGATAAGCGATGAAAACCAATCCCAGTTTGCCGCTTGCTCCGGAAAAAGTCCGGTATGCTTGAATCCCATGGGGCGAAGAACAAAGCCAAGATCACCGTATTTAATATTCCACTGCTCACTCATCTTATTCTTTATCCATCCGCCGCCTCCGCTGCTCGATCTGCGATAGATCCCGTCAGCATTTTTCCATGCGGGGTGATTTTTTGCGCCCTTCCAGATTATCTGAGGATCGGGTCTTATCAGTATGTATTTCCCCCATCTTTCAAGCCTCTCACCGTCAGATGTATCGAGAAGCTCATAATCCTTCCAATTTTCGGAACACCACATATATGCTAAAACTCCTTATTTGTTATAGTATTCAGCAAGCCTTGAAGAACCGCTGTGACCGTGACAGATAGCAATCGCAAGTGCATCTGCCGTGTCATCCGGCTTTGGTGGCTCGGGAAGTCCCAAAAGCATTGTCACCATCGTTATTACCTGCTTTTTCTCGGCTCTTCCGTATCCCACCACCGCTTGCTTTACCTGCAAAGGTGTATATTCAAATATTCCCATATGAGCCTGCTCGCATATGAGAAGTATGACCCCTCTTGCCTCGCTCACTCTTATGCCCGTTGTGGTGTTGGTGTTGAAAAACAGCTCCTCGATCGCCACATGCTCGGGACGGTATTTTTTGATTATCTCCGCAAGATCGTCATATATCTTTTTTAGGCGTTGCTGAGTATTCATTTCCTTTGGAGTTGTAATTGATCCATAGCCGAGTGTTTTGAATCTTGCGTTTTTATATTCAACCACTCCCCAACCCACGATCGCAAGACCCGGGTCGATCCCAAGAATTACCATTTCACACCTCCAAAACAATTTGCCAACTTACATTATAACACAATTTACCGATAAAGTCAATAATTTATATATAATATAATAAAAGAAATCCGCCAAAATTGATGACGGATTTCGTTTTTATATTTGTTAAATTGATCATTTGCCGAGAGTTACATCCCATTTTGCAAGGAACTGTGCAAGAAGCACCGCATCCTTTGTGTCAACTACGCCGTCGGCGTTGCAATCTGCAGCGGAAGAATCAACTTCAACCTCCCATTTAGCAAGATACTGCGCAAGAAGCACTGCATCCTTCGTATCAACAGCACCGTCAAAGTTTGTATCGCCATAAACAACGCTTTGACCTTTGGCAAGCTCAACAAAGGCATAATTATCCAGCATAAACAGTTCTTCTTCGCTTGGGATAAACTCAACATAGACACTCTTTACCGACTTATCCGAAAGCTTGATGAGGACTGCCTTTTCGCCCTCCGCTTCCAGCTTCATTCCTTCGCTGTAAAGTATCTCGCCGTTCTTGTCACCCGAGCGCACATTCATTATACCGCTTCCAACAAGATTACCGATATTTTTCACGGTTGCGCTGAGATAAACATCATCAGAGACAGCCATGCTATCGGTATTTACGGAAAATTCGGGGCAGAACAAAATCACATGGTTATATGATATATTGGCATTTTCGTCGATGACCATAACGACCGGATCTTTTTTGTCCGCAAGTGAGAAATTATATTTAAATGTTCTGATCTCACCCGGCAAAATCTGAACATCATAATCTACCCCATCATCGTTGACTTTAAGTTCAAATTCGCCCGAGCTTGCAGTTCCGATGTTTTCAACTTGAATTTCAAGTGTTATATCACCTTCGCCATAAACCTGCTCGATATCATAATCAACATCCCTCAAAACAAGATGTGCACCGACTTCATGATGATCAGAAACAAGGCTTGATTCAACCTCAAGTCCGCTTGCTGTGAAGCTGACATCGGCAAACGAAGCGATGGTATAAAAATAGCCGGGGAAAGAGAACGCAGTGAAGCCATCAACATATTTTCCGTCCTCATGCATAAGAGGTACGGGATCGGTCCATGCACCGTCCTTATTTATGATGCCGTAAAGATCACAGCAGCCTTCCTCGCCATCAGAGCTATAGCTACGATAAACGATCATAAGCTCTCCGTCGATGTCCATCACAATAAAGTCGGAAGCACCGCCGTTGCTGATTTTGTCCGTTACAAGTACCGCCGTGGAATTGCTCTCATCGAGAGTATATATCTTTCCGTCGCTATACCAATAAAGCGAGTCATTATATATCTCAAGGTTTGCGCAAAGTCCGCTGTCAAGCTCTGTTGCATTTCCTTTTTTATCGTACAAAACGACCTTTTTATCATTTTCGGTTGTGAAATCGCTGTCCAAATCATGAATTGCCGCAATGCAGAGCGCATCACCGAGAGCAAACGCCTTGAGATCGCTTACCGCAGCGCAATTTTCAGCAACTTTGGCAGATTTACTCCACTCTCCGCTGATATATCTGTTAAGGTAAATGGTATTATTCTCTGTCATTCCGAGGAAATGATTATCCGAGTTTTCAACATAAGCGGCAGTAAGATATCCGTCGGCTGTGGTAAGCGAAATGTTTTTCTCGAAATAATTGTTGCTTGTGAGACGGACAGGAGTGCCGAATTTTGAGGTGCTTGAGTTATATTTTGCAACATATACCTCTGCTTTTGATGCAATTTCCGCAAAATCTTCAATATCCGCAACATAAGATTTTGCTTCGGTGAAAATCACCCATATATCCTTTCCGTCGGTATAAAAATCGAACTCAAAATCAGAGTTGCTGTTGATATTCACATTTACTGACTGCTTCCAGCCCGCAGACTGAAGAAGTGAGAAATTGAGTTTTGAGATACCCGAAGAATTTTCCGTGATATATCCAAGCAGCTTAGCACCGGACGAATTCACGCTTTTTGGCTTAATTCCCTGGTGAAGTCCGGTTTGGAGTACACCGTCATAGGTCTGTGTCCAGAGAGAAGCTTTCTTTGCCTCGGCTGCAGAATAATTCTCTGCGCTGTAGATCATGCTGTAATCATCCATCATCAAATTTTGAGCTTCGCCCTTTTCATAGATCACAAATTCACCGTCTGCGATCTTGAATTTCGTTTCTCCGAAGCCAACAGCCTTACAGTAAACTCCAAGCTCACCTCTGCCAACAATAGAATCAACAAGGAATTTCGGCAGAATGTTCATCTTGAAGGTTGCACCGACCTTTCCGTAAATACCCACCGAGGCTATCGCCATTCCGACACCGCCCTTTGCGGTGATATCAACGGGAACGCTCAGATCAAGTGCGGGATAGATCAGCTTGCTGTTCTCGATATCATATCCGATAGCTGTTATTTCAAGCTCACCCGATGCGTTAAATTCTATCTCGATTCTGATAGGCACCACCCAGCCAACAATCGTCTTTCCCACATCGTTCTTATATTTAACACAAAGCTCAACTTGTACCTTTGAATCCTTGATTCCGTTGTTTCCGACCTCAAAGATCGCATAACCTCCAACCTCAAATGAAACGGTTGAGGAATGGACAGTTTTGTTATGCTCATCCATCCATTTTCTGAGCCCCTTATTGAGCTTTGAAAGATCTACACCGTCTCCGATCTCCTGATTGAATCCGATCTTAAGCTCCTCATTATTGATCTCAAAATTCATTTTGACCTTATCTGTAAGCTCAAAATCAAGCTCCATTCCGCCAAAAATGTTGACGATTTCCGGCACCTTGATCTTTTCGGAAATTGCAGGGAACGAGGGAGATGTAAGTCCAAAGGAAACGACATCTATGTTGAGACGGCAAGTGACGACCTCTCCCTCATCGGTGATAAGAGCTGCTTCAAGTGAAGCACCCTTTTTGAATCTGTCATTTTTAACGCTGAAGCTTCCGCTTGAGCTTTCCGAGAGCACGGAACCATCCTGAAGAAGCTGATATTTTACTATCTTATTCTGTGATGATCCTGCGACCTTTATAGAAGCCACAAGATTTGCTTTAGTATTGATTTGTGCAGATCCCGAAGAGATGTTCTTTCCATTGCAGGAAACGGGAACGATCTTCGTTTCCTCAATTTTTGTCATGGCAACAACATCAAAGGATGCGCCCTTCCCCACCTTATAGTTATCTATCACAACCTCAATATAATCCGAATGTTTAAGGGAAAGCGTAACAGTTTTTTCTTCATCAACTCCAAAGCCGGCACAACCGCTGAAGTCGGTGATTTCACTATCTCCGCCAAGGCTGACACTCACGCCGGAGATCGGTTCTTTTGTTTCGAAATCTACAGCCTTAACTGTAAGTCCTCCATTGTCATCATCTTCTTTTTCGGCTGAATCATCGGCAAATATGATACCATCAGCCTTGATATTACCGATCGTCCAATGAAGCTTATCATATCCATCGGATTTCAGCGTTATAACAAGCTGTTCAACCCCGATAAGATTGAGCTTTACGGGAAGGATTATATCATTCCATTTCAGCTCTTTTTCCGAATATCCTGCAACGGTAGCACCATCGGCTTCAATTGTAAGATAAGCAGAACGAAGATATGACTCACCTTTTCCGTTGAAGAATTTCGCTATGTCAAAGGAAAAAGAACGGCACTCACCCGCAAAATTAAAAGCTACCTTTGCATAAGGTCCGTCAGAATAGCCGTTATATCCCATTGTAAGCTTATAACCGTTTTCATAGTCATATCCGCCCATTGAGAAAGGCTCTTCAAGGAGCTTTGCATTCTGCAAAAGATATCTCTTTGAGTCAAAGCCTTTTTGAGAAATGCGCACCTCATCGTCCTTTTCAGCACTGCGTGTGAAATTCACATTTCCGATAGCATAATGAGTTTTGTCATATGCAGAGCTGTCAAAAACGATACAAAGCTGATGTACGCCCGAAACAGAGAAAGTGAATTTTCTTGCAATATTTTCATATTTAAGCTCAACAGCATCCGCAAGAACTGCACCGTCTGCCGTAACCGTCATCTTTGCATTTCGCTGATCACCCTTATAAAAGCCGGCAGAAAAGGAAACGGAGCTATATTCCCCTTTGAGATTGTATGTTACCTGACCGTATCTACCGTTATCTAGTCCATTATACCCCATCATAAAATCTATAGCATCTGAATAGCTTGTGCCGCCCATTGAAATATCATCCGAGCATAAGGAAGCATTTGAGCGTGCAAAGGGCAAAAGCGTCTCTGCACCTACCGTCAAAGCAAGTGTAAATGCCAGAGCCGTCAAAAGCAATATAAGCAGAAGAATTTTACGGTAAATTTGTTGTTTTTTCATCTCTATCCACCCTGATGTTTAATTTATGCGCAGATCACACACGAGCGATATTATATCACATTTTCCATTTAATGTCAATGATTTTCAGTTTGAAAACAGTTACGGCACCACATTTTTTCTTTAATTGCCGATTTGTATTTACAAAATTAAAAATATATGGTATAATAATAATATATTGCCAATTTCGGAGGATGAAATGAAGCCGAATATAATGAAATTTGCTGTTGGCGATACGGTTGAGATGAAGAAAAATCACCCATGCGGAGGTAAGCTTTTTAAGATTCTGCGTGTGGGAAGCGACATTCGTATCGTTTGCGAGGGCTGCGGAAGAGACATGGTCATCGACCGCTTGAAGCTCGAAAAATCTGTAAAGAAGCTCATTAAAGGAGAAGATGATAACAATGGATAACGAAATCAAAAAGCTCGAAGAGGTAAGCGAGGAAATAGAGATTTCCTGCGAGGCGGTTCCCGAAGCTGCCCCTTCCGAAAATGAGGCTGAAGAAAAGAAAAAAGTATCCGTTTTTTCTAAGATATTCAGAAGCCCGAATCTTTATCTTTCGCTTTGCTTTATTTTGCCTGCCGTCATTATGTATCTCATCTATCTTTCAAGAGAGATACATCCTTTCGGTGACGGCTCGGTGCTTGTTCTTGACCTTAACGGTCAGTATGTTTATTTTTTTGAGGCACTTCGCAATTTTGTACATGGTGATGCCAGCCTGCTCTATTCCTTTTCCCGTGCGCTTGGCGGAGAATTTATGGGCATTTACGCATATTATATCGCAAGCCCTCTTTCATATCTTGTTTGTCTTTTTCCAAAGGAAAGAATGCTTGAAGCACTTCTTGTTCTTTTCCTTCTTAAAACAGGCGGATGCGGTCTGACATTCGGTTATTATCTGCACAAAACCAGTGAAAAGATGAACAGAGTTTCGGTGATATGCTTCTCAATGCTTTATGCTCTTTCCGCTTACTGCGTCGTTCAGCAGCATAATACCATGTGGATCGACTGCGTTATGTGGCTTCCTCTCGTTGCACTCGGCATTGAAGAGCTGATAAAGAACAAGAAATATAAGATGTTTACCATCTTTCTTGCTCTTTCCGTTTTCAGTAATTTCTATATCGGATATATGGTCTGCATCTTTGTTGCCGTATACTTCTTCTACTACTATTTTGCCGCAAAGGACAACAATCCCATAAAGGAAAAATGTCATTTTATCGCTTCGCTTTCAAGAACTGTCCTCTATTCTGCTTTAGCGTGCGGAATGGCGATGATCATCATTCTCACCGCTTATTATTCACTGCAGTTCGGCAAGAGTGATTTCTCAAATCCAAGCTTTGTTCCTTCTGTCAAGCTTGATTTTCTCGACCTTCTTACCAAATTTTTCCCAGGCTCATACGATACCGTTCGTCCCGAGGGCTGGCCTTTCCTTTATTGCGGCGTTATCACACTTTTCCTCGTTCCCGTTTTCTTTGTTTCAAAGAAATTTTCAGCAAAGGAAAAGATTCTTGCCGGATGCCTCATTCTCTTCTTTGTCCTCAGCTTCTGCATGAGCACAACCGATCTTGTCTGGCACGGCTTCCAGCGTCCCAACTGGCTAAACTACAGATACAGTTTCATGCTTTGCTTCTTCCTTTTGGTGCTTGCTCACAAAGGCTTTTCCGCAATTGAGAGCGTCACATCAAAATTCTTTGTTGGCATTGCAGCAGCCCTTTCGTTCTTCCTCATACTTGTTCAGAAAATGGAATATGAGAACATGAGTGATTTTGAAGGTATCTGGCTTTCTCTCTTCTTTGTTGGGCTCACGCTTGTGCTTCTTTGCCTGCTGAAAAAAGAATCTCTGAAAGAAAATGTTACGCTCATTCTCGTGATCTTCATCTGCCTTGAGACCTTCTGCAACGGTCTTTCAAACTGCCTCGATCTTCACGATGATGTTTACTATTCAAAATACAGCTCGTATAACAATTTTGTCTCCGGACTTCGTCCGATAGTTGAGGAGATCAAAGAAAATGACACCTCATTTTACCGCTTTGAAAAGACAAAGCACAGAAAAACCAATGACAATATGGCTCTTGGTATAAGAGGTCTTTCAAATTCAACCTCAACTCTCAACAAAGAGACTATCAGATTCCTCAACAAAATGGGATATGCTTCAAAATCCCATTGGTCGAAATATCTCGGTGGAAATCCCGTAAACGACTCGCTTCTCGGCATAAAATATATCATCTCCCAGGATGGCTGGGACAGATATTATGAAGAGGCTTATAAGCTCGAGGATGACAGCTATACGGCTTATCTCAATCCCTATGCCCTCTCTCTGGCTTACGGAGTTGATTCGGGAACCCTTTCCTATGATATGGAAAAGGCTAAAACCCCGCCTCTTCAGCTCAATTCCCTTGTCAGCGCAATGATAGGCGAGGAGGTTACGCTTTTCGTTCCCGTTGAATACAGCGATTATAATCTCTACAATCTGGAAGAGACATATATTTCGGGACATTACAAATATTCACCTCAAAACACTGCTACAGATGCAATCCTCAACTATTATTTTGATGTTCCGAGATCCGATGTTGAATACTATTTCTATCTCCCCAGCGACTATCCGCGCGAGGTCAAGCTGAAGGTTGACGGAATCCCCATGGATACCTTCTACGGAAACGAGACTTCAAGAATAGTAACTGTGGGCACAAGCTTCACAGAGGGCGATTCCATGAGGATCGGTCTTACAGTTGCGCAGAACGAAATCTATGTAAAAACCGATGTTCCGATGCTTTACTATCTCGATATGGATGCTTTCAGATATGCCATCGGGAAGCTTGCCGAAACACAGTACAATATCGAGAAATTCACCGAAAGTCATTTTATCGGCAGTATCAAGACCATAAAGGCTGATCAGACGATCCTTACCACCATTCCTTATGACGAGGGCTGGAATATATACCTTGATGGTGAAAAGATCGAATATACAAAGACACTCAATGCTCTTATCGCATTCAATATTGAAGGTGAGGGTGAACACACTCTCGAAATGCGCTATATGCCAAAGGCGTTTGTTCTCGGTGCGGCTTGCAGTATAGTATGCACGCTCATATTCCTCATGCTCTGCCTTATTGACCTTGTAAAAAAGAAAAGCCTAAAGTCCGAAGAAAACACAGAAAATGTAACTCTTTCGGAAGATGCGGCAGAGGTGATTCCGGATTTTGAGATCACGGAAATATCTGATGTCCCCGAAGAAAAATCAGAAAAGGAAGAAAAGGAAGAGCCTTCGGAAGAAATAAAAGAAGAAAAAAACGAAAAACCTAAAGAAACACCGAAAGCACAACCAAAAAAGAAGAAAAATAAGAAGAAAAAGAAATAGAGGAAGAATAAATGTACTACTATATAAACGGAAAACTGACAATTCTCGAAAGCAGTATTGCGGTTGTTGACGCAGGCGGTGTGGGCTACAAGCTGACCGTCAGCGGAACGACGCATGATTCGCTTCCTGCGCCAAAATTCAATGCGTCGGATGCCCCAACCGTCAGGCTCTATACCTATCTTGCGGTGCGCGAGGACGGAATGGAGCTTTTCGGCTTCTATTCCTCAGAGGAGCTTGCGGCATTTAAGCTGCTGATCTCGGTTTCGGGCGTTGGTCCAAAGGCTGCAATGGCAATTCTCACATTGCTCACACCCGAAAAATTTGCTCTTGCAGTCTGCTCCGAGGACACAAAAACGCTCTCAAAGGCAAGCGGTGTCGGAGCAAAGACAGCAGCAAGGATCGTTCTTGAGCTTAAGGACAAGCTCTCAAAGGAAAATGCAAGTGCAGTCTCCGGCAGCAGCTCAAGTCAGATGACATCCTTTGCAGAAGCACCGAAAAACCGTCTTTCCGAGGCACAGGATGCTCTCGTTGTTCTCGGATATTCCAGAAGCGAAGCTGTTTCGGTCCTCAAGACCATCGACACGAGCGGTCTTGAGCTTGAGGATATAATCAGACTTGCGCTGAAAAAACTTATGAAATAAAAGGAGCTTCTTATGTTCGATTCGGATAACGAGTTTGATTTTGAAAACCGACTTATGGCGACCTCTGCCTCTCCCGAGGACGGCGAAAATTCACCCGATAGCGAAAACTCTCTGCGTCCAAAGGAACTCTGTGACTATATCGGTCAGGAAAAGGCAAAGGAAAATCTGAAAATATATATCGAAGCTGCAAAGGTGAGGGGAGATTCCCTTGACCATGTGCTTCTCTACGGTCCTCCCGGTCTTGGTAAAACAACTCTTTCGGGAATAATTGCCAACGAAATGGGCGTAAGTATGCGTGTTACAAGCGGTCCTGCCATCGAAAAGCAGGGCGATCTTGCCGCACTTCTCACAAACCTCAATGAGGGTGATGTTCTTTTCATAGACGAAATACACCGTCTTTCAAGAAATGTCGAGGAAATACTTTATCCCGCAATGGAGGACTTTGCTCTTGATATTATAATCGGTAAAGGGCCTGCCGCAAGAAGCATTCGTATTGATCTGCCAAAATTTACCCTTATCGGTGCCACAACAAGAGCAGGTCAACTTTCAACCCCGCTCCGTGACAGATTCGGAGTTGTGCTCAAGCTTGAGCTTTATACCCCCGATGAGCTTGCTCTCATCGTCAAGAGAAGCGCATCTATCCTCGAGATGGAGATCACAGATGACGGCGCATATGAGATTGCTTCAAGATCAAGAGGAACGCCTCGTATTGCAAATAGACTTCTGAAGCGTGTGAGAGATTTTGCCCAGGTCAAGGGCAGCGGAAAGATAGATTCAAAAATAGCAAATTATGCCCTCGGCAAGCTTGAGATAGATGAGCTTGGACTTGACAACACCGACAGGAAGATGCTTGAGACTATAATAAAATTCTACGATGGCGGCCCTGTTGGACTTGAAACTCTTGCGGCAACCGTCGGAGAGGAAGCAATAACTCTTGAGGATGTTTATGAGCCTTATCTTATGCAGATCGGATATTTGAGCCGAACCCCACGAGGCAGAGTTGTGACCAGAATGGCTTATGAGCATCTTGGGATTCCCTTTCCCATCTCAAAACAGCCCAACGCCCCTTCAGACCAGACTACCTTTAATTTTTAACGGAGAATTTATATGAAGAAGCTTAATATAGTTATACTCGATGCCGCTTCGATCGGTGATGATCTGGACTACTCGATCTTCGATAAATTCGGAAATGTTACTATCTATGATAACACCACAGAGGAGCAATTTGAGGGAAGAGCGGCTGATGCCCATATAATTTTGCAGAACAAATATAAGCTCATGGAAAAGAGCCTCGTTAAAGCAAAAAATTTAAGACTTGTTTGCGAGGCGGCAACGGGATTTGACAATATTGACACAAAATATTGCCGTGAGCATGGAATCGCTGTTGCAAACGTGCCGGGATATTCAACAGAATGCGTCGCTCAGCTTACTGTTGCCATGGTGCTTCAGCTAATAATGCATCTGCCCGAATATACCTCATATGTTAAGAGCGGCGCATATACCAAGTCCGGTATTGCAAACCGTCTCACTCCGCAGTTCCATGAGCTTTACGGAAAGACATGGGGCATTGTGGGACTCGGAAACATAGGCAGAAAGGTTGCAAAAATTGCCGACGCATTCGGATGTCATGTAATTGCCTGCAAGAGAACACCGGCAGAGGACATCGAATGCTTGGATATAGATTCGCTTTGCGAGAGAGCCGATATTATTTCCGTACATACTCCGCTGAATGATGAAACACGGTGTCTTATCGGCGAAAAACAACTTTCACTTATGAAAAAGGATGCGATTCTCATCAATGTTGCAAGAGGCGCAGTCCTTGATGAGGCGGCAGTTGCGAAGGCTGTTCTAAGTGGAAACATTGGCGGCTTCGGATGCGATGTTTATTCTGTTGAGCCTTTCCCCGTTTCCCATCCATATAACGAAATTCTGTCACTTCCGAATGTTTGCATGACACCCCATATTGCTTGGGGCGGATATGAAACAAGAATGAGACTTCTCGGTGAAATGGCGGAAAATATTTCCGCATTTATCTCCGGACACACTAGAAACAGAGTTGAAATCAATAATTAAGAGCTGATATTTACAGCTCTTTTTTGCTTTTTTGTTGACAAATCAACAAGATCGTGATATAATTATCATCGTTGTCATGCAAGCCCGGCTCCTTCGATTGCTTGCAGTTTCATTTTAAAGAACCAACAGAAAGGTATATCTAATGATAAAAGATTCCGCAAAAAAGCATATCCCGATTTTCTTTTCAAGCGATGACAACTATATGCCTTATCTTGATATTGCTATTTCATCACTTATCGCAAATGCGTCAAAGGATTATGAATACAGAATTATTATTTTGAACACCGGTCTGTGTGAAGAAAACATAGCCAAAGTCAAACAAAACGAATGCAAAGGTTTTAAGATAGACTTTTTCGATATTTCAAAATTTGTTGAAGATATAAAATCTCGTTTTAAAAGCGTTTATCATTTCTCGATAGTTACATATTATAGATTATTTATCGCCTCGATCTTCACCGAATATGAAAAAATAATATATCTGGATTGCGATCTTGTTGTTCTCGGTGACATATCAAGGCTTTATAGCATTGATCCCGGTGATAACATTTTTTGCGCTGTACCCGATATATTTGTCAGAAATACAAGCGAATTTCGTCGATATACATCCATGGCTATCGGTATTGATCCGGAAAAATATATCAACGCAGGTGTTTTGCTGCTCAATTTAAAAAATTTCAGAGAAAATCAAATTGAGGAAAAATTTATTAAACTGATCACTGAATATGATTTTGACCTGCTCGATCCCGATCAGGCATATCTAAACTATCTATGCCGTGATAAAATTCTTCATCTTGAAAACAGTTGGAACAAGATGCCCGGCAATCTTCCGTCAGAAGGCGAAAAAAAAATCGTGCATTATGCGCTCTACAAAAAGCCTTGGCAATATGATGATGTTATCGACGGAGATTATTTCTGGAAATACGCTAAAAGTTCTCCCTTTTATGAAACAATACTGAACAATAAAAAAATGTTCGGTGAAAAAGAAAAAGCAGAAAAGGAAGCGGCAGCAACCGAAATTCTTGCTCACGCTGAAAGGATCGTTGCTTCCGACAATACATTTTTGAAAAGGCTAAATAATTAAGGTGATTGCATGGAAAAATCAGCGCACAAATTAGAGCTTCTCAGACGAATCGAAGAGCTTGAAAAAAATGAGCTATGGCATCTTGATGTGGAAGACGATCCCGAAACATATCCGCTTATGCCCGAAGATGTTGATTATCTGAATAAAAAACTTTCAAACAAGATAAAAAACATACTTGCCAATATTATGGGTACTTGCTTTTTCGAGAAAATGCTTGCAGATAAACAGATGATCATAAAAGAGGTCAAAGGCATCGAAAATTTCAAAGCTGTAAATGGAGGTAAAATCGTCACTTGCAACCACTTCAGCATATGTGATAATTATGCGGTCTGGAAAGCTCTTTGCAAGCATATGGGAGGTAAAATGCTTTACAAAGTGATACGCGAGGGGAATTACACAAATCCACCTCCTCACTTTGGTCTTTTTATGAGACATTGCAACACTCTTCCGCTCTCAAGCCAGGCTTCAACCATGAAAGAATTCATGAAAGCCTTTTCTACTTTGCTGAAGCGTGGTGAAACGATTCTAATCTATCCCGAGCAGGGAATGTGGTGGAACTACCGTAAGCCTCGACCGATGCAGGACGGAGCTTTTTCTCTTGCCGTAAAGAATAAAACACCCATTGTGCCAATATTTATCACAATGGAGGACAGCAATATTCTCGACAGCGACGGATTTTTTGTTCAAGAATATACAATCAACATTCTTCCCGCAATTTATCCCGATGAAAATCTTTCATCTATCGCAGCAAGAAACAAAATGAAAGAGGAGAATTACGAGGCTTGGGTCAAGGTTTATGAAGATTTTTATAAAAAGCCTCTTGTTTACAGTGAAAAATGAAGTTATATCTTTCGATAATTTTAACGGCAATGCTTTTGATCTCCGCTATCAATATCATACTCGGCACAGGCATCTGGCATCTCATAGTTATTACAGTTATCGTTTGCACGGCTCTTCAATTTGCCCTTGACGGGCTTATTGCGATAATAATCAACAAAATGCCCGACAGACTTTTCGGCGTTGACAATGCGCTCTACAGTGTATCCGATACGGAAATAAAGTTTTACAAAAAGCTGAAGGTCAGAAAATGGAAGGATAAGGTTTGGGAGCTTGGCGGGCTCGGTGGCTTCAGCAAAAAAAAGCTCACAGATCCCGGCAATCCCAAATATATAGAAAAATTTATCATCGAATGCAACAAAGGAGTGCTCACTCATCGGCTTTCCTATCCCGTCGGATTTCTGCCAATGCTGTTTATTCCGAATATTTTTGCTTTTTCAATCGCACTTCCCGTGGCAATTGTTAATCTGTTTTTAAACATTTTGCCAACGCTTGCTTTGAGATATAATACCCCTAAATTGAAAATGATACTGAAAAGAATGGAAAAAACGAGCTGTTCCCGATAATGGGAACAGCTCGTTTCGGTTTGCCAAATATCACAAAAAATGATTTGCGCAGTTGTTGTGTTTCAAACAGGAATTTATCGAACAGTCGAAGCCGTAATCCGTAGGGGCGATCATTGATCGCCCGTCTCATAAACAGCTCAAAATATCGTTATTTTACGCCGTTTGTTTTTTCGGGCGATCAATGATCGCCCCTACAAATTTTGTTTTCACTCACCGATAAATTATTGTTTATCAACAGGTAGTTTTATCATTCTACACTTCATATACACTATGCAAGCTCTTCTCGGAGAAAAGCAAAAATTTTCTTCTCCTCTCTTGAAACCTTGACCTGTGAAAGTCCGAGAGCGTCGGCTGTTTCCTGTTGGGTATAGTCGCGATAATATCTGAGAAGAACGATCCTGCGCCAAAGGGGCTGCATTTTTGATATCGCCTGAGAAAGAGCAATGTTTTCACACAGTCTTTCCATTTCGGTACTGCTATCAACATCAGCAATCGTTCCCTCAAGTGTCATACCGTCCTCACCATAAATGCAGTCGGATAGCGAGCTGACGGGTGTTATCGAATCGAGAGCTACAGCTGCCTCCGAAACGCTTACACCGCAGATAGACGCAAGCTCCTCAATGTGAGGTTCTCTACCCTCTCCCGCCATTATATCGTTTTTTGCCTTCAAAAGCTGAACTCCAAGTCTTTTATAGCTCCTACTGACCTTGATGATCCCGTCATCACGCAGATACCGCCTTATCTCTCCTATGATCAGCGGCACCGCATAGGTTGAAAAAACAGTCCCTCGGCAGAGATCAAAGCTCCTGATCGCCTTCAGCATTCCGATACTTCCTATCTGAATCAGGTCCTCATATTCAAGACCTCTTTCACGGAATTTTGCGGCTATGCTCCGAACCAGCCCCATGTTGCTCTTTATAAGCTCCTCTGTCGCCTTCTCGTCTCCGCTCTGCGCAAGAGAAATCAGTGCTTTATTCTTTGAATAGTCCTTTTCAATCAAATTTTCCACCTCACCAAATCGGCTATCGGTATTCATTCCTATCTCCTTTGCGTGAGCCTTTTGAGAAGAAGAACTGTTGTTCCCTTTTCCACCCTTGAGCGAACCTTCATTTCATCCATGAAGCTTTCCATCACCGTGAAGCCCATTCCGCTTCGCTCTTCGCCCGGTGCTCCGGTATAAAGCGGGGTTTTTGCAAGGTCGATATCTTCAATTCCCCTGCCCTTATCCTTTATTTCTATAAGGATCTTTCGCCCCTCAAGAATTTTTACCGATATGTATATCTCACCGATCGAATCGGGATAGGCATGAACAATGCAATTTGTCACAGCCTCGGAAACCGCACATTTTATATCAGCCAGCTCGGTGGTTGTTGGGTCTGCCTGTGCAGAAAACGCAGCCACCATCGCTCTTGCCGCAGATTCGTTTACAGAAAGTGACGGGAAATTCATTTTTATTGAGTTGATCACCTTATTTTTTGCTTTCATCTGCTTTCACCTCTCTTTTTTCGATTCTTATAACTTTTTCCATCCCCGCAAGAGTAAGTATTTTCTTTGCTCTCGGTGAAGGATTCAGAACAACAGTCTCGCCTCCAAGCTTTTTCATAAGCGAATATCGCCCCATGATAAGTCCAAGTCCCGAGCTATCCATAAAATCCACTCCCGAAAGATCAACATAGAGCAAATTGGGGCGTTTTTTCATAAGCGCCTCGTCTATCTCATGCCGCAGAATTGCTGCACTGTGGTGGTCTATCTCTCCAACAAGACGCAAATTTACTCTCTTCTTTTCTTCATCATAGCGAAAAACATATAATTCCTTTTCCATTTCACATCTCCTTTGTTTTTCTTCTGTGCATATTTTATCACCTATGCCGTAAAAAAATTGTCACATCCTGCGTTTATGTTAAATTTTATTAAAAAACTTGCTTTTATATGAATTTTGTGCTATACTTATCTCTGTAATAAGCGAGGTATCACTATGAAAAAAATTAAAAGCTTTTCTTTTCTGCTTGTTCTCATTTTGATTCTTTCCTCATGCTCCACTATGGGCGGCTCAAAAAGAGCGCAAACAAATGAGGCAATAACAAAAGATCAGATATTAAATATTGAAATGCCGAGTGAAAAAGATGTTTTCGGTGAAACACGCATCAGTTTTGCGGCTGCTGGCGATAACATCATTCACGAGGCTGTATTTACCGACGCCAAAAATAATGCGGCAGTTTATGCTTCAAGCACGGGAAAAGATGTTAAATACCGTTTCACAGAAATGTATGAGGGCATAGCAGACATAATAAAAAATGCAGACATCTCATATGTAAACCATGAAACTCCCGTTGCAGGCGAGAGCTTCGGAATCAGCGGCTATCCCGATTTCAATGCCCCCTCCGAAATTGGAAACGATCTTGCGGAGGTTGGGTTTGACATCATCAATATCGCAAATAACCATATGCTTGATATGAAAGAAAAGGGACTTCGTAATTCCATTGATTATTGGAACGAAAAATCCGCAACTCACGGCATTACCATGATCGGCGGATATACAAAAAACGATTATGACTCAATTCGATTCATCCAGCGTGACGGAGTTAAGATTGCACTCCTATCATATCTGACATTTGTTAACGATTCACACAAAAATTCTCTTTCTTCATCAAGTGATCTGATAATTCCCTATGCAAATAAAAACACCATGACACGCCAGGTCGGTATAGCAAAGGAAATGGGTGCTGATGTTATCATCGTTTCTATGCATTGGGGAACCGAAAATGATCTTACGCCAAGAGCATCGCAGAAAGATTATGCAAAGCATCTTGCTTCCCTCGGAGTTGATGTTATAATTGGTACTCATTCACACACTCTGCAGCCTATTGAATGGATTGAGGGCGAGAGTGGGCACAGAACTCTCTGCGCTTATTCACTCGGAAATCTCCTCTCAACAATGCACTATAACGAATATATGGTGGGTGGAATTTTAACCTTTGACATCGTAATGGATGATCTTGGAGAGATTAAAATTGAAAATCCGATTCTTATCCCAACAATGTGCCATTACAGCATGACAAGAGACAGCTTGAAGCTTTATACTCTTGAAAATTACACCGAGGAGCTTTTGATGGCTCACGGTTCTCAGCTAAAAAGATCGTTCACGATGAAAACGCTACTTGACAGATTGAAAAGCACCGTTTCAAGTGAGTTTTTACCCGAAGCTTTTAAATAAATAAAAAAGTGCTGAACTTTTGTTCAGCACTTTTTCGTTAATTAAACAGTAATTTATCGAACTGTCAGAGATGTTTGTTTGTAGGGGACGGCGACCACGACGTCCCTAAAAGATGTGGAAATTCCGTTGATTTAAAATGATAAAAGGGACGTCGAGGTCGCCGTCCCCTACAGGTTTGCGTC
>JAFXAN010000155.1 GCA_017517035.1 Clostridia bacterium
AGCGCAGGGCCACCGATCTTCAAATGGGGAAAACGAGCCTTCAGATGCTTTGCAGCAATCTCATAAAAGTCAAAAAACTGTGCCTTTGTACCGCCCCAGGTGCGTTTGTTGTTGGAATCATCCGGATCAAGATCAGGCTCGCCCCAGATCTCCCAATATTTGATTCCAAGCTCAAATCCGTCTGCCCAGCCCTCATTATAGTGCATTATTATATGCTCGCATATCTCCGCCCATTTGTGAAAATCCTTCGGTGGGATAGTTCCGTGCTTCTTTATCTGATGCTCGATAGTCTGACCGAGACGGAAAAATGTTTCCGTGCCTGCTTCAAGGGTTACGAGAATAGATTCATCGGTGCAGGGAAAATCATAAGATGCGGGATCGTTTACGTCTGCATCAAAATTGGGGAAAATACGGGTTATATCATGACTGAAGGGGCCGCCGTATATGCCGACTACGCCCGAATCGTGATTTCTCGAATAAGGTATTCTTGCTGCCTTATAGTCTGCAAAATTACTTCTGTACTGATCGATTGCGTGTCTCTTGTGCCAAGGACCGCCGTTAGTTGCGTTGAGAATCTTGAATTTTCCAAGTTTTTTTGTAAGATCAAATTTTAAGGTTTCCATGTAAAACACCTCCTTTGCGGAGATTATACCATTTAAAAACCACCGTGTCAATAGGTTCTGTTACGAAAATAATTCGTAATTTCAGTATCTGATAAACAGTAATTTGTCGGTGAGTAGATAAAACGCAAGCCTGTAGGGGACGGCGACCTCGACGTCCCATTTTTTATTTAAAATCCACGGTTATTTTATGTCTTTTGAGGGACGTCGAGGTCGCCGTCCCCTACAAAAGCACGCCTTCGCCTGTTCGACAAATTCCTGCTTTCAATCAAAAAGGAGCTGACAAAAGTCAGCTCCATAATTCATCATATAGATCAGATCACAAGAACTCTTACAACGCTCTCAACCTCTGCGATCTTTGCAGCGATCTCATCGCTGACGGGAGTTGCAGTCTCAACGAGAGTATAAGCATTGTCGCCCTTTGAACCGTTTACAAAGTTCTCAATGTTGATTCCCTGATCGGCAAATGCACCGGAGATCTTTGTGATGGTTGCGGGAACATTCTTATGGAAAACAGCAACTCTTGTGCATCCGGGAACGTGCGCAAGCGCAACATTCGGATAGTTTACGCTGTTCTTGATGTTACCGGTCTTAAGGAAATCATCAAGCTGATGAGCTGCCATGATAGCACAGTTGTCCTCGGACTCGGCAGTGGATGCGCCAAGGTGAGGAATTGTGATGATTCCGTCAACATCAACTGTATCCTCTGTGGGGAAGTCAACAACATACTTTGAAACCTTGCCGCTTGCGATTGCAGCCTTCATGTCGTCTGCATTAACAAGATCTGCACGGGAAAGGTTGATGATCTTAACGCCATCCTTCATCATAGCAAGTGTCTCGGCATTGATCATATTCTTTGTCTGGGGAGTTGCGGGGACATGAAGTGTTACATAATCAGCAGCCTTGAAAACATCCTCAAATGTTGCAACCTTCTTAACGCTTCTTGACATATTCCAAGCAGCCTCGATGGTGAGATAGGGGTCGCAGCCAACAACATTCATGCCGAGATCAGCCGCAGCATCTGCAACCTTACCGCCAATAGCGCCAAGACCGATAACACCGAGAGTTTTGCCTGCGATCTCACCGCCTGCAAATGCACTCTTACCTGCCTCAACAGCCTTTGCAACGCCCTCTGTACCCTTAAGGCTGTTTGCCCACTTGATACCGCCTGTGATATCACGAGCTGCAAGAAGGATAGCTGCAATAGCAAGCTCCTTAACACCGTTTGCATTGGCACCGGGAGTGTTGAAAACAACGATACCCTCCTCGGAGCAACGGTCAACGGGGATATTATTTACCCCCGCACCGCAACGAGCGATGGCACGAAGCTCTTTTCCGAACTCCATATCGTGCATAGCGGCAGAACGAACCATAATTGCATCGGGATTCTGCACATCTGCACCAACATTATATTCATTTTTGTCGAGCACATCAGTGCCGACCTTTGCGATTTTATTGAGAAGCTGAATATTTTTCATTTTAAAATACCTCTTAAATTAACCCTTGGGATTATTCTTTGCAAATTCCTTCATAAAGTCAACAAGCGCAACAACGCCCTCATAAGGCATAGCGTTATAGATGGAAGCACGCATACCTCCAACGCTTCTGTGACCCTTGAGGTTCTTAAGACCTGCCTTTGCAGCCTCGGAAGCGAACTTCTTATCAAGATCAGCATCGCCCGTAACAAAGGTTACATTCATCATGGAACGGCTGTCCTTCTTAACGGGAGCGATATAGTAGTCCTGATTATCAAGATAGTCATAGAGATAAGCAGCCTTCTTAACATTCATTTCCTTCATAACGTCAAGTCCGCCAAGACCGAGGATCCACTCATAAACGAGCTTTGCCATATAGATGGTATAGCAAGGAGGAGTGTTGTACATAGAGTCATTTTCAGCCATTGTCTTCCATTCGAGCATTGTGGGCATATTCTCCTCGGCATAGTCAAGAAGGTCCTCACGAACGATAACGAGAGTAAGACCGGCCGGCGCCATGTTCTTCTGCGCACCTGCGTAGATTACGCCAAACTTGCTGACATCAACAGGCTCGGAGATGATGCAGGAGGACATATCTGCAACAAGCGGAATATCTCCTGTATCCGGAATATAGCCGTATTTTGTTCCGTAGATAGTGTTATTGAAGCAGATGTGAACATAAGCCGCATCTTCTCTGAAATCTTCCTTCTTTACAGCGGGAATATGGTCAAAATTATCGTCCTTTGTTGTTGCAACGCACTTAACATCGTAGCCCAGCTTCTGAGCTTCCTTGAATGCCTTGCCGGAGAACTGACCTGAAACGATATAGTCAGCCTTGCCTGTTCTCTTAATGAGATTCATGGGAACAGCCGCAAACTGAGTTGAAGCACCGCCCTGAAGGAAGAGCACCTTATAGTTATCGGGGATCTGCATGAGCTCACGAAGCATCTTTTCCGCATCGGCAATAATTACCTCATAGTCGGGAGAACGGTGGCTCATTTCCATAACGGACATACCGGACTCGCCATAGCAAACGAGTTCAGCAGCAGCCTTTTCGAGAACGGGAAGCGGGAGCATAGAGGGACCCGCAGAGAAATTGTAAACGCGATTCATATTTACCTCCACGCCGCATAGCGGCAATTAAAAATTTTTCATTATAATAATAGGCTTCAAAAAGAAAACTTGCTATTATTTTACCCCCCTTTTAACTATCTGTCAAGGGCTTTGTTAAATTTTCTTCAAAAAAATCAAAAAACAGGGGATTTTGATGAATATTTATAAGCATTTTAACATATCCGCTCCGCAAAATATCCACCATCAGTTGATTTTTTGCATATTTATAAAATTAAAACCGGCTTCATTCATGTGTGATATATCAGCTTATCCAATAAACAGTAAATTACCATGCCTCGTAAAGCTCTTTGTTTTTTTCAAACACCTCCTCGATGGTAGAATAATACTTACTGTATATTGTCTCAAATTCTTCATCAAGGTCATATTTGTCAGAAATTGTATAGTATTCGAATGGCTCATAAAGCACTATTTTGCCATCTGTTATATCGGCATATCCGCTTGATGAATAAAAGGTATCATATCCGGTGGCAGAGCTGAGTCCTCCCGTTTGAGTAATGGATGCCATGCAGATGTTAACTCTCCTGTATATGAGCTTACCCTCGTCATTTATCCTCAGGCACAAGCCATCATTTGCATTCGGTCCTATAAAGTCAGTAAAATTCTCTCCGATAACGTAGTTATATCCAACATCATAATATTCCCAAGTAAAGATTATATTTCCGTTGTATTCAAAAATATTATATCCGCAATTTCCGTATAGAGCGGCTCTGTCAAAAAGTTCAACGGTCTTGCCGTGGGCTGTCAAAGCTGTTGGGGATGAAAATTGCCCTATATCAAAATAGACTTCGGTATCAAACCCTGTTATATTAAGCCTGTAAGCATTTTCGGGAAACGCCTCGTAATCACCTAAAAGAGACAATTTGTCAATGAAGTGTTCAGCTTCGATATTTATTTCGCAAATATTGCCTTTCTCATCACGAACAATGTCCACCATTTCATCAATCGTGAGAATTTTTGCTCCGTAAATTGATATGGGGTCAATGCCAAGCGGCTCACATTCTCTCTGCAAACGCCGAATATAACGATCCATCTCGAAATAGCCAAATTCCATATATGGGTCATTATGAGTCAGCACATATTCACAGGAATAATTGTCCCATCCGTCGCAGAATGCCAGAGGATGGCAAAAAAACCTGTTTATTTTATAAACTGCCTGATAATCGACATTTATATCCGTAAACAGTAGATCTATGGCTTCTTCCGAAAGCACAAACGGGCTTCCGTTTGCCTTTCTCACCTTATTTACTGATTCGTATCTGTACTTGGTAATACCAAGATCTTGTATCGCCTGATAAAGCACGGGGAGATGCGACTTTTCCCATTCGCTTTTTGCATCATAAACGTCGGTTTTCCAAGCCTCAAGCTCCTCGGGAGTAACAAAAAACTTTTCATTTTCGCTTTGCTGAAGAAGATAAGAAAGATCATATGTAAAATCGGCATAATTACGTATGAACATATATTCCGTGTCAAAGTTTACATCCGCATCATTTATTGGCAGCCCTGCAGTCTCACTCTCAAATGTGATATTTTCATCCTGCGTGTCTGTTTCGGAAATCATAATTTGATTTTCAGAACACGATACTAAAAAAAGAATCAAAACAAAACATATTGTAAAAAAACGCTTCATATACAACACTCCTTAATATATATAGCTATTTTACACTCTTTCAGTATTTATGTCAATACCTTTTTCAACCTCTTGACATATGGACTTTTAGTGCATATTTATAAAACAAAGGGGCTGATAGCTCAGCCCCTTTTAGAAATCAATCCTCTTTTCTGAACGCCACAACATGGTTGTAGCTTATGTTGTCCGTACTTATCTCGCCGGCCTCAAAGAGCGCATCGCAGATCATTTCAAGGGATACGCTACGGTATTCCTCAAACTCATAATCGCAGTAAACAACATATTCGTTGCCGTCCGCATCGGCAAGCACCGCATAGCCTCTGCTGCTGACATTTTTGTTGTAGTTTTCAGCATTGAAGTTCGTTATCGTGCAAGCAAAAACAAGCTCATTCTCTGTCTTGCTGATGTATTTGCCCACAATAGCACCGTTTTTCATAACGGGAACCGTCACACCGTAAGAAACAGTCTTGTATGTGCCGTCCTCGCCCTTTGAGACAATAAATTCATCACCGCTTGCAGTTAATTTGTCAGTAGAAGCAAATATTGCACCAACCTCAACCACCTCAAATCCACCATTCTCGAGCGTCGGCATCGCGTTGAGATCAACAACAAACCTCGAACGCAGTCCGTTGTATTCATCCTCTCGCACCTGATAACCGTCGAAGAGCATAAAGTCAGTTGAGGGAAGTTTTTCTTCCGCCACAAGCTCGGTGTCTGTTGCAGCAATCGCAAAGGTTGAGAATTTGTCTATCTCAAAGGTAACAGTGTTGGGATCATCATCAAGGTCTGTAAGAGTGACAACCTCTCCACAGTGAACATGCACTACTGAATAGTGCTTATATCCTCTGTATTCCTCGGGGATATCCATTGTAATGCGGAATTTACCCATAGCGTCGGTGTCCTTATAAACGCTGGTAATTACCTTGTCCTCACCGTTTGAGGTCTTTGTCATAGAGATCTCGTAATACTGAACAATTTCTCTATCCTTTGTCTTATCCTTCATTTCATGGTGGATAAAGTCTCGGTCACTTTCGATTCCGTTTTCGTTATCCTCCCATTTTTCCTGCTTTTCAACAGTAATTGTGAAGGAGATCTCGTCCTTTGCTTCAAGCTCGTCACCCGAAACCACAAGACCGCCTCTGTCAACAGTTACGCCCTCTGGAGTGATATATCCACAAGATACGAGCCATTCAACATATCTGTTGAGCCTTTCAAGATAGCTCTTTGAAACCTGCTTCTTTTCCTTTTCGGAAAGTCCGTCATAGAAGCGTTTTTCCTCTGCGATCCTATCTCTGTAAAGCTCCGCCTCATCCTTTGTGAACTCGGGGATCTCGTCCTTGAATTTATCCTCTCTGTTCTTGATCTTATCGTGCTTGAAAATATGGATATTAGTCTTACCCTTTACCTTGCCACCTCTAACTATAACAACGGTAAAGCCCATTCCGTCCTCCTCTGTGATGGCGGTTATATAGTAGAAGCCATCGGGAACATTTTTGAAGGAATATTTAGCTTTTTCCGTAACTGTTCTTGCAATTTCAACGCCAAAAACATTACGAAGAATTACCTCACATGGGGTATTCTTGCCGCTGAGCGTGATATTGCCCGAAATTGTAGTAAGATGGTCATTTTCTTCATAGAGAACGATCGTTTCAACCTGATATGTGCCCGGCTCGGTTACGGAGATATATTCGTAGCCCTCAAGCTTGTGGCTTCTGTCGTAGCCGTGCTTTTTGTCGGGACGCATTTCGTATACAGTTGCAACGATGGAGTAATCGCCAACGGGTATCTTTGTGAAGGTATATTTTCCGTCCTTGTCGCTCTTTACCGAGGAAATAATATTGCCGTTTTCGTCATAGAGCGAAACATCGACCCAATTTCGGCAGCTTGTCTTGCCATCTCTGTCCTCAATTTCAACATAACCCCAAAGAGTTATATTTTCAACGGATATTACAATTTCCACGTCAGAAACACTTGCATCATAAACAGTTATTTCTACATATCCTGTTCCAATATCTGCTTCAGCTACTATTTTGTAAGTTCCGTTAGGAACCTTTTCGAACATGAAGGTTCCATTCTCATCAGTATATACTGTTGCAAAAAATAAACCGTCTAAAGTATTAAGCGTAACCTTTGCAAAACAATTAGGAGTGACAAAGCCACTTACCGTATTGTTTTTGTTTTTCAGAACGAGATTTGTGTCACCAAGTACATATACCTCAAAAACATTCTTTCGCTTAACAGAGACCTTGACATATGTCGTACTTCCGCTACTGTCACTCGCCTTTATCATATAGTTGCCAACCTCGGCATATGTAAAGGAGTATCTTCCGTTTGAATCGACAACAACAGACTCTTTTAATGTTCCATCATCATAACAAAGCTCAACAGTTATATCTTCAGATGTTGTTCCATCAGTGTATGCAACATTACCGCTGATTTCTGTACCATATGCAATTTCCGGGTTCTCTGCCTTTTGAAGTACGAAATACAATAATCCGTTTTCAATAGCAAAATTGTGGGCATAGGAATTTTCATGAACCAAAAGAATAGTATTTGTCGGGAACGAGGATTCTGTTATAGACTTTACGCTTGATGGAACATAAACAGTCTTAAGATTTGTACATAGATGAAATGCACTTTTTTCAATAGTCTCAACACCCTCTTCTATTACTACACTTGTCAACGCCGGGCAAGTATGGAATGTTGTCATTTGGATTGTTTTTAAACTTCCGGGAATAACAACACTTTCCAACGAATCGCAACAAATAAATGCATTACTCAGTTTTTCAAGATTCTCAGGTAACTCTATACTTTTTAGCTTATTACAATATCTGAACGCAGCAAATCCTATCTCTTTCAAGCTTTGCGGAAGTTTTACAACAGATAATTTGATACAATAATCAAAGGTTTCATCGCTTATTTTTGTAACTCCTTCCGGTATAACAACTTCTTCCAATTGTTGACAACAATAAAATGTTCTGCTTTCCAAAATTGTTATGCCTTGCGGAACAATTACCTTTTTCAAAGGACAATAGGAAAATGCATTACTTCCAATCGATGTAATACTATCGGGGAAATTTATGTCAGAAAGCTTGGTACACCAATAGAAAGCCCCCGAATTTATCTTTGTGACTTTATCATGCAAAACAACTTTAGTCAGATTCTCACATCTATTAAACATATTAGAACTGAGAGAAGTTATATTTTTAGGAATAGTTATTTCGGTAATTCCCATGTAAGCAAATGCATAGTTACCAATCTTTTCTACGTTTTTTGGTATTGCAAAGTCCGTAATACCGGAACAACCGTAAAAAGCATAGTTACCAAATTCTATAACACTATTTGGTATTTTTATTTCCGACAAACTTGAGCAATTATAAAAAGCATAATTACCAATTTTTTTCAAACCTTCAGGTAATGTTATGTCCTCCAATAAGGTGCAATCCTTAAATGTATTAGACAATTCTGTAACAGGATAACCATTTACAGAAAACGGAACAGTGATAGTGGTTCTGCTACCATCAAAGTATACAGCAATAGCCTCTTTGTTTTGAATATAATACTTAACTCCATCAACGTTTACAAATTCAGGAATAGTTGAACCGTCATAAATCGCAAACATTTTGTTATTTTCTACTGCAAAAGTATGTGCATAAGTATTTTCATAAACAAGAAGAACAGTGTTAGCATAAAAGGAGTTTGCAAACAACCTTGTTACACTTTTCGGTATAACCACATATTCAAGATTTGTGCTGCTATTGAATGCATAATTTGATATTGTCTTTACATTCTCGGAAAAGAAAACTTTTTTCAAGCCCGTACAATTATTGAATGCTGAATTTACCGTTGTTATTCCTTTAGGTATTGTTACTTCTTTCAAACTCGAACATCCTGAAAAAGCACCATTTTCAAGCGTGGTCATTCCTTGAGGAAGATCAATTTTTTCAAGACTACTACAATTTAAAAAGGAATTACTACCAATAGAAGTGATTTTATCATGTAAAGTTACATTTTTTAAAGATGAACATCCATTGAAAACAGAAGTATTTATCTTTGTAACACCTTCCGGTATAGATATTTCAGATATACTTTTACATCCATAAAATGCGTAGGTACCAATTTCAACAATACTATCGGGCAAAGAAATACCGTTTAATTTTTCGCATTCGTAAAATGCATAATTTCCAATGCTTTCGATTCCTTCTTGAAAAACAACACTTTCCAAATCAGAACAGCCGTAAAAGGAATATTCTACAATAAATTCAATAGTATTCGGAAGAGTTATCTTTGTAACGCCTGTACAATTTTTAAATGCTCCGCAAATACCCGTAACAGGATACCCATTGACGTATGAAGGCAAAACTACTTCTTCATAACTTTCATCAAATCTTACAGCAACAGCGCCTATATTGCTATCAGCATAATAAGTAACACCATTTACCACATACTTTTCCGGAAAACTTGTTCCATCAGTAACAAAATGAAAAACACCGTCATATTCGCAACGAACTTGTCCGTGCGATCCCTCATACACAATTAAAAATCTCGGAAATAATTCTGAAACTCCCAAATATGAATTCAACGATCTTGGAACAATAAAATAATCTAAGTTTATACATCCATCAAAGGCATAATGTAGCTCACCCAAACCTTCCTCAATTGTTACGCTTGTAAGCGAAGTACAATCCTTAAATATATATGCCTCGGTTTCAACAACACTTGAAGGAATTGTAACACTTGTCAAGCTTGAACAACCACTAAAAGCATGCCACTCTAAAATTTTTACATTACCGGGAATAGTAAGTTCTTTTAAGCTTTCGCAACTACCCAAAGCTCCTGCGCCAATACCTGTGAGACTATTGGGTAATATAATACTTTCTAACTTTTTACAACCGCTGAACACATAATCATTAAGATATGTTATACCTTCAGGAACAGTAATGCTTTCCAACCCTGTACAGCCTTTGAAAGCATACGTGTCAATAATTATCAAATCACTCGGCAATTCAACTGTCTTTAGTCTTTTACAACTTTCAAACGCATGCGCACCAATAGTCTTTACACTTTGTGGCAAATATATTTCTGCCAAAATTCCACATGACGCAAAAGCATAATCGCCAACTACTCTTATACTTTCAGGGAGTACAACACTCACAAGTCGCGAGGCTTTATTAAACGTCTCCCTTAGCTCCGTAACAGGATGGCCATTTACCAAATTAGGAATAACCACCTCGGTTGCGCTTCCGTCAAAGTCAACAGCGATTGCTTCGCCGTTCATTATATAATATGTTATGCCGTTAAGGACAACAATTTCGGGAGTTGCCTCGGGGTTGAGGATTTCATATGCAATGTTATTTTCCGTTACATAAGAATACGCCGCTGTATCCTCATTACACCAAACGGTCAGCTTGGGGCAAGAAGAAAATGCATTTGCACCAATACTTTCAACACTGTCATAAAGAATAACCGAGTTGAAGCTGTCACAGCTTTCAAAAGCCTGCGCACCGATGGTCGTCAGCTCCTCACTTATGAGAATGCAGACCATATTATCGCAATCATAAAAAGCCTTTTCGCCGATCTCGAGTATTCCGGAACCAAACGACACGCTATTTATGGAGTCATTGTTTTCAAAAATGCTGTCACCAAGCTTTATTACGCTCTTTTTCTCGCCTGATATTTCAAGCGTTCCGGGCACAAAAACATCCGTCTTCTCGCCAAGATATGCGGTAAGCTCAATTCCATCACCATATGGAACGTACTCCCATTCCTCGCTGTTCGATGCTTGAACTATCGTCACCATAGCCAAAGTAAGCATCATTACCGCAAAGAATACTGTCAAAAGTCTTTTTTTCATCGTATTTTTCCTCCAAAAATATAATAAAAGTGTGTGGCATGAAGCCACACACGAAAAATGCAGGCTTCATTTGTTACCACACAAACTTCAAGGACAATATGAATGCCAAGAAAAGCCAACATTTTTACCGAAGTAAAAATCTTGACATTCTTTGCCCAACTTATTCAGTTTGTGTGGTGACCAAATTATAGCACGAAATTCATTTTTTGTCAAGCATTTTGAATAATTATGCGAAAAAACACTTCCCTGCGCTCTTGACACGGTGGGGATTTTTCCTTATAATATAAGGAAAGGTGGTGTTTTTATGTACAGTTATTCTTATGTGCCGCCGAGGGATATCAGAAAATGCTCGCTCATTCCTCTTATCGGCTTTATTCTTGGCTTTGGTTTTATGTATTTTGCCGGCATTTTGCCCTATGCGACCTTTCTTCAGATCATCGGCATTGCGGTGCTTGCAATTACGATTTTTCTCACCACCCGTTTCGTTGTCCGCAGTTATGTTTATTCAACCCAGGAGATCGGTGATGGGGATTACGATTTTGTCGTAAACGAAATAACAGGCAAAAAATCAAGAACGGTCTGCCGCATCAATGCAGATGAGATAACCGACCTCATTTACAGCCCCGACGGAAAGATCCCATCGAAATACGCAGGCAAAAACGGAAAAGATATTCTCCGTTATGACTATTGCCAGAATTTCATGCCAAAGGATGCTTACTATCTTTATGCGCATCTCCGTGAGGGAAAGATCTGCATAAAATTCTCCCCCGACGCACATCTTGCGCAGATACTCGAATCCCTTCGCCCGAAAGACATCGGATAATGAAAAAGCGAAGTAAAATTCAAAAATCAAGAAAATTTCAAAAAAGCACTTGACAAATCAGCCGAATGATAGTATAATATACGGGTACGAGTAATGGAAACGGCGCTCGTACAGTACGGAGAAGTACTCAAGAGGCCGAAGAGGCGCCCCTGCTAAGGGTGTAGGTCGGATTTACCCGGCGCGAGAGTTCAAATCTCTCCTTCTCCGCCAGTCAAGCCCACAACACTTTCGTGTTGTGGGCTTGATTTTTATTAAAAATTTACAAACTAACAATAGCAATAAACGCAAAAAATTATTTAACAAAAAAGCATCTCGCCTAAAAATCGGCGAGATGCTTTTTTACTGCTCTACAGTTTCTTTAATTTTGTAATTTTGAAGAAAATTTATATATACTTCGATTTTATCGGAATAAGCAAAGAATAAATTGTCATACTTGTTTTGCACTATCTTTGCAAATTCACAAAAATATAATTATCCTCTGTCTAAATGGCAAATCCGTTTTTGCAGAAATACCCGTTTCTCAAGCTTTGTTTTGCTTTCTGTATGTCATAGGGGACATTCCGTATGTCTTTTTAAAGCTTCGCAGAAAATTAGAAAAATTGCCGTAGCCACAAGCGTCACAAATATTTGTGACGCTTTCTTTCGTTTCGGTGAGCATTTTTGCGGCTCTGTGCAGCCTGACTGATGTCAGATATGCTGAAAAGGACATCTCTATCTCTGCTTTAAAAGCATTTGAAAGATACTGCGGAGTTATATGGAGCTGCTTTGCAACACAAGAAAGTGTCAAAGGTTTATCAAAATTATCATTTATTATACGGATGGCTTCAAAGCCGATGTTACGCCCCTTGAATGACATTAGCTTTTCACCGTAACTCAGCATAATACACACTGCCGCATTTATAAGCACCTTTTTATATTCCTCATTACCTGCATTTTGGAAAATCTCCTCATATATTCTGACAAAAAAGCTTTCCGGCTCTATATTTCTTAAAACTATCGAGGTATTGGGAATGAGGTTTTCCTGCAGCATTTCAGTGCCGAAAACCAGCTTTCTGTATTTTCCGCACTTACCGTTTACTGTACCCTTATGAAAATATGAGGGAGCAACAAGAATGGCGGTCAGAGTATCCGGAGAGACAGTATAATCATTTACGGTTATATTTCCCTCAAAAGGATCATATAAGGTCATTTCATAATATGTATGCGAGTGAAGAAAAAAACTAAACATATAATCGCTTTCAAGCTGAATATTTGATTTATAATCACTCAGTGTTTTGATTTTTTGCTCCATAATCCATCTCCATCTTTAAAAATGCAATATATTTCTTTAAATAACGCAAGAAATTCAATACTAAGTCTGCTATTATTATAGTATAAATCTTTAAAAAAGTCAACACAAAGTTAGGTGACATAATGCCAAATTATACAGAATATGTAGATATGACCTTTGGAGTTGGTGGAAAGAGTGAAAGTTGCTTCACAATAGGCCCTTCAAGACCGAATGCTTCTGTTTTGCCTTGTCCCGACACATATCCGAGAAGCTATTCAACCGGGTATCTATGCGATGCCCCCATCAGAGGGTTTTCTCAAACACACATGAGTGCAGGTGCGCAGAAATACGGAAATTTTCTTGTTTCTCCGCAAGTAGGTATCTCAACTGCCCGAGATAGCCACGATTCGGAAAAGGAAAACGAAAAGCCAACCGCATCTGAATATAGTGTTACCCTAAAGCGCTATGGCATTGATTGTTCCTTCACACCTGCCGAGCATTCGGTGATCTACAAATTCAAATATCCAAAGGCGGAATGTGCAAGCCTTGTTCTCGATGCTTCCTATAATATCTGCAGGCATTTTAATAATGTGACAAACCTTTATATAAATATTGAAAACGATGAAAACGGAAATACAATCATCTGCGGCTCGGGGCAATTTGACGCAAACACAAGCTTTTGCCCATATTATCAGTATTTTTATGCGGTAGTTGATAAAAAAACGCTCAAAACAGGCACATTTTTAGGGGGCAAAACATCCGAATGTGTCAAAAAACTCGGACCGATAAATATTGATAATGAAACCCCAATATATACAAACGGGATAGGAGCATTTCTGGAATTTGCTACGGAATGTGATGAGGAAGTTCTTTTCAAGATCGGAATCTCCTTTAGGAGCATTGAAAAGGCAAAGGAATGGCTTGATTTTGAGATTCCCCAATGGGATTATGAGGCTGTAAGAGCAAAGACAGAGGAGCTTTGGGAGGAAGAACTTGGTAAAATTGATATAAGCGGGGATAATGTTACCGATGAGAAAAAAAGAATGTTCTATTCGATGCTTCTCGGTTGTCACAAAAACCCAAGAGACAGGAGCGGTGATATCGAAAAATTCGGAGATGGTGACTATATCGACGACCATCTTACCGTTTGGGACACATTCAGGTCTCTCTATCCTCTTTACAGCATTACAAATCCCGATCTTGTCCGAAAAACCGTGAACAGCTTTATTACGCGACTTGCCGTAAACGGATGTGTGCGAGATCATTCCCATGCAGGATTTGAAAGGCTTTTGGGACAGGGCGGAGACAATGTTGATAATGTGATCGTTGAGGCTTATCTCAAGGGTATAGAGGGAGTCGATTGGAACGCGGCATATAAGGTTGTCAGGGACAATGCAGAAAATTGGCGAAACGACCAGAATTCATGGACGCCGAGCGGCGGTCTTCCCTCAACATACAGAGATATAGGCTATATTCCGGGAGACGGTGATAAAAAGCAGATGTGCTGTTCAAGATCACTTGAATATTATTATAACGATTATCTTGCTGCTCAGATGGCAAAGGGGTTGGGACTTTCAGATGACCATGAAAAATATCTTAAGCGAAGCGAGGGATGGAAAAAGATCTGGAATCCCGATATTGAATCCGATGGATTTTGCGGCTACATATGGCCAAAAGGAATAAACGGAGAATGGATTGAAAAAAACGAAAATATCCCTTCTGCATCCCACCGAATCGGCTCATGGAAGCCATATTTCTATGAAGGTACTTGCTTTGAATATTCATTCTTTGTGCCCCATGATATAGAGGGACTTATCGAAAAAATGGGCGGTGAGGAACTTTTCTGCGAGAGACTGAGATACGGAATTGATAATCCAAGTATTATCTGCATAGGAAATCAACCCGGAATGACACAATCCTTCCTCCCAAATCACACAAAATATCCTTGGCTCACAACAGAATTCACCGAGATTCAGCTTGGCAGATACAATAGGTCCGGAACACCCGGTTGTGACGATTCGGGATGCTTCTGCGCCTGGTATATATTTGCAACCGTTGGAATTTACCCATGCGCCGGGCAGGATTTTTATTATCTGACAAGTCCCAAATATGATAAAACCACCTTCAGACTTGAAGGAAACAAAAAATTCGTGATAAGGGCAAAAAACCTTTCGGATGAAAACAAATATATTCAAGCTGTAACACTAAACGGTGTACCTCACAGATCCGCATTCATCAAGCATTCTGATATTATTTGCGGCGGTGAGCTTGTGTTCCTTATGGGCAGCGATAAGGTGAATTATACCGAATAGTTCAAATATATATCAATTACGAACCGCAAAATTTATTTATAAAAAGAAAGAGGTATCACAAAATGAAAAAAAACTTACTATGCTTACTTCTGACATTTGCAATGCTCTTTGGCACATCAAATATGCTGATAGCTTGTGCTGTTGAAATCGGCTCAGAGCAGACTCAGACCACCGAAAGTGTGTCTGAAACAAAAAATGATTCTCCTTTGAGCTTGGAAAGCAAAAATCTCACCGACTATGTTGACATGAGATATGGCACAGCGAGTGACGGTATGAGTATAGGTCCAACAAGACCTAATGCGTCCGTTTTGCCCGCTCCCGACACATATCCCAGAAGCTATTCAACCGGATATCTGCCAAACAGTCCCATCAGAGGCTTTTCGCAGACACACATGAGTGCAGGTGCGGAGAAATACGGTAATTTCCTTGTTTCTCCCCAAATAGGTCTTGCGACCGCTACCGCTACTCACGATTCGGAAAAGGAAAATGAGAACCCTACCGCTGCTGAATACAGTGTCACTCTCTCAAAATACGATATTGATGTTGCTTTCACACCCACAGAGCACGCAGTGATCTATAAATTCACCTATCCTGAATCCGATAACGCAAGCCTTGTTATGGATGTGGCATACAATATCTGCCGCCACACCTATAGGATTGATGACCTCAATGTTACCATTGAAGAGGACGGAAACGGAAATACAATAATATTCGGCTCTGGTCAGTTTGACGCAGGAACAGAATTTGCGCCTTACTATCAGTATTTTTATGCAGTAATAGATAAGGAAGCAACCCAAACAGGTACTTTTGTCGGCTCAGAGACATCGAGCGAAACAAAGGCCATAAGGTCCGTTGCCTTTTCCACAGAAGGATCGGAATATGCACTTGGCACAGGTGCTTATATGACCTTTTCCACAAAGGCGAATGAGGAAGTCTATATGAAGATAGGCATTTCTTTTAAGAGTGTCGATAAGGCAAAGCAGTGGCTTGAGGATGAGATCCCCGAATGGGATTATGATAAGGTTAAGAACGATACTCTTGATATATGGAATGAGAAGCTTTCTGTAATAGAGATAGGAGGCGAGAGTCTTACCGAGGAGCAGAAAACTCTTTTCTATACCAGTCTTTATAAGAGCTTTATCAACCCTCGTGACCGCACGGGTGATATTGCAAAGTTCGGTGACTATGATATGGTCGATGACCATCTTTGTATCTGGGACACTTTCCGTACTCTGTTCCCACTTTACAGTATTATTGATAATGAATTCTATGCAAAGACCGTAAAAAGCACCATTGCAAGACTTGAAGTTAACGGCTGCGTCCGTGACCACTATCACGCGGGCTATGAAAGAATGCTGCAGCAGGGCGGTGACAATATTGACAATGTCATTGCCGAGGCATATCTTAAGGGAATAATCGGAGATATTGATTGGGAAAAAGCATATGAGGTTGTCAAAAGCAACGCAGAAAACTGGCGCGATGACCAGACAGCAACTTGGACTGCAGTTCCCGGTAAGATATCCACCTACATAACAAATGGCTATATTCCCGCAGACGGAGATCTTGCAAGAATGTGCTGCTCCAAGACCATCGAATATGCATATAACGATTATCTTGCTGCGCAGATGGCAAAGGGACTTGCTTTGACTTCCGAGGAGAACGGCGAGGCCGAAAAGGCAGCTTCCTATACCGCAGATTACGAAAAGTATATTGCAAGAAGCAACAACTGGATGAAGCTCTGGAATCCCGATATCGAATCCGATGGCTTTACAGGCTATATTTGGCCAAAGACATCTTCGGGCGAATGGATAGAGCCGAATGCGGATCTTCCGAGTGCAAGCACCTTCATCGGTTCATGGAAGCCTTATTTCTATGAAGGCACTTGCTATTCTTATTCCTTCTTTGTTCCTCACGACATAGATACCCTTATCGAATTGATGGGCGGTGAGGCGACATTTATCAGCCGTTTGCAGACGGGTATCAATAACGACTGGATAAAAATTGGCAACCAGCCCGGCTTCCTTCAGGCATTTATGTTCAACCACACAAGCAAACCTTGGCATACAAGCGATTATGTCGAAAAAATGCTGAAGGGCTTCTCACTTGAGAACGGTACACCCGGATATGATGATTCCGGTTCACTCTGCGCTTGGTATATTTTTGCAAGTGTAGGCTTCTTCCCAAATGCCGGTCAAGATTTCTATTATCTTACAAGCCCCAAATATGAAACAACAACATTTAAACTTGAAAACGGCAACACATTTACAATAAAGGCAAATGATCTTTCCGAAACAAATAAGTATATACAGTCTGTTTCTCTTAACGGTAAGCTGCTTTCTGCCACCACTATTGATCACTCTGATATCATGGCAGGCGGCGTGCTTGAATATAACATGGGAAGCACCCCTGTTGACTATGCTTCAAATGTACTCGGAAGCGGTTCTGTTGCAGAGAACAACTATGAGTGGGTGCTTCGTGCCAACGGCGTTCTTACAATTACAGGCACAGGTGACGGAACTCTTCGCTTTGACAATGCAATTACAGAGGCAAATCTTTCCGATATTCCTTGGTATTCAAGTAGAAATGATATCGTTGAGGTCGAGATCGCAGAAAGCACAGGCATCGAAAGCATAGCAGCATATGCGCTTTCAAATCTTCCTGCCTGCAAGACTATTTGTATTCCAACCACTCTCACAGATCTTGGCGGTGAGATGGCATTTGCAAATAACACTGCTCTTGATACTGTCTACCTTGCAGGTGACAGTGTAACAAGTGGCGTATTCAACCTTGTAAAAATTCTTGATTTTGATGAATGTCTCTTTAAGGATTCCTCTGACGGACTCACCATAACCCTTTCTTTGGGTAATGGTAATTTTGCCCCCGAAAAATGGTTTACGGCAGATACAACCGTTAATTTTGAGGTGGGCGGAAAAACCGATGCTGAAGCATGGGTAGTTGCTGCCAAGGCAGGAACAGCGGATACAAGAGATGAAAGATACAAATTCACCATCGGTGATATCGCAAGAGTTGTTGGCGGTGAAAATACCGTTGCAAGCAACCAGTATTCATGGACTCTTGATACCGACACGGGAATTCTTACCTTTGTAGATACAAAGAGCGGATATAATGAGCTTGCCTTCTCCGCAACATCAAAAGCCTTTAATGAGTGGGTGGTCGATTGGAGAGATGAGATCGAGCATATCATTATTCCGAACTTTGATAAATTCTCAATATCAAGCAGTGAGAATTCACCCTTTGCAAATCTCCCGAATCTTAAAACAGTTAAGATAGACGCAAACAGATGGCTGCTCAACAGCAAAACTGTCTTTGAAAACTGTTATTCACTTACATCTCTCGGTACTTCCTCAAATTTTGAGGCAGGAAAGATCAATCTATCCGCTTACCAGATCGAAAACCTCTGGGGCGCAGATGCACCTGCACTGTTTAAAAACTGCAAGAGCATAACGAGTGTTGATTATACCGGATTTAAAGCATTCAGCGGCGGCGGAACAGATCAGCAGGCTCTGAATCTTCGCGCAGAAACATTCCTTAACTGTACATCACTTAAGGAAGTTATATTCGGCGATGTAATGGCCATTAGATCAAATGCTTTCAAGGGTTGCAGCGGTCTCACAGAGATCACTGTCCCCGTAAATGTAACATCGATCGCTGCAAACGCATTTGCTGATTGCACGGCACTTGAGGCTGTATATATAGAAAGTTCCACATATACAAGCGGACTTCTCACAAATACCACCTTCCCCGATAAGGACGGTCTTATTATCTACTGTGAGAATAAAGAGGTGCAGAACGCTATCAATGCTCTTGGTTACACCGAAACAAAGGCAGTAAATGTAAACGCAACCGCTGTGAGCGGCATAAAAATGGAGGGCTTCTCCATCAGAACAAAGGAATATAACGGTCTGCGAGGCATTTTCAGCTTTGATAATTCTGCAATTTCTGCAAATGCGTCGGAGGGACTTACTCTCATCGAATACGGAGCAATTCTCGCTTCCGAAGCAAACAAAAATGCCTATGGAACAAATATTTCCTTCAACGGTAGCGAATTTGTCACCGCAAATGAGGCTGTTATTAAGAAAGCTGTTTGGGCAAATGGCGGCTTTGTCGGCAACATTCTTAAAAAAACAGAAGATAAAACCGATTTTGCAGTTACCATTGTTAATTATGTGAAAAACTTTGATACGAATGTTTGCATGCTCGGTTATTCTATATGGCAGGATGCGGCAGGAAACAGCTATATCAAATATGTTGATTGCGAGAATGACGATTTTGATGCCACAAGCATCTATTCGGTAACACTCGGAATGTATAAGGACTGTGCTATCAACGCTTCGGACGATCCGGACGGCGTGATCTGGGAGGTCCTCAGTGCATGTGCAGCAACTCTTACGGCAGGTACGGACTACCGTGATGGTGACCGTGATATGAGCGGCAATGCATTTGGTACTAAAATCACCTTTGCAAATATTCCTCTCTATACCGGGGTACAACACGGCAGCACAGGTGCTAAAAGCGGAACAATAAATATCAATGCAACAAAATTCAGTCGTCAGGGAGATCATACACTTACTCTTCTTCCCGATGGCGATAATTATGTTGCTGTTTTCAGAGGAACGGATGCTCTGCCAACTTGTTCTTTGTACGGCTCGCAGGGTGTCAGCCAGATCCATCAGTCATATAATTCATATAACAGCTCGGGCGGAACGCATTATACACCGTGTGTTTACAGCAATGAGACGGGTGAAATCGTCGGTTATATAGACGATCACGGAAATTATGTTACAATGGGATATGATGCGGATACCAATTCCGATAAGATCATAAGCAAGGATATAGCCCATCTTCGTCAGCCTTCCCCGACACTTACAAAAGCTGCTATCGGAAAGATAAAGACGGTTATTGTTGATGAGGGTATCACCAAGCTTTCGGATTACTATTTCTGCAACACGGATTTAGCTCATATTGATACCGTTATTTATGCTTCTTCCGTCAAATCCATCGGAACTGCAACATTTATGTGTCATTCAACGCTTGTTACCATGAGTCCCTACGGAATAGCACCCACAAAAGCTCTGCTTGACCTGACAGGCATCAAATCCTTTGGCTCAAGCTGCTTTAATAAGGCGGCTCGCAGTGAACATATGATATTGCTCTCAAAGGGCACTCAAATTCCCGGTAATTTCACAAAGACCGAGAATGTTGCAAAAACACCTGTCAGAACCGTTGCAATAAGTACAGACAGAAGCACTCTCACTTACGGAGTTGCAGACCTTCGTGGCATTACCTCTATCGGAAGCATGGCTATTATGAGCAATCTCATAACAAAAGTATATTTTGACGATTCGGTAAAAACACTTGCAACCGATGCATTCTATTCCCATGCCATGACAGTCTATACAAATGCAGAAAATGTCGCACTTGTAAAAACATTCGCCGAAGCAAACAGCAACAGAAGCTATATCAGCGGAAAATCGTTCAGTGATTTCTTAAAGGAAATCAGTCAAGCAAATATTATCGAAAAGAATTAATTTGTACAACTTTTCGATAAAAAATATAAACTATAAGACGGTGCAAACAGATTATCGGTTTGCACCGTCTTGCTTGTTGTGTGCATAAAAGGCAATACTCCTTCTCCGCCATCCGTATGCTTGGTGCAAACGGCAGAAAAAATGTTATTTATATATTTATAGCAAAATTCAAAAACTTAGTTTTTTATCGCACAGTTGGATTTGCCGAGTGGGGGGTTGACAAAGACTAAGTGATATGCTATAATTAGTGCAACCGATTGCATTGGAGGTGAATTTTGTGTCAAAGCTTACTATATATACACTTGCAAAAGAATTGAATATGACTCCATCAATGATAAGTCGTGCATTTAGTCCGAACGGTAAAATCAGTAAGGAGAAAAGGGAAATAATATTGGAAGCTGCAAATAAATATGGTTTTACACCTAATATATTTGCTTCAAGACTTTCTATGAAAAATATGCGTATCGGTATACTTATCAATAGCCGTTTTGCTGTCAATACCGATAAGATGATTGCGGGTATTGAAAATGCTTATGAGAAATTAAAGGATTATAAAATTCAGTATGATATAAAAATAATGAATTCTCTTGAAAATACAGTTGAGGATTATTTTGAGGTTCTGAATGAATATAAAAAATATAATGGAATTATTGTTGCAGGGATGAGCTCCGAGAAATATACCAATATGCTAAATGAAGTTTGCAAAGAAAATCCTAATGTGGTACAGGTCCAGGCAATAAACAAATCAGTTGATTGCCTTTTTACATCGAAGCATAATGAGGAAACATCATCGTATCTTGCGGCGGAATTTTTACATAATTGTCTTAAAAGTAAAGAAAGAAAAAATATTCTTCTTTTTACAGGGGACAAGGACAGTGCACTTCATTCGGCGGCAGAGAAGGCCTTTGAAAATGCGTGTCAAGAATTTGGATTGTGTGTTTTAAAAAGTATTGATATGAAAGACGATGAAAAATATTTTTCTGAAATTATTTCTGATATTTTTGAAAAATATATCAAAGAAACAGACGGGATTTACATAACCAGCGGAATATCTTCACCTCTTTGCATATATGCTGATGAAAACAATATAGATGTTCCGATTGTTAGCTTTGATACATATGAAGATATTAAGAAATATTTGAAAAAGGGAGTTATTTCAGCTACCATAGCTCAGAATGTAGAAAAACAAATGGAAAATGCTTTTGAATATCTTGTGAAACATATTATAACAGGATATGTCTCTCCCAAAACGGTATACACCGATGTTCAACTCGTTTTAAAAAGCAATATTCATCAGTTTGACTAAAAATTTTAAAGTTTGTGCAACCGATTGCATAGAGAGGGAAATTATGTTATTTATTCAAATCGTTATATCAATAACGTCTATGGTTCTTCAGAACTGTCTGTTTAATAATATATGTAAAAAGAAACTAACAACAAATGACCACGTTTACAGATTCAACATGATTATGTATGGTGTGTGTATTACATTGTTCGGAATGGCTGCTTTGGGCGGAAAGGTGTCTGTTTTCACAATAGCATTAGGTCTAATGTTCGGAGTGGTTACTGCGCTCAGCAATTTCTATAAAATGCGTGCTTTGTCTGCAGGCCCTATGCATATCACACTTTTAGTAACGACATCTTCTATGATTATTTCTACAATGTCGGGGGTGTTTTTTGGAGAAAAGTTCAGTCTTTTAAAATTGATTTTTGTAGTGGTTTTAATAGGGTTTATATATTTGTCATTCAACAAAACCGACAATAAGAAAACCAATAAAAAGTGGTTTTTATTCTGTGTACTGGCATTCTTGTTTCAGGGAAGCATAGGAGTGCTACAGAAAATACATCAGTTTTCTGAATATAAAGGTGAGCTGAATGGATTTTTGTTTGTTGCGTTTTTATGTTCGCTTATTTACAGCAGAATAAGAACCAGAAAAAGCTACAGAGAATTAGGGTTCAGAAAAAAACATATTATGTTTGCGATTGTGTGCGGAGTATGTACATATATTATGAATTTTTTAAATCTTAAACTTTCCGGACTGCTTCCAAGCCAGTTGTTTTTTCCGCTTGTAAACGGAAGTGCAATTGTTTTAAGTTCACTGATGTCTGTACTATTTTTTAAAGAACATCTTTCAAAAAAACAGCTTATAGGATTGTGTGGAGGAATTGTTTCTTTAATAGCAATATGTTTTGTTAAATGAGAAAGGCGGAATAAATAAATGAAACTTACATTTGAACAAATAATATCAGCCGCGAACGGCATAGTAAGAACAGAACAAAATGATTTAGGCTTAGAGTTGCATCGTTTTACACGAGAACAGGAAGCTTTTTTTCATAAAACTCACCGGTTATATTGTAATAGCTATTTTTTCAACGGATACTTTTCCAAAAATTGCAGAACAGGTGCAGGAATAAGTATAGACTTTATCAGTGATTTAACAAAATTAAGAATAAAATTTGGAAAGATAGAGTATACCCACGGTTCCAGAGGAGCAATTTTTGATTTGTATGTAGATGACGAATTTGCTCAATCATTTGAATCATTTGAAGAAATACTTTATAACGCTCATGAAGGGCAACACAGGTTTACCTTGTATTTCCCTTACTTTGCATTTCCTATAATCGCTTCAATAGAATTGGAAAACGCTACTGTTTTTATTCCCAAAAAGAAAAAGATGGAAATCTTGTTCCTAGGAGATTCTATTACACATGGCGCACGTGCAATTCATCCTTCAAATACCTATGTTATTAGAGTTGCAAGAAATCTTGATGTCGGAATAGTGAATCAGGGAAACAGCGGATTTGTATATGATGCAGATAGCGTTGAAAAGGTTTGTGACCCCAAAATTGTAGTGACCGCCTATGGAATAAATGACTTTAGAAGAAAGAATCTTCAGATGCTTGAAAGTGATACAGTGGAGTTTATTAAAAAAGTAAAATCACTTTATCAAAATTCCCGGATAGTTTCTATCCTTCCGCTATGGACTGCCGGTGATGGCGAAAATGAGAATTTCAGGAAAGATGAGAGAGATTGTCTTAAAAGGGTTTATGAAGAATACAGTGATTATATTATTGACGGTAGG
>JAFXAN010000156.1 GCA_017517035.1 Clostridia bacterium
AGTTTTCTACATAGAATTCTCATAAATTCCATGTAGAAACACAGATAAACAGCAATAAAAATTACCTTTTTCGAAGTTTTGATCGACCTTTTTTAAAAGGTCGCGCGAGCCGACGGCGGCGTCGGTCGCCTCCGCAGAGGCAAAACTCCCTCACCGATAAATTACTGTTTATCAGCCAAAACGCATTAATGGGATGCTCTATTTTATCATGGCTAAACAAAAAAATATTGACAAATCAGTTTTTATTAGGTAAAATATATTTATACTATATTTTGAGGAGATTTTGCTATGAAAAAGACCATTTTTACGATCTTTTTTCTTTCTTTGATTCTTTCCCTGTCTTGTATTATTGTTAACGCAGACGCAAGCGGAGTCATGACTCATACCTATAACGGCGGAATCATCGTAAATAATACCTGGGAATTTGTTGCAAGCGAAAAAACGCTTTATATCCGTTCAAATGCACCCGGAGCTTATAATGAAACCGGAAGAGACACCTACGACAAGGAAAATAACGCTTGGGCAGCATATAAGAACGAGATCGAGCATGTTATTCTTGAAGGAAGCTTTGCAAAATGCTCGGGCAGTGCTTTCAAAGGCTATACTGCACTAAAGGACATCAGAATAACCGAAGAAACGAATCAATTTGACGGCTCTTGCTTTGAGGGTTGCACCAATCTTGAAAGCATTACTGTCGGAAATGATGAGCATATCCCCGGAGTTGCAAATCTTTCCCCTGCCTCGATTTTCCGCGGAAATAAGCAGTTTTACGGCACTAAAATCAAAACAGCATATATAACAAGCGATGTTGATGTCACCGGTGAAAAACAGTTCAATAGCGGAATCACGATATATGCACCTAAAAATACCGACATCTTCAAATATTTTTCGGAATCCGGGCTTTATACCGTTAAGGATAATTCTCCTGTTGAAATTTCAATCGTTTTCGACGGAAACACCTACACTAAGCTATATCCATTCGGTGCTGAGATCATCTTCCCGACCATTAATAACGATTGCACAGTTCTTTACCGTGATCCCGAATTTAAAGAGCCATATATCAGCACAAATGCCACCGAGAGCATCACACTTTATGGAAAGCCGCTTCTCGATTTTGTCGGCACAATGGTAAGAAGTGCGGATTATCACGGACTTAGAATGATTTATAGGCTCGATGAAAATGCGCTCTCCCCCTTGCTTGGCTTTGAGGTGAAGGAGTTTGGCGCACTTGCAATGAAGCAAAATGGAATTGGCGAAAAGCTGACCTTATCAAGCGAGGGATCGCACAGATCGGTAATTTATAAGGATGGCGAATACGAGGGAAGTCTCCTTTCCATTCCTTCGGGCGGAGTAAGCGAATTTGCCTATACCGCTGTCGGTTTTGAGAAAAACAACGAAATTTCCATCGAAAATGCACAGCAGAATCTTTATTTCAGAGGTTATGTTATTCTTTCAAATCCCACAACGGGTGAAGAATTTATAGGATATACCGAGCAAAAGAAAATGAATCTTGCAGACGGATGCACAAAAACTCTGGAGCTTAATGATGCGCTCATCGGAGAAATGCTCACATCTGAAGAGAAAGAATTTGTAAACGAGCCGCTTAGAAGCGGCGCTGTTCCAAATTATATTTATACAAGGGAAGAGCTTCTTTCTCTCATAAACACGGTCTATAACGACGAAGCGCATTATATGCCTGCACAGCACCTTTCAAGCGGTAAAACTTCACTTTCCACCTTCCTTAATGACGCATATAAGGCATCGGGAACATATCCCGCTCTTGTTGCCTTTGACCTTGACGGCATGACCTCGCTAAATGAAAAGTCTCTTGCAGTAATAGAAGAATGCAAGGAATATATTGAGATGGGCGGAATCGTTTCATTCAGCTATCATATGGAAAATCCCACGGGAAATTATACCTCACAGGGCGTTTGCCGAGGCGAGCTTGGAGGCGAGGACAAATGGATCGAGCTGATGACAGAAGGAACTGACCTTAACAAGCGCTTCAAAGAGATCTTAAGCTATGCAGGCGATATTCTGAATGAATTTGATAAGGAAGGCTATCCTGTTATCTGGCGTCCCTTCCATGAGCATAACGGTGGCTGGTTCTGGTGGTGTGCAATACAGACCTTTGAAGAAAACGGTGTTTCCGTTACCCGACCGATAGCAGAGGATGTTTTCATTGACCTTTGGAGATATGTTTATAGGTATTATACAGAAGAACTTGGTCTTAAGCATTTGGTTTGGGCATATAGTCCCAATGTTACAAACAGCAAAACATCTCCCGTTCCCACAACTTACGGTTATCCCGGAGATGAATACTGCGACATTGCGGGTAACGACTGGTACACATCGGGAAATTTTGAGGTTAACGGAAGCGAAAAATGTTACCTCTCACTTATGGAGCTTAGCGGAAAGCCTGCAGCTCTTACCGAATTCGGACCAACAGGCGCTCTTAAGGCAGACGCTTCAAAGGGACAGACGCAAATTGAGCTTTTCAGCTGCCGTGAGCAGCTTGATATAGTTAAGAGAATGATGAAAGAGGGCTTGAAGCTCACATATGTTCTTAACTGGAGCTCCTCATGGTCAATGCTCGTGCTTGGGAATATGGATGTCCTCATGCAGGACGAAACCGCACTTGATGTTTTTGAGATCAAAGATATATTTGACAGTCTTTACAAACAGAGAAATTAATTTTAAAAGCCGATTTGCTTACCGCAAATCGGCTTTTTATCAAATTATATCTGCTAAACAGTAATTTATCGGTGAAGGAGTTTCGCCTCTGCGGAGGCGACCGACGCCGCCGTCGGCTCCCGCAAGCTTTTAAAAAAGCTTGAGCAAAACTTTAAAAAGAGGATTTTTATTGTTGTTTATCTGTGTTTATACGGAGAATTATTGTGAGTTTTATGTAGAAAAACAAACATCAACCCCATACTCGTCATCCTGAACGAAGTGAAGGATCTATGAACGCTAAAGGATGATTTCACCACTATCTGACTGTTCGCTAAATTACTGTTTGTAAAAATCAAAAAACATCCCTGCCGATTTCTCGGCAGGGATAATTTTTTCTTAACTTATAAAATTACTTGCTCTTGATAGCAGC
>JAFXAN010000157.1 GCA_017517035.1 Clostridia bacterium
GACGCAAACCTGTAGGGGACGGCGACCTCGACGTCCCTTTTATCATTTTAAATCAACGGAATTTCCACATCTTTTAGGGACGTCGTGGTCGCCGTCCCCTACAAACAAACATCTCTGACAGTTCGATAAATTACTGTTTAAGCATAAAGGACTGAGCCGTAGCTCAGTCCCTTTTTGATAATCAGTTGTTAACTATGATGCGAGTGATGGTTGTTCCGTTTGAAACAAAGCTTACATTAAGACCGTAGATCTCGGAGGATGTGAGATTCTTTGCGATATATTCGCCGTTTGCATTTGTTTCAACCTTGGAAATAATAGCACCGGAGGCAATTACATATGTTGCATCGTCGATGGTGATGGTGTTTCCTGCATGACCTGTAACGATACCGCTCTGGAGCTGCTTTTCGCTCTCTGTAATATGTCCGTTTTCGCTCAGCATATAAACTGTGCCGACATTAAGTGCAGAAGAAGCGGAGTAAAGTGTTTCGATCTTGCCCGATGCGAAGCTGTAAACGGTGTAGACATTCATTGAAATGCCGTCGAGTTGCTCAATTCCCACATTTTCGAGTATCTGAACAAATTTTGTGGAATCAAGTGCGCTGCCGAGTGTGCCATCGGAAATATAGAGATATTTGAGTGTCTCAACGCTTCCGATACTGTCCTTCATAACCGCAACAACTCTTGCACCGTCATTTACGGTAATCGTTGAAGCATATGCGCCGCTCTTATAGCTTACGCCGTTTGCATTCTTAACAACGATAACAGTATTTTCATCTGTGATGAACTTGCCTGTGCTCTGACCGTTTGTGAGAGTATAGTAAACATTGTCGTTCTTTTCAATAGTAACGGAGGTTGCGCTGTCGATGAGAGTCTTAAGCTCGCCGCTCTGTGCAAACTTATCATGCTCGGGTGCTGTGAGGGTAAGGATTCCGTCGCTGTCTGTCTCATAGCGATAAACCTCACCGTTCTGAACAGAAGAATTTGTTACATAGACATTTACATTCTTGCCGCCGATATTAGCTGTCATGAAATAGCATACCTTGTCCTTGTGAACAACGGGAGTTGCACTGCTCATTGCAATGAGGTATGTGGAGGAATATACCTCCTCGCTCTGTGCGGGAGCTGCATCAATGATAGCATTGTCACGAACAACGATATCGTAAACCTCACCAACTGTCAGCTTGCCGATGACGCTTGCTGCATCAAAATCTGTTCCCGCAACACCGAGAATATATGTTTTTCCGCCGATAACTGCGTTGCTTGATGTGAGTCTTGTAACCTTAACGCCCTTAACTACATTAAGCTTTTCCTCAATAACGAGGCGATCTGCTGCGCTATTGAAATAGTAAAGAACTCTGTCGCCGTCCTTTGCCATGTCTCTGTTCACATAGCCGCCGGAAAGCTCATCAGCCTTTGCGCCGCCTGCAATGTTGATCTCGCCTGCGCTGTTTATATCAAGAGTTGCATGGGTAAGAGGCATGATAATTGCACGGGATGCGATGCCGGATGAAGCATCGAAGATAAGCTTGATATTGAAGAACCCGTCAAGGGATGCGAGAGCTGCATTGTTCTCGATTGAAGCGAGAGTGCTGTCATCGTCATATGCGAAAACAAGAATCTCGTTTGAGTTTGTTGCCGCACCGCCCGAATAGGAATCAACAACATTATATTTAACGCCGCCGATCTGGATATAGGAATTGTTGTTTCCCACAACGATCGTATTTGCATTAAGTGCTGTGCTTTCCTTTGCCGCACCGATGATGGAAGCGATGCCTGTTCTGTCATTCAGCTTATAGAAAACTCTGAAAGCTTCGCCAAGATGCTCGTTCATATCGCCCGAAATTCCAAGGTCGCTTGCCTTAACAAATGCCGCATCAATATCTCCGTTGTCCGAGAGAATGTCGATCTGCGCATAACCGTTTCTTATTACGGTAGCTGCAGTGGGAAGTGCAAAATCGTTTGTTGCTGTGATGAAGGCTGTGCCGCTTTCATAGCCGTAAACATAGCGAAGAATGGTGGTCACAAGGGGTACTGTTGTTCCCGAAACTGTCTTTGTGATGATGTATTCGCTTGTGATAGCGTTGTAAAGAAGTGCAGCTGTCTCGCCTCTTGTGAGAGTCTGCTCATAAGGGACATTTTCAAGCCCACTGCTGAGACCGAGACGGTTTGCTATGTCGATGAAGGACCAGGGGTAACCTGCATCTGTCTTGCTGTTTGTCTGACCGAGCGCACGGGTTATCATTGCCAGCGCATCCTGATGTGTGATGCCGCCCATAGGATCAAAGGTGGTTGCCGATGTGCCGATAATGTATCCGCAAGCATGTGCCCATGAGATTGCACCGTTATAAACGGGCTCATAGAGATCGCGGAAGGGGGATGTATTGACTCTGCCCGAGTTGTCCTTGCCTGTCATAAGGCGATAGAGCAGAAGTGCCATCTGCTCACGGGTCACCTTTTCATTTGGAGAAAATTCCGTGTCGGTAGTACCAACAATAACGCCGATATCGGAAAGCATATCTATCTGCTCCGCATATGCGTTATCGGGAGCAACGTCACTGAAATCCTTTGCCGCAGGTGTGATGACCGCTGTCAGTGAAAGCGCACTTACCATAAGTATTGCGAGAAACACTGAGATGGTTTTTTTGAGTTTTAGCATTGAAGCTCCTCCTGTTTTTGATTTTTTTGCTTTCTCGGCGGGGGCATAAGAGCCATCTGCCGAGTGCATGAATAGGATAACATGAGCGGAGAAAAACATCAACACTTTTGTGCGTTCTGCAATATTTATGAAATTTTAAATCGGCAATAGTATACAAAAAATCCGATCCTTGGACTTGTTTCCAAAGATCGGATTTTAAAAATACAAATATTAGTCGTGATCCTCAAAGTTGAGCTTGAGCTGTTGTGCGTTCTTTTCCTTATGGCGATCAACCAGACTATGGATCCTCTCAATGGGGCTGAGAAGCTTGCTGATGGTGGCATCATGGTTAAGAGTATCAATGATATAAGCCACATACTTGCACATATTGACCTCGCAATACCAATCTCTTGTGAGAAGCTCGGGTGTGCGGTAAACCAGGTTTGTTGTGAAGATACCGTCAAAGAGGCCATCCTCATATGCCTTGTCGAATTTTGCAAGACCGTCTGTAAAGAGACCGAAGGTTTCGAAAATGAAGATCCTCTTTGCGCCCTTTTCCTTGATCTGAAGTGCAACATCAATAATAGACTCGCCGGAGGAGATCATATCGTCAACGATGATAGCATCCTTGCCTGTGAGATCGTTGCCAAGGTACTCATGTGCCTCGATGGGGTTTCTTCCGTTTACGACAACGGAATAATTGCGTCTCTTATAGAACATACCGATATCAAGTCCGAGGACGGATGAATAATACATACATCTTCCCATTGCGCCTTCATCGGGAGAGATAATCATAAGATCGTTTTTATCAATTGAAATATCGGGGAATTTTCTGACAAGAGCCTTTATCATCTGATATGTGGGATGGATATTTTCAAAGCCGCAGAGCGGAATTGCATTCTGAACTCTGGGGTCATGGGCATCAAATGTGAGAATGTTTGTAACACCGAGGTTTTCAAGCTCCTTCAGTGCCATAGCGCAGTCGAGAGACTCTCTTGATGATCTCTTATGCTGTCTGCCCTCATAGAGCATGGGCATGATCACAGAAACTCTTCTTGCCTTGCCCGCATTTGCGCTGATGATTCTCTTGAGATCAGCAAAATGATCATCGGGACTCATGGGAACTTCCTTACCGTACATTTTGTATGTAACGCCATAATTAAATGGGTCACAAACGATATAAACATCATGTCCTCTGAGAGATTTTGAAATGGTACCCTTAGCCTCTCCTGTACCGAATCTGGGGCAATTGACATCAACGATAAAAGAAACCTCATCGCTGTGGCGTCTCCATTCTTTGAGATATGCATCAACCTGTGAGACAAACTGCTCGCAGCCCTTCATACCAATAACGCTGAGATCTCCGTAAAGTGAATCCTTCATAAGTCCTCCGATTTTTCAAATATTTCGTTTTTCAGTTGCATGGCAACATTCTGTATATATATTATAACACAAAAAATTCATTTTGCAAACACAAAAAGCTCTTATTTTCGACAAAAAACAGTTTTTCGGTGCTTTACACAAATTATTCACCGAAAAACTGTGATTTTTTCTAAATTTTCCACATTATTTTGATAAGATGATTTCCTTAAGTCTATAAATAGCCTTCGCAACTGCGCTGTGATTACAGTCACAATCGAGAATTATATCGGCAGACTGCTTTGCGTCCTCGACAGCATTTGAAGGAACCATCGAAATATTCGCATTTTTCAGCATCGTAACATCGTTCTCATTATCGCCGATGGCAACAACTGTTTTTATATTCTCGAGTGTTTTCTTTGCCTTGAGAAGCGCTGCTCCCTTGTCTGCCGAGGCAAGAGATATTTCGCAGCAATATTCATAGCTATACATAAATTTATATTTTTTATCAAGTCTCTCTCTCTCCGCATTCTCGGAAAAATATCTGATCTTTTCAGGCTCGTCCCAGATAGCGATCTTCAGCCATGGGTGCGGTGTCAGTGAGAAATGCTTAACTTCTGCAAAATCGGCATTTGAAATCGACTTATGCTTAATAATCGAGGAATTTGTTCGGTAGTGATATATCGTATGGTCTGTGGTAATGTCTATCATAACATTGGGATAAGCCTTCTCCACATATTCGAGGAAAGGAATTATGTCCTCACCTATCTCACCAACAAGCGTACTTTCGCCATTTGAAAAATCATAGAGAAGAGAACCGTTGCAGGTTACGCTTGGGGCATTGGGCGAAACCAGATCGTTAAAATCCTCAAGCTCACTGATAATTCTGCCTGTTGCAAATCCGAATTTGCCGCCCTCGCTCATAAAATATTTTATCGCAGCTACATTTTCTTCGCTTATTTTATAATCAATATTGTCAAGAAGAGTTCCGTCAAAGTCGCTTACAAAATAAACACCGTCAAAAATTCCCATTTTAATTACCAACTTCTGTATTTCTTAGAGCTTTCTTATCCTTTCGGGAAAGCTCTCTTTCTTCCATGTCCATGCGTGAATCGTAGATACAAAGCACATCATAGGGGGAAGAAGCATAATCCATGTCACCGTTATAATAGATATCAACGAAAAGCCCTATAGCATCCTTCCACTTGATATCTTCAAAAACAAACTTCTTATAGGTATAGAGCTTTGTATATACCGTCTTTGCCTCATATGACGGATAAAAACGCTCTTCCTTCAGGTTTTCACGCTTGGTGTTGTCCTCATCATTATCGGGCGTGAGATCGGTGGTTTTCACGATGGTAACATCGAAAAGCTCATCTTTTCTGTCCGGAACCTCGGAAAGCTCAAAATCCTCCTTAAGACGGCGAAGAGTGCTGTTGTTATATCTGACCGTTATCTGTATCTGATCTGCCTCGGGAATAAAAACGCAATCGGTCACGGAAAATCTTCCCGATTCCGCAAGAGCCTTTTGCTTTTGGGTTTGAAGAATAAGATCATTTCCTTTTTCGCTATAGACCGAAACAAGCCTTTCGTTTGCAATAAGAGGCTTTATCGCCGAAGGGTCGCCCGAAAACAATACTCTCCAGAGCATTATGGCATTTATAGCAATTATTACCAGATAAAAAGAATATTTTATAACTTTTCCGAATATTTTCAGAGCCTTTGACATTTCCGATTCCTTCCCAACATTTATTCTATAATTATACTCTCATAATCATTTTTTGTCAATACACTTATCGTCTACACTCGGCAAAACTTTTTATTTTTCTGCTTTTGTCAAAAAATCGTTGACATTGGGGACTTTGAGTGATATAATATTAAGATGAAAAATTATTGCAAACAAACAGAAAGGTATAAAAACAATGGAATGGACATCGCTTAACGACCTTCGTGAAAAATATCTTGCATTTTTTGAATCAAAGGGACATCTTCGTCTCCCTTCATATCCTCTTGTTCCGATAAATGATAAGTCTCTGCTTCTCATCAACTCGGGCATGGCTCCAATGAAGAAATTTTTCACAGGTGAAGAAATTCCCCCAAGAAACAGAGTGACAACTTGCCAGAAATGTATCCGTACACCCGACCTTGAGAGAGTCGGTCATACTGCACGCCACGGTACATTCTTTGAAATGCTCGGAAACTTCAGCTTCGGTGATTATTTTAAGGAGGAAGCAATTCCGTGGGCATGGGAGTTCCTCACAAAAACTCTTGAAATTCCGGAAGATCTTCTCTGGCCCTCCATCTATGAAAATGACGAGGAGGCTTATGAGATCTGGGCAAATAAGATCGGTGTTGATCCCGCTCATATCGTGAGACTTGGAAAAGCCGATAACTTCTGGGAGCACGGAAGCGGTCCTTGCGGTCCTTGCTCCGAGATATATTTTGACCGTGGAATAAAATACGGCTGCGGCTCTCCCGACTGTAAGCCCGGCTGCGACTGCGATAGATTCATGGAGATCTGGAACAACGTTTTCTCACAGTTCAATAATGACGGAAACGGCAACTATACAGAGCTTGCACAGAAGAATATCGACACAGGAATGGGTCTTGAGCGTCTTGCTTGCGTTATGCAGGGCGTTGACAATATGTTTGAGGTAGATACTATCCGTAAGGTCATCGACAAGACCTGCGAGATCGCAGGAAAGTCATACGGAAACGATGCGGAAGATGATATTTCCATCCGTGTTGTAACAGACCACTCAAGAAGTGCGATGTTTATGATAAGCGATGGTGTTATTCCTTCAAATGAAGGCAGAGGATATGTCCTTCGCCGTATCATCAGACGCGCTTGCCGTCACGGTAAGCTTCTCGGGATCAATCATCCTTTCCTTGTGGACACAGTGACTGTTTCCATTGGCGAAAGCTGCGGTGCTTATCCGGAGCTTGCTGAAAAGAAGGATTATATCCTTAAGGTTATCGCTCTTGAAGAGGAAAGATTTGATGCAACCGTTGATGCCGGTCTTAACATTCTCTCTGAGGTGATCGAGAAGGCTAAGAGCGAGGGTAAGGACACAATTTCGGGCGAGGATGCCTTCAAGCTTTATGACACATTCGGATTCCCCATTGATCTCACCCGTGAGATCGCAGAGGAAGCGGGACTTAAGCTTGATAACGATAGCTTCAATGCTCTTATGCAGGAACAGAGAGCAAGAGCAAGAGCCGCAAGAGGTAACATCAGCGGCTGGTCCGAGTCCTCAAAGGATCTTCTTGCGGAGCTTGACAAAACAGAATTTACAGGCTATGGCAGTATCGAAACAAAGGGCTGTAAAGTTCTTGCAATCGTTATTGACGATAACACAGCAAATGAAGTGAATGAGGGAGAATTTTCTCTCGTTCTCGATAAAACTCCCTTCTATGGCGAGGGCGGCGGTCAGGTTGGCGACAGCGGACATATTTTTGCGGGCGATCTTATGATCGAAGTCACTGACACAAAGAAGACCGACGGAGTTTATATCCACATCTGTAAGATAGCAGAGGGCAGTGGCACACTCAAGGTTGGCGATTCGGTTTGGGCAAGAGTTGACGAGTCCAGAAGAAGCGCAATTATGAGAAGCCATAGTGCGGCTCATCTTCTCCAGGCGGCTCTCCGCACGGTTCTCGGAAACCATGTTTCACAGGCAGGCTCTTATGTTGACGAAAATGAGACAAGATTTGACTTCACTCATTTTGCGGCAATGACAGAGGAGGAGATAGCAAGAGTTGAGGCTATCGTAAACTTCAATATTCTTGCAGGCGCAGATGTTGAAACAGTCGAGACTGACATCGAGGGCGCAAAGGCAATGGGTGCTATGGCACTCTTCGGAGAAAAATACGGTAGCGTTGTAAGAGCCGTTAAGATGGGCGAATTTTCCACCGAGCTTTGCGGCGGTACACACGTTTCAAATACAGCAAAGATAGGTCTTTTCAAAATCATTTCCGAATCCTCTGTTGCAGCAGGCGTAAGAAGAATCGTTGCAACAACGGGCGAGGGAGTGCTCAGACTTCTTGCAGGCAAGGATGCTCTCATTGCGGAGACCGCAAAGGAGCTTAAGGTTCAGAAAACCACAGATCTTGCAAAGCGTGCGGCACAGCTTCAGAGCGAGCTTCACGATATGAAGAGAGAGCTTGATGCAATGAGCTCCAAGCTTGCGGCATCAAAGACAGCAGACATTTTGAAGGACGCAAAGACAGTCGGTTCTCTCCGACTTGTAACTGCTCGTCTTGACGGAATGGCACTTGATGCGGCAAGGAATCTCGGTGATGACCTTCGTGCAAATAACGACGATCTTGTTTCGGTTATCGCAGTTGTAGATAACGGCAAGCTTAATTTCGTTGTAAGCTGCGGTAAGGCGGCAGTTGCAGCAGGCGCACACGCAGGAAAGCTTGCAATGGGAGTTGCTTCGGTGACAGGCGGTAAGGGCGGCGGACGCCCCGACGGTGCTGTTGCCGGCGGTAAGGATGCCTCACTCCTTGAAGCGGCACTTGCCGAGGCTGAAAAGCTTCTTTCAGCACAGATAGGCTAATATAAAAAGGTGTTAAGCTTTGGCTTAACACCTTTTTATCTTTTCAAGAATGGCGTCGGAGAGCGTGACAAATTCGCTGATGTCAAGTCTTTCGCCTCGGATGTCGGGGCGATGTCCGCATTCTTCGATTATTTCCTTGATCTCGTCCTTCGTAAGCTCACCGAATGAGCTTGAGAGAGCATTTGAGAGCGTTTTTCTGCGCTGCTCAAAAGCGGCTTTAATGGTGCGGAAAAGCATCTCCTCGCTCTTGGGCTTATAGGGAATCTCTTTGTAGAGCCTTATCCTCACAACAGCAGAATCGACCTTCGGTGCGGGGACAAAATTGTCTGCGGTGACAGTGAAAAGCCTTTCAGCGATGCCGTAATATGCAAGAACTGCCGTAATTGCGCCGTAATCGGATTTTCCTGCTTTTGCGCAAAGCCTGTCCGCAACCTCGGATTGTATCATGATGGTTATTGCCTCAAAGGGAAGCCTGCTTTCCAGCAGCTTCATAAGGATCGGGGTTGTGATATAGTAGGGAAGATTGGCGCAGACCGAAACCGTTCCTTTTTCAAAATAAGGTGCGAGGATCGAAGCCAGATCCGCCTTCATAACATCCTCGTTTATGATTTCAACATTTTTGTAGTCACCGAGAGTGTATGAGAGGACGGGAAGCAGATTTTTGTCAATTTCAAGAGAAATGACCTTCTCAAATCTTTCGGCAAGCTCCTTTGTTAAAACTCCGATGCCGGGACCAACCTCAAGAATCGTAGCATTTTCGTCATCTGAGCAGGAATCTGCAATGTCTGAAACGACCATGCCGTTTGTGAGAAAATTCTGTCCCAGCTCCTTGCGAAAATTTATGCCAAATGCCTTCATTATATTTTTTATGGTTGAGAGATCACATAAATTCATTTTTTTCTCCAAATTTATATATTTTTTGAGTGCAAACAGTAATTTGTCGGTGAGGGAATTTCGCCTCTGCGGAGGCGACCGACGCCGCCGTCGGCTCGCGCGACCTTTTAAAAAAGGTCGATCAAAACTTCGAAAAAGGTAATTTTTATTGCTGTTTATCTGTGTTTCTACGGAAATTACATTTAGAAAAACTTAGCATCAATTTACTCTCGAGTCATTCTGAGCGTAGCGAAGAATCTACGAGCGCTAAAGGATGATAATCTCAAAGCAGTCAAAAACGAGCGGAACGCAGTGGAGTCGAACCCATAGGGCGATGCGACAGCATTGGGGTATAATTTCACCGTCTCCGACTGTTCGACAAATTATTGTTTAAAGAAAACAATCTTGCATTATATCTTACCATATTTTTTCAAAAAAATCAATAATTTTAAAATAACTCTTGATTTTTTTCTTTTGATATGATATAATAATGCTCGTGCTAGGATGGCTCAGTTGGTAGAGCAGTTGATTCGTAATCAACAGGTCGTGGGTTCGAGTCCCATTCCTAGCTCCAAACGAAAAAGCACCCCTCGTGGGTGCTTTTTTGTTTGAAGCTCATGCTTCACGGCTCGAACCCCACAAAATCCGAAAGGATTTTGTTATTGCGAGCGAGGAGGAGAATGGGCAAAGGAGAATAAACACGCTCGCTTGGGTTCTGAGTCCCATTCCTAGCTTCACGGCTCGAATCTTACAATATCCCACTGTCGATTGCTCCCGAAATATAACAAGAGCGGAGGATTTTCCTCCGCTCTCATCTGTTCGACAAATTGGAATTTGTTGATTATATCGGTGTTCCTACTTCAATTAAGTTACCATCCAAATCGTAGAATCTAACCACCTTTTGCCCCCAGCTGTGTGTCATCAGGTGATTGACATATTCGATTTCAGGGTAAAGTGTTTCAAGACGCTCTACAAATTGTTCTATGTTGGGCTCTTCAAAATACAACTCAGATTGATTGCTGTTTGGAATTA
>JAFXAN010000158.1 GCA_017517035.1 Clostridia bacterium
ATAGTATCTATTTTTCTACGGCAAGTTATTTCGCCGTGCCAGCTCCCCTATTAAAACAGGGGAGCCTTATTTTACCGTTCAATTTCACTTGTATTTTAATTCAAACAGTAATTTATCGGCGAGGCGGGAACGGTGAAATTATACCCCAACGCCGATGGCGTTGCCGCAAGCGGTTCGACTACACGAATGACCTTTGGTCATTACGTTCCGCTCAAGGTGACTGCTGTGAGATTATCATCCTTTAGCGCTCATAGATTCTTCGCTACGCTCAGAATGACTTGTGAGGAGAATGATGCCAAGTTTTCTACATAGAATCCTCATAAATTCCATGTAGAAACACAGATAAACAACAATAAAAATCCTCTTTTTAAAGTTTTGCTCAAGCTTTTTTAAAAGCTTGCGGGAGCCGGCAACGGTGCCGGTCGCCACCGCAGTGGCGAAACTCCCTCACAGACAAATTACTGTTTATCTTGATATTACATCTCAAGAGCGATGCCAAGGGCGAGGTTCATCATATCTGTAAAGCTGTTTTGTCTTGCTTCGGAGTCCAGCGATTCGCCCGTTACGAGGCTATCGGATATGGTGCAAATGGCAAGTGCTCTTTTGCCGCAGCGAGCCGCATTGCAGTAAAGCGCAGCCGCCTCCATTTCAACCGCCATAACGCCCATTTTTGCCCATTTTTCCGTGTCTTTTCCGGAATCGTTATAAAAGGTATCGGAGGAGAGAAGATTTCCAACATGATAATTAAGTCCTCTCTCTTTTGCGACCCTCACAGCCGTTTCAAGAAGGGCAAAATCCGCAATAGGCGCAAATTTTCCCGGCAGAGAATACTGATCCGCAAAGCTTGAATTTGTGCAAGCCCCCATTCCGATAACGATATCTCGAACCTTGATCTTCTCCTGCATTGCGCCGGCAGAGCCGATGCGGATTATATTTTCCACTCCGAAGAAATTATAAAGCTCATAGCTATAGATCCCCATGGACGGCATTCCCATTCCGCTCGCCATAACAGAAACCCTCTCGCCCTTATATGTTCCCGTATAGCCCTGAATGCCTCTTACATTATTTACCAGAATCGCATCACCAAGAAAATTTTCCGCAATGAATTTTGCTCTGAGAGGATCTCCGGGCATTAGAACCGTCTTTGCAAAATCCTCGGGTCTTGCTTTTATATGGGGTGTTGGATAATTCAAACTCATAAAAATACCTCCTTATCAGTATTCACCAAGATTTTCGTTTTTAACTATTTTAACGATGGAGCTTGTGCCAAGCCTCTCTGCTCCGAGAGCGATGAAATCCTTTGCGTCCTCTATCGAGCGTATGCCGCCCGCCGCTTTGATCTTGAGAGGGGGTGCAACATTTTCGGCAAACAGAGCGATATCCTCTCTCGTTGCACCGCCTCCCGCAAAGCCTGTTGAGGTTTTGATGAAATCTGCGCCCGATTCCGAGACGATCTCGCACATCTTAACCTTTTCATCCTCCGTCAAAACGCAGGTCTCGATTATGACCTTCAGGATCTTGCCACGGCAGGCCTCTCTTATCGCCTTTATCTCGCAGAGAAGCTCATCATATTTCTTTTCCTTCAGCAGACCGATATTTATAACCATATCTATCTCGTCTGCTCCGTCCTTTACGGCTTCCTTTGTTTCAAAAACCTTAACTGAGGTGCTGTTATATCCGTTTGGAAAGCCGATAACGGTGCAAACAGCAACCCTTCCGCCCGAATATTCTGCCGCCTTTTTCACAAAGCAGGGAGGAATGCAGACAGAGGCTGTGCCGAATCGGATTCCATCGTCGATTATACCCTTAATCTCCTCCCATGTGGCGTCTCTTGCAAGCAAGGTGTGGTCAACCTTTGAGAGTATTTCATCTATTTTATTTCTGTTCATCTTTCAACCGTCCTTTTTTAATGTATCCATCATTTATAGTATATCACAAAAAATATTCTTCGTCAACCATGTTAGATATTTACATAAAAAAGTCACATTTGTGCATTGACATATTTTTCATTTTATGATAATATTATAAAAATTGCATATAATATAACCGAAAGCGAGGTTTGAAATATGGAAGGCTTCAGAGAGATCAATGCAACTGAAATTGAAAATGTTCAAAAGCTCATCGGCTCTGATTGGATGCTGATAACTGCGGGAAGCATGAAGGAATCCTTCAACACGATGACAGCAAGCTGGGGCTGCATGGGTGTTCTTTGGAACAAAAATGTTGCCATTGCTTATGTCCGTCCCCAAAGATTCACATATCTTTTCACCGAGGCAAATCCTCTTATGACTCTTTGCTTCTTTGAGGATGACAAAAAGGATGCTCTTCGCTTCTGCGGCACTCACAGCGGCAGAGATTGCGACAAGATAAAGGAAACGGGGCTTACGCCCGTTGAATATGAGGACGGAGCGGTGATCTTTGCCGAAGCAAAGCTGGCGCTCATCTGCCGAAAGCTATATGTTTCGGATATAAAGGAAGAAGGATTTCTTGACAAGAGCTTGCTTAGCAACTATCCTCAAAATGATTATCACAGGCAGTATATCTGCGAGATAATAAAGGTTCTGAAAAAAGATTGAAAAAGGAGAATGAAAAATGGCAAAAATTCCTTATACGAAAGAAATGGCACTTGAGCTTATTACAAAGCTGTTTAAAGATCCCGAAAAATACATCGTTGCACAGCAGATGAGCGAAAGATATGACGATGGCGGTCACAAGGTTTCAAATGAGATCAAAATGATAAAGGAAGCCACAGGCAAGATTCCCGCAATGCTCGGCTTTGATCTGGCACTTTCTCTGCCCCGTTATGATGAAGAGGCAAGAAAGGTTCTGGCAGAGGAATTTATTGATTATGCTTCAAATGGCGGGCTTGTTACCTTCTGCGCACATTTCCGCAGCCCCACAAATCCCGAGCCTTATAACTATAGGGCACAGTTTGGTGGAGATGCAGAATGGGATGCCATTGTCACCGAGGGAACAGAGATAAATAAATTCTTCAAAAAGGACCTTTGTCAGGTTGCAGATTTCATTAAAATTCTTGATGACGCAGGCGTTCCCGTGCTCTGGAGACCGCTCCACGAGGTGAATGGCAGTTGGTTCTGGTTCTGCATCGACAAAGCTCAGCCCAGAACTGCTGCGGCAAAGATCGAGGCTCTCTGGAGATACATATATAAGGTCTTCACAGAAGAATACGGAATGAAGAACCTCATTTGGGTATATAGCCCCAATATCGGCTGCAATGAGACCTGTATGTACGCTTATCCGGGCGATGATGTTGTTGATATTGTTGCCCTTGACTGGTATTCAAGCGGAAAATATGAGCTTGGCACATGGGGAAGAAACGATTATAACGCTTTGACCGCTGTTGGAAAGCCCTTTGCCCTTGGAGAGTTCGGTCCTGCCGGTGATCTTGTTACCAATCTTGATAAGTCCCCCGAGTATAAGTTCAATTGCAATGATGCTCTTGAGCTTTTCACAAAGCTTCACCGTGACGGAATCAGCTTTGCATGGGTTCTTCACTGGTCAAGCTGGGCAAAGGTCAAGATTTCAATATGGAATATGGGTGGCGGAGATGTTTATATGAACGATCCTTCCGTAATTGATCTGGAAAAGGCTCGCGCTTATTTTGAAAAGGGCGAATTATAATACCAAAAGTGCTGTCGCTTTTAAACAGTAATTTATCGGTGAGATGAAAAAACGCAGATCTGTAGGGGACGGCGACCTCGACGTCCCATTTTTCATTTAAAATTCACGGTTATTTCATGTCTTTTTAGGGACGTCGTGGTCGCCGTCCCCTACAAAAACACATCTTTGACCGTTCGACAAATTACTGTTTGAAAACAACAAAAAACATAAGGTGCCGTCTCATTATGAGACGGCACCTTTATTTTAGTCCTGCTTGATCGCCTTTGTTTTCCATTTTCCTCTGACATAAAAGGCAAATGTGAGAATTGCACCCAGAACCCAAGAGCAAAGAAGCGATATCTGTATGCATTCCTTAATACCATATGGAAGCTCGGGAGTTCTTGTGAGATAAGAGATCCCATATGCTACGGGAACTCGTACAAGAACCGTTGTGATAAGAGATATCCACATAGGAGTTACGGTGTCTCCCGCACCTCTCATGATTCCCGAAAGACCTTGCGTTACCGCCATTGCGATATATCCGACAGCGAGAATGAACATGAGACGGTAGCTAAGCTCAACAAGCTCCTTTGTATCCGTAAAGAGCCACATCAGCTTGTCTCCGAAAAGGAGAATGAGTGCCGTGATAACAGTGGAGCATCCCACAGCCATGAGAGTTCCCTGCTTTGCGCCCTTTGTAACTCTGTCATAAAGACCTGCACCAACATTTTGACCCGCATATGTTGTAAGTGCTGTTCCGAATGAGAAATTCGGCATCATCGCAAATCCGTCAACACGCATGATAACAATATTTGCCGCAATAAACTGATCTCCGAAGCAGTTTGTCAGCGATTGAACGATTATCATGGCGGAGGAGAAGATCGCCTGTGTAAGTCCTGCGGGAAGTCCAAGACGAACGATGGTCTTTACATAATGCGCACGGGGGCGGAGATATTTCAGCTTGAAATCGAAATGCTCACGCATTCTTCCAAGCTTTATAAAACAAAGGATCGTTGAAATAAACTGAGCAATGATAGTGGCAAGAGCAACTCCCGCAACGCCCATATGGAGGCTTGCAACAAAGTAAATATCAAGCGCGATATTTACAACAGTTGCCACAAGAAGATAGATAAGCGCCGAAACCGAATCGCCCATTCCTCTGATAATTCCGCTCAAAATGTTATAATAAGCCATGCCCGCAACACCGAGGATCGAGATGATAAGATAATCTGCGCAGGCATCAAAGATGGTTTTATCGGCATATCCCTCAATGAGAGTGGTGGGTGTATTCAGCACCGTCAGAAGCGGTCTTACAAAGGGGGTTGCCACAAGAACGAGGAAAAGACTGCTCAAAAATGTAACCGTTATGCAGTTTCCGATGGTTTGAGACAAAGCTTCTCTGTTTTTCGCTCCGAAATATTGGGAAACCATAACACTTGCGCCCGCCGAAATTCCGATGAAAAGAACCAGAAGAAGATTTGTTACGGGAACGGCAATTCCAACTGCCGCAAGAGCATTGTCACCAATGAATTTTCCAACAACGATACTGTCAACGGTACTGTAAAGCTGCTGAGCAATGTTTCCTATAAGCATCGGAAGAGTGAAGATGAGAATACTCTTCCATGGGGTGCCGACTGTCATATCCGTGGGAGCAAAAATTTTTTTCAGTGAAAAGGATCTTGACATTTTTTACCTCATTTTAATTCCTACTAATAAAATACGGTGGATATTATACCATATTTTGACTGTTTTTTCAATAGCTCCGGAGAGTTTTTTGATTTTTTGCGGAAATTGCATAAAAAATCAAAAAAGGACTTGACAAATGTCTGTATGAGTGGTATAATACCTGCATAACACTTTAGCAAGCTAAAGTTCTAAAGGCAATGATCGAAAAGGAGTACGCTCCGCGAAAGTCCAAAGAGAGCTGTCGGAAGGTGCAAGACAGAGGCGAGTAGGAAGCGGAAATACATTTCGGGAGCTGCGCACCGAAATCGGGGTGCTATCCGTGGGGGACACAAGGGAGCCCCTGTGTTCTTATGGAGGCATTTTGAGTGTAGGCTGCGACGGTGCCACCGTCATATGGCAGGACGCATGGCAGTGCGCCCATGGAGGTCTTCGCCGCAAGGCGCAGATAAAGCAGAGTGGTAACACGGCATTGTCGTCTCTGTATCGAAGGATACGGAGGCGTTTTTTGTTTTCGTATCATAAAAAAAGAATACTTCCGGTCTTCCGGCAGTAATATAGAAACAATTTCAATTTCTAAGGAGAAAAACCAAATGAAAAACTCAAGAAAAGTACTTTCCATCATCATGGCGGCTCTCATGCTCGTCAGCACACTCGCATTTGCATCCTGCGGTGACACAGCAGGAAACACCGACGGTGCTTATAACCTCCCCATCGTTTGCGGCGAAACAGGTATGAATGATGTTTGCGGCGTTGCTACATACGGCGTTAACTATTACAACCTCGGTGTTGCTGCAGGTAACATGGCAGCAGACATCCTTCTTGACGGCGCAGATGTTTCCGCAATGCCCGTTCAGCTCGACCCCTCTCCCGCTCTTTCCGTGAACACAAAGGTTGCCGAGGAGATCGGCTTTACAGTTCCCGAAGAGATCGCCGCACAGGCAGGTGAGGGCGACACAACTATCGCTGTAACTCCCGTCGCTGAAGCTATCGTTGCCGAGGGTGGAGATTTCACAGTCGGCATCCTCCAGCTCGTTCAGCACGTTGCTCTTGACCAGTCAAATAAGGGCTTCCAGGATCAGCTCTCCGTTCGTATGAGCGAGGCAGGCAAAACTGTTACTATCCTTGACCAGAACGCTTCGGGTGACCAGGCAAACAATGTTACAATTTCCAACACATTCGTAGCACAGGGCGTTGACCTTATCTACACCATCGCAACATCCTCCGCTCAGGCAGCAGCTGCTGCAACAGAGGAAACAAAGACTCCCGTTCTCTTCTGTGCAGTAACAGATCCTGTTTCCGCAGGTCTTGTTGACTCCATGGAAGTTCCCGGCGGCAATGTTTCCGGTGTTTCGGATATTAACCCCGTTGCAGATCAGATCGACCTTATCGCTAAACTCCTTGGCAAAGAGGATGTTAAGATCGGACTTCTCTTCACATCTGCCGAGACAAATTCCGTATTCCAGATCGGTCTTGCAAAGGCTCAGTGCGAAGCAAAGGGCTATGAATTCGTTGAAAAGGGCATCGGTGATATAAATGATGTCACAGCTGCATTCACTTCTCTTGCAGCTTCCGGTGTTGATGCTATCTACATTCCTACCGATAATATTCTTGCAAACGGTGCGGCTAACATCCATTCCGTAAATATCGGCGGATAAGATAAAAGGTATTTATAATGTTTGGAACAATAATTTCGGGTATAAGCGAAGGCTTTGTCTGGGCGATCTTGGCACTGGGAGTTTATATTTCTTTCAGATTGCTTGATTTTGCAGACCTTAGCTGCGAGGGTAGCATAACCCTCGGAGCTTCCCTTGCGGCAATGTTGATATATAAGGGTGTGAATCCTTTTCTTGCAACTCTTCTTGCATTCTGCGGCGGATGCATAGCAGGAAGCGTTACCGCAATTCTTACCACAAAGCTGAAAATACCGCCGATCCTTTCGGGTATTCTCACAATGATATCCCTCTATTCCATAAATATCCATATAATGAGCCACGCAACAGGTGTTTCGGGTACTGCCAATCTTTCATTGCTTACTGTCAGAAACAATACCATCTATGGATATATCAAATCCTTGATCCCCGGAATGGGAAAGGATGATATCATCCTTTTGAGCGGAATCGTTTTTGCAGTTGCAATAATAGGTATTCTCTATTGGTTCTTCGGAACAGAGATGGGTTGTACCATCCGCGCAACAGGCTCAAATGAAAAAATGTGCCGCGCACAGGGTATAAATACCGATACTGCAAAAATAATCGGTCTTGCAATTTCAAATGGTCTGATCGCTCTTTCGGGTGCTATGATCTGTCAGGGACAGCGTCTTGCTTCCGAGGTAAATATGGGCGTCGGTGCTATCGTTATCGGACTTGCATCCATTATTATCGGAGAAACCATCTTCATGAAGGCCAAAAATTTTGCCCTCAGACTTCTCGGCATCGTAGTAGGCTCTGTTATCTACCGTGTGGTTGTTTCGGTAGTTATCTTCTCCGGAATGCCTCCGGCAGACCTTAAGCTTATGACAGCCGTTATCGTTCTTGTTGCTTTGAGCCTTCCCATTTTAAAGAATGCAGTCTTTGCTTCCGCAAAAAAGCGCAAGCTTAAGGAGGAGGACAAAGAGGAAACGAAGGAGGTGGCTGAAAATGGCTGATAAGGCTACAATGCTTGAGCTTAAAAATGTCACAAAAACCTTCAATCCCGGAACGGTCAATGAAAAGATCGCCATGAATCGCCTTTCTCTCGATGTTAAAAAGGGTGATTTTATCACCGTCATCGGCGGAAACGGCGCAGGTAAATCAACCCTTATGAATGCCGTTACAGGCGTTTTCGGTGTTGACAGCGGCATGATATCTCTTGACGGTATCGACATAACTCATTTTGCAGAGCACAAAAGAGCAAAATATTTCGGAAGAGTTTTCCAGGACCCCATGATGGGTACCGTTCCCGATATGGAGATTCAGGAAAATCTGGCACTTGCCTATAGAAGAGGTAAGCCTCATGGACTTGCATGGGGTATAAACGCAAAGGAAAGAGCTCTTTACCGTGAACAGCTTTCCCGTCTTGGTCTGGGACTTGAGAACAGAATGAGCGCAAAGGTGGGACTTCTTTCGGGCGGTCAGAGACAGGCACTGACACTTCTCATGTCAACTCTCGTGCGCCCCAAAATGCTCCTTCTTGACGAGCATACTGCTGCTCTTGACCCCAAAACCGCAGAAAAGGTGCTGAAGCTCACAGATGAGATCGTCGGAGAGGACAATCTTACCACCCTTATGGTAACTCACAATATGCAGAACGCTATTGATTACGGTAACAGACTGATAATGATGTGGGACGGTAAGATCATTCTCGATATTGCAGGCGAGGAAAAGAAGAGTCTCACAGTTGAAGCACTTCTCGATGCCTTCTCGAAGGCAAGCGGAAGCGCATTCGCAAACGATAGAGCACTTCTTTCATAAAAAATAGAGAGGCTGATTCTCAATCAGCCTCTTTTCAGCGTGTCGAGAAAGTCTCGACACGCTGGCAGACATCGAAAAAGGTAGGAATATTTTTCGTTCTTACATTCGTCGGCGTACTCGGTACGACAGAGTGTAAGAACGGAAAAAGCAAGTAAGCACAAGGCTTTCCTTTAG
>JAFXAN010000159.1 GCA_017517035.1 Clostridia bacterium
GAACGGAAAAAGCAAGTAAGCACAAGGCTTTCCTCGTGATTGCCTTGTGCTTCTTTTTGAATTTAATTTTTTCTATTATATTGAACTTTTTTATTTTTACTATTATCTACTTGCGGTATTACAGCTTTTTCGACAGTCTGAGGTGCTGTGTCATTGACACAGCACCTTAAATCTTAAATATTGAGTTGAAATCAGAGCTTATTTAAGCGCATCAAACATTGCCTTGACCTCTGCCTGACCTATGCAAAGATCTGTCTGCATCAGCTCGTCACCACGGCTCATTGCGGGAATGCCCCATTTACCGCCCCATGTGAGCAGATAAACAAATGAATATCCTTCCTTTACAAGCTCATAGAGGTTTCCGTACATATCCATGCTCGTATAAAGATTTGGCTGCTCCTCAATGGTATCTGCCAGGATCGAACCGGAAGGACCAAACTCCGTGATAGCACCCGGCTTTCTTGCATGATCAACAAGGCGCAGATAGTTATCGCCGTTTGTGATCTCCATATTTCCGCTTGTGTACCAGTCGACTCCGACCATGTCGCAATATTCATCTCCGGGATAGAGATATGTTGTACTCATGGTAGAATCGGGATTGTCATTGATGTTTGGAGAATAGTTCGGACCATAGCACCAATAAAGATTGGTAAGACCGCACTCATTCTCAAAATAATCATAGACATAATGCCAGATGTTGATAACATATTTAGCATCAAGCGTAAAGCTCTGCTGTCTTGTACAGAACCAGAACCAGCCGCCGTTTGCCTCGTGAAGAGGACGCCAGATTATCGAAATACCGTTCTCCTCAAGAGCCTTGAAGAAGCGAGCGTTAATTTCAAGCTCTGCCTTGAAGAAATCATTATATTCCGTACCCTCTGTGAGAAGGTCTGTGAATGCTTTCTCATATGCTTCAAGGGTATTGGTTCTTCCGAAGTTACCTCTTACTCTGTCGGGATCTGTCTGGGAGGGATTTGCCCAGTGTGCGCTGGCAGTGATCATTCCGCCTGCCGAAACATAATCAACAAGGTCGCAGATATAAGAGCTGAGCTTGATATCGTCGATTCTTGTAAGGTCAATTCCGTAGCAGGCAAGGTCAATACCCATAATGCCGGGCATTTCACCTGTTGCCTCATAGAACTTATTGATGCAGTTTTCAATGGCATATGCATCCTTTCCCTGAACCTCTTCACCGATCGCCATTATAGATGGATCATCATAGATCTGCTGAATTACCTTTGCAAGCTGATCCTTTGTATAAGTCTCCTTCTTGCCTGTGCTGCCCTCATAGTTATCGGCGGATGTAAGCTCAACGGTCTTATTATCGCTCTTTGCCATATTGTTTTCAAAATATGCAATGGCATCGTCAAGGGAGTGAGCACTTCCTCTGATTATGAGGTTGCCGTCTTCAACTTTAACTGAATACTTGTGCTCTATCAGCTCTGTTCCGTCAAGAATAATATAATGCTCGTCATTGATCATTTCATCTTCATAAACATCAACAGCTGCACCGCAAAGCTCATGGAATTTTTCGGAAAATGCCTTGGCATCTTCAAGCGAGTTATTAACAACCTTAAATTCACCGAGATCAACGCCGTCAATGGTCATCTTATCAAAAGCATAAGTTCCGATATATGTATATCCATCGCCGGATGGGATCTTGATCGTCTTCTTCTCGGCATCAATAAACTGCTTCTCAAAAAGCTCAACTGCCTTTGCAAGAGCTTCATCGCTGCCGCCAACAACAACTATCTTGTTTCCTATCTTTTTTATCGTGTAGTCATTATAGCGAAGCCCCTCCAGAGTATCAAGAGTCTGCTGACGCTTTGTTACGCCCACAAGTATCTCATGCGTGTTATTATAATAGTCTGTCTTAACTCCAACCGATGCGCCCGTTGCATCGTTAATAGCCTTTCTAAGCTTTGTTGCAAGCATAGTTTCGTCCTTTGAGCTTGTTTCGCCTCGAACAACGACATATTCCGAAAGGTTTTCGATGGGCTTCAGCGTTATTGCGCCGCCTTCTGTGCCGGTGCTTTCGCCGCAAGCAAAAAATGCAAGGCAAAGAACAAGCACGAACGCAACTGAAATCAGTTTTTTCATTAGTTTACTCCTTTTTGTTAAAAATGCAGTCAAATATTTGACCTTTGTGGAATCATTATATCAATTTTCACAATGCTTGTCAAGCAAATATGAAACATTATATCAAAAATCACACATTTTGGTGACTTTTGGACATAAAATGCTCGGTAAATTTTTATTTTGCCACGCACTTATTGACAGGGAGCAAAAAATATGTTATATTATTAGAAGAATTTTTTATGAGGTTTTGAATAATGAAAATTGGATTTGTTTCTCTTGGCTGTCCGAAAAATCAGCTGGACACCGAGATAATGCTCCATCATGTTATGGAAGCGGGATACGAAATAACCGCAGAGGAGACCGAGGCGGACATCGTTATTATAAATACCTGCGCGTTCATCGAAAGTGCGAAAAAGGAAGCCATTGATAACATCATTGATATCGGCTGGCTCAAGGAAAACCGTTCTCTTTGCGGAATAATCGTCACGGGATGTCTTTCCGAAAGATACAGAGACAGCATTTTCGAGGAGCTTCCCGAGGTTGATGCCGTTCTCGGCGTTGGAAGCATTCATAATATCGTTGACGCAATAAAAAGCATCGAAAAGGGCGAGAAATATTCCTCTTATGAGCCGAAGGACACCGTTAAGCTCGGGGGAGACAGAATACTCACAACACCCGATTATGCCGCATATATAAAGATCGCAGAGGGCTGCGACAACAGATGTGCATATTGTGCGATCCCTTCGATCAGAGGCAGATTCCGTTCAAGAAAAATGGAAGATATCATAGCCGAGGCAAAGCAGCTTGAGGAGCTTGGAGTCAAGGAGCTTACCGTTGTGGCGCAGGATGTTACAAGATACGGTGCTGATATCTACGGTGAATATAAGCTTGCTGCCCTTCTACATAGAATCACCGAGGAAACAAAAATTCCGTGGATAAGGATACTCTACTGTTATCCCGATAAGATCACAGACGAGCTTATTGCGGAAATTCGTGATAACGACAGGATCCTCAAATACATAGATATGCCCCTTCAGCATATTTCGGATAAGATCCTCCGCAAAATGAACCGCCATGGAGACAGTGCCATGATAAAGGATGTTCTAAACAAGCTCCGCCGTGAAATTCCCGATATCATCATAAGAACCACCTTCATCGTTGGCTTTCCGGGAGAAACGGAAGAGGATTTCGATATGCTCTGCGAATTTGTGAGAGAAGCAAAATTCGAGCATATGGGCGCATTCACCTATTCAAGAGAGGAAGGCACCCCCGCTTATGACTTTGAGGATCAGATCGACGAGCAGACAAAGCAGAACAGATGCGATATCCTCATGGGACAACAAATGGTAATAGATGCCGAGAGAAACGAAAAGCTTGTGGGCAAAACTATAAAGGTTCTGTGCGAAGATTATGATGTCGTTTCCGAAACATATTACGGCAGATCCTATATGGATGCACCCGAAATTGACGGAAAGGTCTTCTTTACAAGTGAAAAGAAGATAAGCTCCGGAATCTTTGTTGATATAAAAATTGATATGGCAGAGGATTATGACCTTATCGGTCATGCCCTCATATGATTTGGAGGTATAAAAATGAATCTTCCCAATAAACTGACGGTGCTCCGTCTCATTATGGTTCCGATAATTGTTATCGTTATGCTTTTGCCCCTTGGAACTATCCTCTCGGGCGTTCTTGCAGCTGCCATCTTCGGTGCAACCGCACTTACCGATATGCTTGACGGAAAAATTGCAAGAAAATATAATCTTATAACAGATTTCGGTAAATTCCTCGATCCTCTTGCAGACAAATTCATGGTAATTTCCACACTTGTGGTTCTTTCCTATAAGTTCACGGGATATCTTCAGCTTTTCTGCATGATAACAACTCTCATCGTCATCATGCGTGAGCTTGCTGTAACATCCATAAGACTTGTTGTTTCAAGCTCTTCAGGAATAGTGGTTGCGGCAAATATGCTGGGCAAAATCAAAACGGTAACTCAGATAGTTTATATCGTCACCGCTCTTCTCGAGCCTGTTATTTTTGAAATCATTGACCTTATTGCAAATCCCGGATGGACAAATTATCATATTTTGACATATGCTTCAATGGCAGCGATGACCTTCTTTACTCTCTGGTCCGGAATCAATTATCTTGCCTCCTACTGGAAATATCTCGATCCAAATAAATAATTATAAAGGGGTATCCGTTTATGACACGTAAAGCCAAGCTGATCGCCACAATATTTTCTGTTGTTTTGATCTCATTGATGTTTTCGCTTTTCACTTTCGCTGAGAATATAAACGGACATTTTGATTGGTACTATAACGGCAAAAGAATCGTTAATAATGATTGGACGCTTGATACCGACAGCGGCATTTTGACTATCATCAGCAAAACCGAGGAATATAACGAAACAGGAACAGGTCAGAATGGTTTTTCCGGGAGCTGGTTTGAGCACGCCGACAAAATAAAAAAGGTCGTTCTTGACGGAGTTTTTGCGAAAGTTTCAAATAACGCCTTCAAGGGGTATAAAAACCTTGAGGAGGTGGTCATAACCGAAAAAGTCAACCAAATTGACGCAAATGCATTTATGGGCTGCTCCGCTCTTCACACCATATATATCGGAACAGATCAGAGGCGTGAAGGCATGGCGGATCTCCATAATGTCAAAAAGATTTCGGATAATATTCTGAACGGCACAGCCATAAAAAGTATATATATCGGTGAAATAGCATCGTCCATAAGCCAGAATGCGCTCCCTGCGTCCCTCACCACGATATACGGAACAAAAGGATCTCTCGCAGAAAGCTTTGCTATCTCAAACGGCTATACCTTTGTGGATTACGATTTGAGGATCAAGGTCGATATTTATCTTGGCGATTATTTGTGCAAATCACTCAGATATATTGACGGTGACCGATTCGATCAAAAGCTTTTCGAATTCAACGGCAAGATATATACCGTTTATTCGGATAAAAGCTGCACGGTTCCATTTGACGATACACAGCCTCTCATGCACTCGGTATCTCTTTATGCAAAGCCTGTTTTATCCTTTGACGGTTGGAGCGTCAGAGTCAAGAGCTATAAGGGGCTTCGCTCAATATTCGAATGTGACACCATTTTAAATGATCCCGATTTTGGTATCGTTGAAGTGGGGGCAATAGTTGCTCACAGAGATTATGCTCTTGATGAATTCAATATGTCAAACAGCGCATTTACTAAGGTGACGGTCTATAAAAACGGAGAAAAGGTCGGCTATACCTTAGGTGCTCCCAAGGACGGAAAGGAATCCTTTGCAGTTACGGTTGTGGGCTTTGAGGGAGAAAAGTCCCTATTTGCCGAAAGAGCACTGAAAAATACGGTTTTCAGAGGATTTATAACCTTAAAAGACAGCATAACCGGACTTGAAAAAACATATTATACGGATGCCATCGGCACAACATTGCGTGCAGCAAGCCTGCAGTATCTGAAAAATGTTTCGGGAACGAGTACCCAAAAGGCATTTGTCAGAGAAACAATAAGCTTAACAGAGCCATATTGCAATGAAGTCAGATATGACAAGGCTGAGCTTATGTCTGTCATTACCGATATTTATAATGACAACGGAAAGATTCTTGTGGGAGAAGAAATTAGTCCCAACAATACCGCTGCAACAGTAAAGGAAAGCTTCAAAAACGGATCGGGGCAATATCCTTCCATCATCGGAATGGATCTTGCCTGCTACGGGATTCCGCTTATGACCTGCTCCGATTCTTACAGAACCGAATTTTTGAAGGCTCTCATTGATTATTGCCGTGAGGGCGGAATAATCACCGCAAGCTCCCATTTTCAGAATCCAACAGGTAATTGGACAGACAGGGGACTTTGCCGCGGATATCTCGGTGAAGCGGAGATTTGGGACGAGCTGCTAAGTGAGGGCAGTGCTCTTAACAGACAGCTAAAAGCCGAGCTTGATGTCAACGCAGATTTTCTCCGTGAGCTTGGAAATAATGATGTCCCTATACTTTGGAGACCCTTCCATGAGATGAACGGAGGCTGGTTCTGGTGGTGCATCACCCAGGAAAACGGTTATAAGGTTCCTGCAGAAAAATTCAAGGCTCTCTGGAGATATGTTTATAACTATTATGAAGACGAGCTGGGGCTTACCAATCTTATCTGGGTATATTCGCCCAACAATAACACGGGAAGTCTTGTTGATGTCAACTATTCATATCCCGGTGATAAATATGTGGATATGACGGGACTTGATTGGTATTCGAGCGGAAAATACGAGATAGGTTCAGGCTCATATAAGCAGATGATGGCACATGGAATGCCTGTGGCAATCACCGAATACGGTGGCACGAACGGCGACCTTGATTCCATCGAAACTTGGAACGATATACAGAGAATGTATAGTGACGGAATGAAGATCACATATATTATGACCTGGACAGGAGATCATAGATTCACAAGCGCAGGAAAAGCTGCAGAGCTTATGTCAAAGCCTGATACTCTCTCAAGGGATGAGGTCTTTAAGCTTTTCAAGGCTGAAGAAACTAAATAATTATGGCGACAGATTGATGAACACAGCAATCTGTCGCTTTTTTCAGATATTTGATAAACAGGAATTTGTCGAACTGTTAGCCTCGTCTCCGTTTGTTCACCTTTTCAACAGTTCGATAAATTAATATTTAATAATAAACTCATATTTTTTCAAATAAAAAATCGGAATTTAGTGTTTCAAGGCACAAATTCCGATTTTTATGTATTTTTTGCTCTACTCTGCTTTTTTCGCATACTCGCCAAGACCGAAATAGCAGTCAAAAACATCCTTCACGGTATAGCCCGCATCGGTACCGTTATTTCCCTGCTCTATAACGCAGGTTGCAACGATCTCAGGGTCATCAAAAGGAGCAAATGCGGTAAATATCGCATTATCACTTTTCTTCTTACTTACCTGTGCCGTTCCCGTTTTACCGCCCATTTCCACCGGATATGAGCTGAAGAGTCTTGATGCCGATCCGTTTTCGGTAACGCTCTTCATGGCGATCTTTATAGTCTTGTGAGTAAGCTCACTCATTTCCACATCACCGAGCTTTTTCGGCTGGTATTCATAAATGATCTCATTTGTGTAAAACTTGCGAACACTTCCAAGCAGATGAGTTGAATATCTTTCACCACCGTTTACAAGCGTCGAGGTATAGGAGCTTATCTGCAAAGGAGTGAAAAGGTTATCCGACTGACCGATAGCTGCTTGCAATGTGTCACCCGGGAACCATTCGCTTGCTCCCGCTTCCGCTCTATATTCGGGGCCTGCAAGAATACCGACATTTTCGTAAAGCTCTATTCCTGTTTTCAGTCCCAATCCATAAGACAGGCAATAATCATTCATCTTAGATATGGTAAGCTGCCTTCCAATATCGTAAAAGAAGTAGTTGCAGGAATGCTGTATCGCCTCGATAACATTTATAGTACCGTGTGTTCTGCCTTTTTGAAGATATATCCAACATCTTGGTCCGTTTTCATCATAAAAGGTATACCTTCCCTTATCGGTGATGGTAGTATTCGGAGTGATTATTCCCTCCTCAAGCGCCGCAACCGCAACACCGACCTTGAAGGTCGAGCCGGGCTGATACATACCGAGAAGCGCCCTGTTATAAAGCGGCTTTGTTTCGTCATCACGCCACAAATTATAATCCGTTGACCATTTGGACAGGTCAAATGTGGGATAGGAAGCAATGGCAAAGATCTCGCCTGTTGTACTGATTGCAGTAAGTGCGCCTGCCGCCGCATCCTCACCGTCAAGCTCTCCCTCGGTGCTTGCCGCCTTATCATTTATATACTTGATATTGTCACGCAGCCCGTCCTCTGCGGCGATCTGCATATCAATATCAATGGTAAGCCAAACATCATTTCCGCTTATAGGCTCTTTGGATATTCGCTGAGAGAGAATATTTCCGTTTTCATCCTCCTCGATGATCATCGTTCCGTCGGTTCCGTGAAGAAACTCCTCAAAAGCTTCCTCACAGCCGTCGATTCCCACCACAGCATTCATCTTATAGCCCTTTTCGCTATAATATTCAAGATCCTCGGCATGGATGGGTCCAACCCTGCCGAGAATATGTGAGGCATAACCGGGATATTCGAATTTTCTTGTGACCTTTTCGGTGAACATTATCCCCCTCAGCTCACTTTCCTTCATATAGGTTATGAGCTTAAGATCAACATCCTCCGCAAAAACATAGGGCTCTACCGAGCTGAACTGCACAAAAGCCATATCAAATCTGACCCGCAGAAGCTCATCCTTCTCCTCATCGGTATAAAGCGGTTGACCATCCTCATCTATTGCATCAAGCTTATATTTTTTTATCATTTTTTCGGTAAGCTCTGCTGCGGTATTTTCGATGGGATTTCCGTCCTTATCCTCATGGAAGCCCATTTCCTTTATTGCTCTGTCATATTTCGCCTTATAGGAGGGATCGCTCATGAGATCGGGGTTATAAACATAGTCTGGATAAAAACCTATGAGAGGCGACTTTGTTGGAGTTCTCTTCTCCGCATTTCCCGTTTTCCCAAGAGCATCAATAACGCCTAAAATGACCTTATTCGATTCCGATGCATTTTTTGAGAGAGAGCCATAATCAAAATCGAGATTATATGTATGAACATTTGTAACAAGAGCCTTTCCGTTTCGGTCAAAAATCTCGCCTCTTTGTGCTCTTATCGTAACGGTACGAGAATATGTTTTTTGAGCAGACGAGGTATAAAGGCTTCTGTTAACAAGCTGGATATTCGCAAGCTTTCCGATATAAAATATCGTAACGAAGGAGAAAAGTACAGCTATAATAATGAGTCTTACGCTGAAGGATATGCTGATTTTTCTCTTTCCCGTGGTTCTCTTTTGAGCCATAGCCGACTTTTCATTCCTTTCTTAAAATTCTAAAATCACCCCTCCATCTCTCTGTTATCAAAGAATCTCGACCAAATAGCTTTGGTGAGAAAATAAACAGGAACAGAAAGGAGAAGCGAAGCAAAAAACTGGGGTACAAGAAGTCTCGAAAACAGATCCGAGAATCCAAATGACGCATTTTTATGCGACAAGAATACCGAGACAACGGAAAAAATTCCGTTCACAGCAAGTGAGATCAATATTCCCACAAACCATGATGCAAAATCACGGCGAAGCACGGAATAAGCAAGCAATGCCACCGCTATTCCGCAAATCATATATGAAATGGGCAAAAGAGAGATTCCCGAGCCCCCCAGTGCATCGGCAAAAAAACCGCCCATTATTCCCGCTATCGTTCCCATGCGCTCTCTGTCATAAACAGCGATGACTATTACAGCAGGCAAAACAAGATCCGGCACTGCACCAAAAACACGCAGCACCGAAAAAAATGATGTCTGAACAATTGCGAGGAAGAAAAGCCAAATGCCCCAGACGATGCTCTTTTTCAGAAGAGCCTGCCAGGAAATGGGTGAAAGCTGATTATTCATCCTCTGTGCCATCCTCCCCATCAACTTCGGTATAGGCTGTGAAGCTTCTTATTATCATAACATTTCTAATATCCGAAAGATCCGCCGCAGGCTCGACCACAGCTTCAAGTGTTCTGCTGTATTCGTCGGGCACAAGCTCGGTCACCTTACCTATAACAAGTCCTCTGGGATAAAAGCTTCCGATACCGCTTGACAAAATCACATCTCCAACTCTTATATCAGCTTCCGAGGGAAGATATGACATTTTGCAAACTCCGCTTCCCTTAAGCTCATAAACACCCTCAACAAGTCCAAGCTCCCCCGAGCGCTCAACATATGCGCCAACGGAAGAAGCTGTTTCAAGGATAGTAACCACCTTGCACCAGTTCATTCCGACCTCGCTTACATAGCCTACGATCCCATCCTCGGTCACTACGGGCATATTAGGCTCAATATCGTGCATCGAGCCACGGTTAAGAGTGAAAACCGTCATATAATTTCCGCTTTCTCTGCCCACAACTCTTGCGGCCTCAAATTCATAATCAATATGTTCCCGCTTGAGTCCCAGATATCCGTAAAGCCAGCGATTTTCTTCATCTATCGCCTCTGCCGCAGAGATCTTGTTTTCAAGCTCCGCAATTTTGTCCTTAAGTATTCTGTTCTCGGCATTTATACGGTCAAATTCCCCAAAATAGCTGACAAAACCGTCTATGCTCTCCGCCACCGATGTAAAAACATAGCGAAAGGGGGTCGCCACAACTCCAAGCGCAGAGCGGACATAATCCCCCTGCCCCATGATGCTGAGAACCGTTGGAACCGTCACAAGAACGATTGCAAGAAGGAGCGATATTATAAAAAATCGCGATTTTAAAAATTTCGACATAACATTTTTCTCTTTCAGAGTTTATTTTCTGGAAAGAACCACATTTTGAATTATTCTCGGATCTTCGATTCCCTTTCCAAGCCCCAATGCCACGCAGTCAAGGGGTTTTGCCGCAACATTGACCTTAAGTCCCGTTCTCTCTGTGATGAGAGCAGGAAGTCCACGGAGAAGTGCGCCGCCTCCCGCAAGCATTATTCCCGAATCGAAAATGTCGGCAGAAAGCTCGGGGGGAGTTATTTCAAGGGTTGTTTTTATGCACTCGATTATGCGGTCGATCTGCTCGCTTGTTGCCTCTCTTATGTCTCTTGATGTAATATGGAGCGTAGTCGGAAGTCCTGTCTTCATATCTCTTCCGCTGACATCCATTTCTGCAATGTCCGCTGTGGGATGAACAGAGCCGATGCGTTTTTTCAGCTCTTCACCCATAGGCATTCCGATGGTCATATTGAAGCGGCGTCTTACATACTGAACGATCGCATCGTCAAGCTCATCGCCCGCAACTCTTATAGAGCGGGAAACAACAATACCGTCAAGACTTATGACCGCAACCTCGGTAGTTCCGCCTCCGATATCGACTATCATGCTTCCTCTGGGGCTGGCAATGCGAAGTCCCGAGCCGATAGCTGCCGCCATAGGCTCTTCAACAAGATCCACAGAACGGGACATTGCGTCATATGCCGCATCCTCAAAAGCCTTTTTTTCAACCTCTGTAACACCATAAGGGATACAGATTATAACATTCGGGCGATTGAAGAATCCACCTGTATTTATCTTGCGGAAGAACTGATGGAGCATCTCAGCTGTAACATCAAAGTCCGCAATAACACCGCCCTTAAGAGGACGGAAAGCCGCAATCGTTCCGGGAGTTTTACCCAGCATCTTTTTGGCATCGGAGCCAACCGAAACTACCTTTCCCGTAACGCTGTTTTTTGCAACAACAGAAGGCTCACGGAGAACGATGCCCTTTCCCTTCATGTAAAAGAGAGTATTGGCAGTGCCAAGATCTATTCCTATCTGTTTATTCATGGTATAGTCACACCTTTCTTATTTCAAATGATCCGAAAGTCTTATTCCGAAAACACGGAGAAGCAGTTTACGAAGGCAAGCCACAGGCAGACCGACAACATTGAAATAGCATCCGTCTATTCCCTCGACCCACATAGAGGCATATCCCTGAATTGCATAAGCTCCCGCTTTATCGTCCGGCTCGCCGCTTGCCGCATACCATTTTATTTCTTTCTCAGACATCTGAGAAAAACGAACAAATGTTTCCTCATATGCGGAAGCACTTGAGCCGTTATATATGACGGTAATGCCGCTGAGCACCGAATGCTCGCTTCCGCTGAGCAATCGGAGCATCCTCTCGGAATCCTCTTTGTCCTTGGGCTTTCCGAGTATTTCGTCCGAGGCGCTGACAACGGTGTCCGCCGCAATTATGACGGTGTCCGAAAGATCCTCGCCCTCCTTTTCAAGATGAGCCTTCACCGCTGCAGCTTTCCTTGCGGAGAGCGTCATAACAACATCCGAGGGGGCAGTTCCCGGAACATAGCTTTCATCCGCTTCGCTTGTCACTATTCTGAAGTCAAGCCCCAAATTTTCAAGTATCTCACGCCTTCTGGGAGATTTTGATGCAAGAATAAATTTCATATCATTTCACTCCCGTTGAGCCAAAGCCGCCCGCACCGCGCTCGGTGGTATCAAGCTCTGCACTCTCAATGAGATTTACCGCAAAAACGGGAAGAAACATCATCTGCGCAATTCTGTCACCACGCTCAATGACAAAAACCTCTTTTCCCGTATTAAAAAGTCCAACACAGACCTCTCCCCTGTAATCGCTGTCGATAACACCGATTCCGTTGGAAAGGCATATTCCCTTCTTTGTTCCGAGACCGCTTCTTGCGGCAATGATCGCAACCACATCGTTGCTCTCGGGCTCAAGTGATATTCCCGTTGGGATAAGCTTTCTTTCTCCGGGCGCAAGAACTACCCTCTCACCCTCCTCAAGTGCCGCACAAAGATCAAGTGCCGCTGAGCCGGATGTGGCATATTTGGGCATCTCCATGCCCCGTGTCAGCTTTATTTTTACATTCACATTACTCATTTTTAACCTCACAAATCAGTCCTTGATCCTTCTCACGGCACCATTAAGGCTCGCACCACTCTCAAAGGCGGAGATCACCTCATCCACCTCATCTCCGCTTTCGACGGAGAAAACAAAGTGCATATCCGATATGCCGCATCGGTCAAGTGCATTTTTTCTGTCTCCCATATATGTCGGGAGAGAATTATATATGATATTTCTATGTTCTCTTTCACGAAGTACGGGAAAAACTATTCCTCGTCTGTCCTTCAAAGTGACCTTTCCCTTTCCGCACTCCTCGCAGGAAGAAACTTCCTTTATAACGCATTTTTCAAGGAGCATAAGAGGGAGTCTTCCGTAGGCGATGACCGAAGAAGCTCCTCCAATATCCCTTATCTGCGGAAGTGTAAGCTCGGGAGAAAGAATATAGCTCTCAAATCCAAGCTCTTCAAGCTTTGCCGCACTTTCCGAGTTGAAAACATTGAGCCTGAAATCTCCAATCGGCACAAGTCCCGCCCGAAGCGCAAGCGAAAGATGACCGAGATTCCCCACAAGGGCATATTTTGCGCCATTTTTTACAGCATCATCAAGCTCCGCTTTCACCCTTTCCCTTTCATCATCAAAAATGACAGCAGGAAGAATCACCCCATTCGCTTTCTCGCAATACTTGTCAAGAGGAAGAAAAATCCTGTCGAAATACCGCTCGGCATTCTCGGTTATCGCCTCAGACGAATAAAAACGAGCGCTTATCTGCCTTTTTCTCTTTCCACACGGCATTTTTCTCACATATTTTCTCTCTTCAATTGCTCTTTCCGGTGTTCCGATAAGAGCACTCACAGCATTTCTGCGCAAAGCATTGAGCTTTGAAACGGGAAGCATTATATTTCCGTCTATGCTTATGTCAGCTTTTTCTATAAAAAACGGCGTGTCACCAAGCTTTGAAAGGCTCGAAAGTACGCTTTCTCGTGTCATTGGGGCATTTATCGCCTCAAAGGGCGCATCACCGCAAACGGTAACGCTCCTCTCTCCTCTTGTCAAAGTCAAGATCGAAGGCTTGCAGGGAGCAAAGCTTGCTTCAAGGCAAATAGGAAGCTTTTTCTTTATTCCCGAAAAAGCTTCAAGCTCTCTTGTGCTTTCCTTATCGGCGGCACTCCTTATGCCAAGCATTCCTCTGCCGATGCTTCCCTTAAAATACCCGTCGGTAAATCCTCCTCTTGAGAAAACAGATGAAAGATATTTGATCTCCTCTGAGCTTGCACCTCTGCGCTCGTCAAGAAGAGTTCGGTAAACCTTCGTCACCGCATGGACATATTCCGGCGATTTCATTCTTCCCTCGATTTTAAGAGATGCCGCCCCGCTTTCAATAATGGTGGGAATATGGGGTGCAAGGCAAAGATCTCGAAGACTTAAGGGGTATTCAGTCTTTCCCGCAAAGGGAAGCCTGCAGGGCTGTGCACATTCGCCTCTGTTTCCGCTTCTTCCACCCACGACCGAGCTGAAAAGGCACTGTCCCGAATGCGAAACACAAAGTGCTCCGTGAACAAATATCTCTGCTTCAATGGGAGAATTTTCGGTAAATCTTTTTATATTTTCAAGAGATGTCTCTCTTGCCAGAACCATTCTACGAAATCCGAGTCCTGAAAGAACTATTGCAGCCTCCGTATTATGTCCCGACATCTGAGTGCTTGCATGAAGCTCCATTTCGGGATAATGCCGCCTTATGGCAGCAGCACCGCCAAGGTCGGCAACAATAAGCGCATCCGCTCCGAGGCGCAGAGCCTGCTCTGCGGTTTTAAGATAATCGGAAAGCTCTCTGTCAAGAGCCAATGTATTGAGAGTAAGATACGCCTTAACGCCATAGGAATGACATTTGTAAAAGGCATCTGCCAGCTCCTTTTCCGAAAAGTTATCTGCACCTATTCTTGCATTGAAGGAGGAAGCGCCGAAATAGACCGCATCCGCCCCCGCATCAATGGCAGCCTCAAGCGCACGCATAGAGCCTGCGGGCGAGAGAAGCTCGGGAAGTTTCTTTTCACCCATATCGGATCAATCTACCTTTATTCCGTTAGAAATGAGCTTCTTGCGAAGCTTCTCATTTTCCGCCATCAGATGATTTATCTGGGCATTTTTAAGTGCCGTCTCAGCATCAAAGCCTCTGACCTTTCTCTGCATCTTGATCTTGTCCGAGCAATAGTCAAGTGCGCAAAGAAGCGCCGCTTCGGTTTTGGAGCAGCGTCTGCTTGCGGTATTGATCTCTCTGATCTTCCTATCGAGTATTCCAACTATTTCATCAACAAATTCCGGTGATTCATCTGTAATGATATTCATCTCGGTATCCGCAATGGTAATGGTGAATTTCTGTTTCATTTATGTACCCACCTTTTCTAAAAACTCTTGCAATATTTCAAAAAATCATGTATAATGTATTTGTGGCATGAACAGCCCCTTATATTATAATACAAAATTTAATATTAATAAATAGCATTTTGCAAAAAAACTGAAAAATTAACAAAAAGTTTTAGTTTTGGCGTCCAAAATGCACTATTTTCGGTAAAATTTATGAAAAAAGAGACAAAAAAAGCAAAAACTGAAAGAGCAAAAAGAATCACAGAGGCACTGGAACAGGTTTATCCGTCTTCCGAATGCGCCCTCAAATATGAGGGTGAGCCATGGAAGCTGCTTGTTATGGGCAGACTCAGCGCACAGTGCACGGACGCAAGGGTAAATATCGTTTGCGAGGAGCTTTTTAAAAAATATCCGAGCGCAAAGGCACTCTCTCTGGGTGAGCTTTCGGATATAGAAAATATCGTTCGTCCATGCGGACTTTTCAGAACAAAAGCAGAGAGCATAAAAGCTGCTTGCCATATGCTCGTGAATGAATATAATGGCATCCTGCCAAACACAATGGATGAGCTTCTTGCCTTTCCCGGCGTTGGAAGAAAGATCGCCAATCTTCTTCTGGGGGATATATACCATATGCCCGCCATCGTTGCAGACACTCATTGCATAAGGATCTGCGGCAGGCTCGGTTTTTATGAGGAAAGCCTCAAAGATCCTCACAAAGTCGAAGCGATAATGAAGGAATATATAGAACCGGAAAAGCAAAGCGATTTTTGCCACAGAATAGTTATGTTTGGCAGAGAATATTGCATGGCAAGGTCTCCGAGATGCTCGGAATGCCCCCTCGCAAGCCTTTGCCCGAAAAATAAATAATATTTAAAAAGGAGATACAATTATGGGACTTATTAAAGCAGCAATCGGTGCGCTGGGCGGAACTCTCGCCGATCAATGGAAGGAATTTTTCTATTGTGACGCACTCGAAAATGACATTCTTGTAACAAAAGGACAAAAGCAGGTGGGCAGTCGCTCGTCAAACACAAAGGGCAGCGACAATGTGATCTCAAACGGCTCGGGAATTGCGGTTGCAGACGGTCAGTGCATGATCATCGTCGAGCAGGGCAAGGTGGTTGAGGTGTGTGCCGAGCCGGGACAGTATACATATGATAAATCAAGCGAACCCAGCATTTTTGCAGGTTCTCTCGGTGAGAGCATTCTCGATACATTCAAAACCATCGGCAAGCGTTTCACCATGGGCGGTGACACAGGAAAGGATCAGAGAGTTTACTATTTCAACACAAAAGAAATTCTCGATAACAAATTCGGAACGCCCACACCCATCCCGTTTAGAGTTGTTGACAGCAAGATAGGACTTGATATTGATGTCAGCGTCCGTTGCTCGGGCATATATTCCTTCACCATTGCAAATCCGCTTCTTTTCTACGCAAATGTCTGCGGAAATGTCGAAAGAGAATATTCGGTTGACGAGATCGCATCACAGCTCAAAACAGAGTTCATCAGCGCACTTGCTCCCGCAATGGGCAAGCTTTCAGCACTTGAAATGCGCCCGAATCAGATCCCGGCGCACACAGCAGAGCTTGAAGCGGCACTCAACGATGCACTTTCCGCAAAATGGGGCGAGCTGAGGGGACTTAAGATAAAATCTGTAGCGCTCAATCCCATCACTCTTCCCGAAGAAGATGAAGAGCTTATCAAGACTGCTCAGAAAAATGCAATTCTCCGTGATCCAACAATGGCGGCAGCTCATCTTGCAGGCGCACAGGCAGATGCAATGAAGGCGGCTGCAAGCAACGATGCAGGCGCAATGACAGGATTTATGGGCTTCGGAATGGCACAGCAGGCAGGCGGCGCAAACATCGGAAATCTTTTCACAATGGGCGCACAGCAGCAAAACAATGAGCCAAGAACCGAGAGCGGCTGGAAATGCTCATGCGGAGCGGTCAACAGCGGCAAATTCTGCACCGAGTGCGGCTCTAAAAAAGCAGAGGACGGCTGGAAATGCTCCTGCGGTGCGGTAAACAAGGGCAAATTCTGCTCCGAATGCGGTGCGAAAAAGCCTCAAGGCGCACCCCTCTATCGCTGTGACAAGTGCGGATGGGAGCCTGAAGACCCCAAGAATCCTCCCAAGTTCTGTCCCGAATGCGGTGACAGATTTGACGATGGAGATATTATGTAATTCTTGCTCTTAAGGCAGGTGAATATTATTGAACACAATAAAAGAATACAAGTGTCCCTGTTGTGGCGGAGCAATATCTTTTGATGTCGAAAGTCAAAACCTGAAATGTCCGTATTGCGATACAGAGTTTGATATCGAGGCTCTTGACGACTACAACGACGAGCTTCAAAATGGAGAAAGCACCCCCGAATGGGAAGCACAGGCGGGCAGTGATTGGAAAGACGGAGAAGCGGAAGGCATCTGCATGTATTCATGTAAATCTTGCGGTGGCGAGATTTTAGCGGATGCCACCACAGCCGCCACAAGCTGTCCATTTTGCGGCAACCCCGTTATTCTCACATCAAAGCTTGCAAACGACCTGAAGCCTGATCTTGTCGTTCCGTTCAAATACGATAAAAAATCCGCAAAAGAAGCCTTAAAGAATCATTTCAAAGGTAAAAAACTTCTGCCAAAATCCTTTGCAAGCGATGCGCACCTCGATGAGATCAAAGGAATATATGTTCCCTTTTGGCTCTTCAGCGCAGACACATCTTCAAGAACCAGATATAAAGGAACTCGTATCTCACATTGGAGCGACAGTAAATATAATTACACAAAAACAAGCTACTTTTCACTTATAAGAGGCGGAAAATTGAATTTTTCTCATATTCCCGTCGACGCCTCAACCAAAATGGCAAACGATCTCATGGAGTCCCTCGAGCCTTATAATATAAGCGAAGCCGTGGATTTTGAAACAGCTTATCTTGCAGGCTATTTTGCCGACAGATATGATGTTTCTCAAAACGATAGCATCGCAAGGGCAAACGAGAGAATAAGGCAAAGCATCATCGACGAATTTGAGAAAACAGCCCTTGGATATCTCGGAACATATTGCACAAGCTGCAATTTCGACCTCACAAGCAGCTCTGTCAAATATGCTCTGCTTCCCGTTTGGCTTCTAACAACCTCTTACAAAGACAAGAATTACATATTCGCCATGAACGGTCAGACAGGAAAGTTTGTTGGGGATCTCCCAATGGACTGGGGCGCATTTTGGCGTTGGTTTTTTGCCGTTTTAGGTGTTTCATCAGCACTTGCATTTTTGATTTTACTTTGGGCGTCAAAATGACAAAGGAGATTTACTGCATATGAAAAAAATAGCATTTTTTACATATATTGCGTTTATCCTCATTTTTGTTTTTGCATTTTCCGCATTGATTTATGCAAGTAATAATCTTTACCATGATGAAGTGGGACTTCTCACCGAAAATGAATCCGAATATGTTTCCGAATTGCTAAATGAAATCGAAGATACATATGAAATCAAGCTCATTATAGCTGTTGTTAATGATTCAGGTTACAAAAGTGCCTATAACTATGCTGCAGATCATCTTTATTCATCCCTTGGATCATTTAAAAGCGGCGCAATTTTGCTTCTTAGCATGGAAGATCGTGATTGGGCTTTTTATGCCACCGGAAGCGCACGAAGAATTTTAACAGACAGCAAAATTGATAGCATGATGGAAACTTTAATCTCGGATTATTTTTCAAGAGATGAATATTATGGCGGATTTTGCGGTCTTATCAACCAATGCACCTCTTATTTTGTGAGAGCAACAGAAAATGGAATAGATTCAAATGCTGATTATGATGAGGATGATAATCTTTCAATTTCATCATGCCTTATAATAGCTCTTGTCATTGGACTTGTTGCATCAGGCATTACGGTGCTTGTTTTAAGAGGGCAGCTCAAGAGCGTCAAGAGCGCCAGATGTGCCTCGAATTATGTTGACAGCGGCAGCTTTGCCCTCACTGAAAGCAGAGATATCTATCTTTATAGTACAATTTCAAAAACTGCAAGATCTCAAAGCTCCTCATCCGGCTCCCGTTCGGGTGGCGGCAGAAGCGGTAAGTTTTAATATTTATTACATAGAATATTTTTGTTTGCCCTTTCAACACACCGTCAAATTTCTATTTGAATTTTTTTGACATAACAAAAAATAAGGAGACAGTTTTATGAAGCTTAAAATTTTAATTAAAATCATCGAAAAGATCTTTGGAATGGTGCCGGATAATCAATCTCGTGCGGACATGTATTTACCTGACCGACTTTTATCCATGTCGCTTGTGTTTTTAGCCGGCGGTATTGTTTGCGCCATTATTGCGATCTTTAAATTTGCTGTATGGGCAATTGTTTTTGCCGTTTTAAGTGTTGTGCTGGGCATCTTTGCCTTTCTGTGTTGGAAGAATCAATCCATACGCATAATTTCTGAAGAGCAGTTTACATATACCACAATGTTTGGAAATGTTCACACTTATTCTTTTTCCGACATTGAAGGACTTCGTCGAAATAAAGACTCTATGACACTCTTTGTTGCTGGCGAAAAGGTACATATTGAATCCATGGCATTAATCAGTGACCGTTTGGCAGAGCTTATAGACAAGGCATTGGAAAGCAAAGAATAAAGTACCATATATCTCCCGTGACCCTATTGAAGATCAACAGTTCGACAAATACCATGTTACAAGCAAAAAGCTGTATTTTTGATCACTCAAAAATACAGCTTTTTTATTATTCCGACACCTTTTTGATGTCGTATGGTGTTGTCTGATAGACAAAATAGTTAAGCCAGTTGGAATAGAGCAGATTCGCATGGGAGCGCCATGTTACCATCGGATCCTTTGTATCGTCATCGCAGGGATAGTAGTTTTTCGGCACGGAGATGGGGAGTCCAAGATTTTTATCCCTCAGATACTCCTTTTCAAGAGTTCTCGGGTCATATTCCGAATGTCCTGTTATAAATATCTGTTTTCCGTTCTTTGAGGACACAGCATAAACCCCAGCCTCATCCGAAGAAGCAATGATCTTAAGCTCGGGAACTGCCTCAATATCCTCTCTCTTCACCGTTGTGTGGCGTGAATGAGGAACATAGAACACATCGTCAAAGCCACGAAGCAATATCGAGCGGACATAATCAGCCTTATGGGGGAAAACACCGAAAAGCTTCTCGTCGAGCTGTGATTTATTTATACCGTAATGGTAATAAAGTCCCGCCTGTGCGCCCCAGCAGATATGGAAGGTGCTATGTACATGAGTTTTTGACCACTCCATGATCTCGCAAAGCTCCTCCCAATAGTCAACCTCCTCAAACTCCATCTTTTCAACAGGCGCACCCGTTATGACCATGCCGTCAAAATATTCATCCTTATAATGATCGAAGGTCTGATAAAATGCCGTCAGATGCTCCTCGGCAACATTTTGAGATTTGTGAGTTGCCGTGTGCATAAGATAAAGCTCAACCTGGAGAGGCGTGTTACTGAGAAGACGGGAAAGCTGTGTTTCGGTATCTATTTTTGTGGGCATGAGATTGAGAAGAAGGATGCGGAGCGGACGGATATCTTGCGTGATCGCACGGTTTTCCGTCATCACAAATATGTTTTCCTCCTCAAGCACTCTCGTTGCCGGAAGCTCGTTTGGTATTTTAATCGGCATAACACAATACCTCTTTAAAAGTATTTTTACGCTTCAAGAGCGTTTTTAAGGTCAGCGATAAGATCGTCTGCGCTCTCAAGTCCGCAGGAAAGACGAACAAGTTCGGGGCGAACGCCTGCCGCCATAAGCTCATCATCATTCATCTGTCTGTGAGTTGCGGATGCGGGATGGAGACAGCAGCTTCTTGCGTCTGCAACATGAGTTTCAATGGCAAAAACGCCAAGCTTCTTCATGAATGCCTCGGCCGCCTTTCTGCCGCCCTTAACACCGAAGCTTACTACTCCGCAAGAGCCGTTTGGCAGATACTTTTCAGCAAGATCATAGTATTTATCACCCTCAAGAGAAGGATAGCTTACCCAATCGACCATGGGATGATCCTTGAGGAATTTCGCAACAGCAAGACCGTTTTCGCAATGGCGAGCCATTCTCACATGGAGACTTTCAAGGCCGAGATTGAGGATAAATGCACTCTGAGGTGAAGGAGTTGAGCCGAAATCACGCATGAGCTGCGCTGTCGCCTTTGTGATATATCCCGCCTTGCCGAATTTTTCAGCGTAAATAATGCCGTGATAGCTATCGTCCGGAGTGCACATTCCGGGGAATTTCTCCGCATGAGCGAGCCAATCAAAATTGCCCGAATCAACGATACAACCGCCAACCTGCGCACCGTGACCGTCCATATATTTTGTTGTGGAATGAGTTACGATGTCAGCACCGAACTCAAAGGGACGGCAATTTACGGGAGTTGCAAAGGTGTTGTCAATTATCAACGGAACGCCGTGCTTATGAGCGGCATCTGCAAATTTCTCGATATCAAGCACAGTCAGTGCGGGATTCGCAATTGTCTCACCGAAAACAGCCTTTGTGTTGGGTCTGAAGGCCGCCTCAAGCTCCTCTGTCGAGCAGTCGGGAGAAAGGAAGGTGAAATCAATTCCCATCTTTTTCATCGTAACAGCGAAAAGATTGAATGTTCCTCCATAGATCGTTGACGAGGAAATGATGTGATCGCCTGCATTTGCAATATTGAAGGTTGCATAGAAGTTTGCCGCCTGACCCGAGGAGGTAAGCATTGCCGCAACACCGCCCTCAAGCTCGCAGATCTTCTGCGCAACTGTATCGCAGGTGGGATTCTGAAGTCTTGAATAGAAATATCCCGAGGCTTCAAGGTCAAAAAGCTTGCCCATGTCCTCGCTTGTATCATATTTGAATGTTGTGCTCTGATATATCGGCACCTGACGAGGCTCACCGTTTCCGGGAGTGTAACCGCCCTGAACGCATACCGTTTCAATTTTTCTCTTTGCCATAATATTCTATCTCCTTTTTTGGAAGTTAATTTCAATATAATATATTATTATACACCTTTTGATGAAAAAAGTAAATAGCTATCATTAATTTTTATACGAATAAGGAGTATAATTTCATTAAACAGTAATTTATCGGTGAAGGAGTTTCGCCACTGCGGTGGCGACCGGCACCGTTGCCGGCTCACGCAAGCTTCCCCAAAAGCTTGACCAAAACTTCAAAAAGGAGATGGACAACAAAGTCCATCCCCTTTTTTAATACTCTCTTTTTAATGCTTTCTTTTGGTTTTTATGATAGTGACGGCAATAATTACCGCGGCGGTAACGACTATAGAAACGGAAATACAGATAATTACCGCTCCCTTCGCCGAGCTTTCTCCCATGGCACTTGCCTTATATTCTTCAAGTTCCTCACGAGGGATGATATTAAGGCGAAGCTTTCCGTCATCGATCTCCTCGGACGCACTTTCGGTTGAAATTCCGCTTTCCGACACATCACCCAAGGTCTCTTCCGTATTCTCGGAGGACGCAGTTGTCTCGGGCATCTCGCACTTTATCGCTTCGGGCGTTGCGGATGATTTATCAAAGAATGTGAGCTCATTTTTTGTCGCATATTCCTCAGCCACGCTTCCCGGTACACCGTAAACGTTCATAAGGTTGAGATTTTCCTCAAATGTACTTGAGCCGATGCTCTTTACAGTGTCGTTTACAACGACATTGGCAATAAGATAATCATAAGCAAAGGTCCAGGGGAAAAGCTGGGGCACATTTGAAAGGTCGAGAGTGCCCTCGATGGGTGTTTCTCCTCTGCGGTAAATGGATTTTAGATTGGTACACTTTTCAAATGCGGCATTGTAGATACCAAAGCTCTCTACATTGGGAATCTCAACGCTTTCGAGATTTTTACATTCGCAAAAAGCATATTTTCCTATCTCGGTTATGTAATCACCGATGACGACGTGCTTTATCTGATTTTTGATGCTGAACCAAGGCTGATTTTTCGAGCCGCCACCATAATAATTTATGACATCGCTTATAGCTCCGACACCCTCTACATAAAGAGTTCCCGTGGCTTCATCAAAGCGGAAAACAGCTCTGTCTCCGCAAAGGGGCAGCGAAAAATCTATCTCAACAAAGAAGTAATGAACCTTTGTCGTATCAAGAACATCATAAAGGTCGATATAATTTTCCTTGGCAAAGGCAATATTTGCCTCACTTGCGTTTGCATATATCCTTGTAAGAGTTGTGGGAAGAACGGTATTTATCTCGGTAAGCTCGGGATTAAAGATTATCTCCTCAACAGCAGTTCCCTCCCATGTACCTGCCTGACAAACCTTTATATCCGAAAGGTCTGCTCTGCCCTCGATCCTCTCGCCGCCCGCTTTCCAGACGGTTGTGAGCTTGGGACAATCGAAAAACGCCTGTGCGTCTATCTGACTCACCTTTGGGCCGAGCTGAACATCTATTAGATTAGGATAATTGAGAAATGCCTTCTGGGTTATTTTGTGAATATTATTTCCGACAATGACGTGCTCGATCTCGTTTTTGTAGGTTGCCCATCCGACCTTGTCCGCCGCCTGCTCCGAGCGTCCCGTTTCGTTATATTTTGTGGTACGGGAATAGAAAATAAGCGTCTTTGTTTCGGCATAGTATGCCCAGTCGGTATCGCAAACGGGATTGTCCTTATATTTGTAGCTTATGTAACCGTGTGCGGTCGCTTCATTTGGATCAAATGTCTCAAGCTCGTCGGAAACAGGTGTGGTAGTGCCGCTCTGGATTATCGAAGCACCTGTTGTATATTTTGTGCCCTTTGTCTCAACGCCCGTATCAAGGTCGATAAAGGTATAGCCATTTGCAAGGGCGAATTCCGCTGCCTTTGAGCCTGCCTTTGCCTTGATTTTGGGATAGGTTTGATTATCCTTGAATACATCGTCCGACTCAAATTCCGTATTCATACCGAGAACGGTCACGGTTTTAAGGGAGGCTGTCTTTGCAAGGGATGAATTTTTCAGAATAGTTACACCCTCGGGTATCTCGATCTCGGTAAGACCGACGTTCTTTATTGCCTCGTGAGGAAGCTCACCCTTAAGTGCGGGGCTCAGCTTTATCTTCTGCAGTGCCGTCTGGCTTCCGATGCTGTATGAGCCGATAGAAGTCACATACGAAAGGTCAAAGAGTCCCATAACAGGCTCTGTTCCTCTTACGTAAATGCTTTCAAGTGCCGTACAGGAAAGGAACGCACTTTTAAGGGTAACAAGTGAGGTAGGAATTTCGATCTGCTTCACCTGTCTGCAGCCCTGAAAGCTTCCCTCAACGGCGGTAATACCTTCTCCGATTATTATCTTCACAGCCTCGGCATATGTGGGAGGTGTCTTGTTCCATGCTGCATTTTCAAGAGTCACGGGATCAACATTCGAAAGCGTAGTTGAAGGAGAATTTGCAGAAGAAGCATCTATTTCAAAGGAAAGAACTCCCTCTGCTGTCATGCTCCATTTGATGTTTGTCGGCTTTTTGTTTTTATCAACAGTGTATCCGCTGCCTGCAGTTGCGGCAAAGGTCGAAACGGAAAGAACAAGTGCCAAAACCAAAAATGCGGCAAGAGCAAAGAAACATCTTTTATTAAAATAAAATTTTTTCATTTCTTCCTCCTTATTTTCCAAGCGCCTTATTTATAACGTCCTGCATTTCGGGCAGATTGATTATCATCTCGCTGTTGCCAAGAAGCTCACCGCGTCCGAGATAAGCAGGCGCACCTGACCAGCCTGCATAGACCTGAATATAGCAGATCTTATAGCCGTCCTTGAACATATCGTTTATTATTTTCAGATAATCCTCGCAAGTGAATATCTTCATCTGCTCTTCAAGCGTCTCGCGGCGCAGTATCTCTGCAAGTCCAAGCTCCGCAAGGGATGTGACTCTGTCAAGCTTAAGGATATCCTCATAGCTCTTTGCTATCTCATAATGTCCCGATGTGTACCAGTCAAGGGAAACAAGGTCACAATATTCCTCTCCGGGATAATAGTAGTCAACAGGCAAGGTGTTGTCGCTTCCCGCAACATTGGGTCCATATACCCAAAGAATATTGTCAAGACCAAGATCCTTTGTATAGTAGTCGTGAACGTATGTCCACATTCTGAGCATATCTTCCTGTGAAACGGTATAGCCCTCTCCCTGCGGAGCACAGAACCAGAAAAAGCCGCCGTTTGCCTCATGCATAGGTCTGAAAAGAACCGAAACTCCGGCCTCTTTAAGTGCTTTAAGCAGCTTTGCTCCTGTGTCAAGCTCAACCATCCAGCGGCGGTTAAGCTCGGTTCCCGGAGTAAGAACCTCGTTCCATTTCTCCTTTGAGCCGAGAACGCCTCTGTAGTGTCTGCTTGTATATTCACCCTCGTCCGCGGGGTTTGCCCAGTGGTACATGGTGGTGATGATACCGCCCTTTGAAGCAAATTCATAAAGCTCGCAAAGGACTTGACTTATGTAAGCATCGTCCTTATAAGGAAGGTCGAGCATATCAAAATCTATAGCACCCGGATATTCGCCCACAGCCTCATAATATTCCTCAAGAATACCGCCGACGGTAGGTCTGCCCGCTACGTGCTGACCGAATATGACCTGATCCTCAAGATCATAAACATATTCGAGTACCGTCATAAGCTCGCTCTTGTTTTTATAGGGGATTTCAAGTGCTTCTATCTTTCCGCTTACGCTGTCGGTTTCTGAAAGAGTAACTCTTCCTCTCTTCTTATCAAGAAGGCTGAAAAATTCATTTACAGCATTTTCATAGGTTCTGTAACTGCCCTCAATATAAATTACGCCGTCCTCAATGCGAACTCCGTAATCTGTGGTTGTGAGAAGGTCGTTTTTAATGACGATGCCGCCTTCACCCTCTGGGATATTACCCGAAATTACATTGATTCTCTTTCCAACATATTCACGGGAGAGCCTTTCGGAAAAATCCTCTGCAATTTCAAGTGAATTGGGGTTATAAAGGGTAATCTCGCCATCAAAGGAGTCTATCATAAGAGTCTCCAGCTTATGGGAACTTGTAAAGGTATAGCCCTCCTCCCAGATGGGTAAGTACATCTCTTTTTTATCTTTGTTTATGAAATTTTCAATGTAGAAACCCACCGCATCAAGGGTCGCTTCATCACTTCCACCGCAAATGATGATATCATCTCCTTCGGCTCTTATGGTAAATTCAAAATATCCAAGACCCTCGGAAGCCTTTTTCGACTTCTTGCTATCGGTATTTCCTACCAGAATTTTCTTTTCTCCCTTAAGATCTGCTCTCACCGATGGCATTGAGCCTGTCAGCGTCTTTATCTCCTTTACAAGCAAAGAAACAGCACTGCTTATTTCCTCACTTGAGTCATTCCCGCGGATTATGACATATTCATCTATGTTTTCAACCGTGGTAACGTCCAGCTTACCGTCGGGATTTTGCACCGCATTTTCTCCGCAAGACATAAGAAAAATGAAAAATGTCAAAATTATGGCAAAAAATATCAATTTTTTTGTTTTCATTCTCATAATTGTACCCTTCCTTGCCTTTTTACAGCTCATTTTATAAATTTTCATTTTATATTATACCTAAAAAAATTCCCCAATTCAAGGAAAAAATCAAGTGAAAATAATATTTTATTTCCTTTTCTGTGTTTCTTGTATAGTCAGTCGGTTATTACTTGATAAACAGGAATTTATCGGGGAGGGGAGTTTCGCATCTGCGGATGCGACCGGCGCCGTCGCCGGCTCCCGCAAGCTTTTAAAAAAGCTTGAGCAAAACTTACAAACAGGACAAGAAAATATGATGTTTAACTGTTTTTCTACGTAAAATTTGAGGTATTTTCACGTAGAAAGGCAAATTAAAAACAAAGCAATTCCCCTTTTTGAAGTTTTGATCGACCTTTTTTAAAGGTCGTGGGAGCCGGCGCCATCGCCGGTCGCCACCGCAGTGGCGAAACTCCCCCCACCGACAAATTACTGTTTATAGAAATCTCCCCTCAAAAGCACGAAGACCGAGCCAAGCGGCTCGGTCTTCTCAAATAAACCAAAAATCAGTTTGTATAGTTATCAAAATAGCCTTGAACGAGGACAACGGGAGTTCCCTTGTCGCCCGAACCGCTTGTAAGGTCGCAAAGCGAGCCGATAAGGTCTGTTATCTGACGAGGAGTTGTTCCCTGCGCTGCCATGTTACCGACAAGACTGCTTCCGTCCTTTGCTTTGATACTATTAGAGATAGCTTCCTTCAGTGCTTCGCCCGAAAGATCTCTAAAATCGTTATCAGCGAGATATTTCAGCTTAAGCTCATTGGGTGTACCCACAAGACCGTCTGTAAATGCGGGAGAAACCACCGGGTCTGCAAGCTCCCAGATCTTACCCTGGGGGTCCTTGAATGCGCCGTCACCGTAAACCATGACCTCAACGCATTTTCCCGTAGCATCGAGTATTCTCTTCTGAATATCAAGTACAAGATCCTTGCACTCACGGGGGAAGAGCTTAACCGAATCCTCAGTAGACTTATTCGAGCCGAGAAGACCGTATTTTTCATTGCAGCCGCTTCCGTTCACAGGAGCATTCATAATATCGTCAAGACCGAGAACGACCTTTGCGCCCGCAGCCTTAAGTATCCTCTTTGTTCTTGCTCTTGTGTGGATATCGCAGGTAAGGATGCAATCAGCATAATCAAGAATAGCCTTTGCCTGATTTGCAAAGATGATCTCAACCTCTGCACCGCATTCCTTCACAAGATTTCCATAGTATTCAACATAGTCAACGCCTGTGAACTCATGCTTATTCTCACCGAAAAGCTCACGGTATTTTTCAAGGGTAAGAACATCGCTATAGGGATTTATGCCTGCGGCATCAATCTTATCGAGGCTCACAAGCTCGTTTCCAACCTCGTCAGAGGGATAGCTGAGCATAAGAACGACCTTTTTTGCGCCCTTTGCAATACCGCGAAGGCATATTGCAAAACGGTTACGGGAAAGGATGGGGAAAATGACACCGATCGTGCCGCCTCCAAGCTTTGTTCTCACATCCTCTGCAATAGCGTCAACGCTTGCATAATTTCCCTGTGCTCTTGCAACGATTGATTCGGTTATGGAGATAACATCTCTGTCACGAAGCTCAAAGCCTTCAAATTCAGCCGCCTCGAGAACACTGCTGCTTACGATTTCAGCAAGATTATCTCCTTTGCGTATGATAGGACAGCGGATTCCTCTTGAAACCGTGCCTACTCTGCGTTCATAGTTTGCCATTGAAAATATTCCTTCTTTCGTAAAAATCAAGATTATTGATTAAAGATTATAGTATCTATCAAATTCTGCGGGGTGAGGTATCTTTGAAAGCTCTGCGCATTCTGCTCTCTTATTCTTTATGAAATTACGAAGCAGCTCCTCGGGGAAAACTCCGCCCTCGGTTAGATAATCATGATCTGCTTCAAGAGCGTCAAGCGCTTCGGGAAGAGATGTGGGAAGTCCCTTAAGCTTTGCCTTTTCCTCCTCGGGGAGAGTATAAAGGTTCACATCGTAGGGTCCCCATCCGTTTTCATGGGGATCAATTTTGTTCTTTATTCCGTCAAGACCTGCCATAAGAATAGCGGCATAGCAGAAATAAGGATTGCAGGTTGCATCCGGATTGCGCAGCTCAAAGCGGCGCTTTTCGGGTGCTTTTGCATATGCGGGGATTCTGATGACCGCACTGCGGTTGCTTGTTGCATATCCAACAGTTACGGGAGCTTCAAATCCGGGCACAAGACGCTTGAAGGAGTTTGTGCTGGGGTTTGTGATCGCACAAAGCGATGCGATGTGCTTCAGCAGACCGCCCATGAAGTAATGTGCCTCACGGCTGAGATGTGCATATCCGTTATCGTCCGAGAAAACAGGCTTTCCGTCCTTCATAAGAAGCATATGAACATGCATTCCGCTTCCTGCCTCTCCATATACGGGCTTCGGCATAAAGGTTGCGGATTTTCCGTATTTGAGCGCTGTATTGTGGATGATGTATTTTATCATCATAGTAGCATCTGCCATGTGAACCACCTCACCAAGCTGAGGCTCGATCTCAAACTGACCTGAAGCCGCAACCTCGGGGTGATGATAGTTAATTTCGATGCCCGCTTCCTTCATAAGCATGCACATTTCACTGCGGCACTCATAGGAAACATCAAAGGGCTTTGCGATGTGGTAATTCTTCTGCTTCGGAACGACAACGCCCTTACCCTCAACGGAGCTGTTCCAATAAGACTGCTTTGCGTCAACCGAAGCGCCTATATAGTTGGACTCAACTCCCCATGAAACATCGTCAAACAGATAGAATTCAAACTCGGGAAGAATGAACATCGTGTCGGCAACGCCGCTGTCCTTCATCTGCTGAACAGCCGCCTTGATTATATTTCTTGGGTACTGAGGAAGCGGACGGTTTTCGGGAGTGTCGATTATCATAGCGTTACCCGTCATAGAAAGGGTTGGTATCTCACAGAAGGGGTCAATGATTGCTGTATCGGGATCCGGGATAAACACCATATCGCTCTTCTCAACCACGGCATAACCGTAGTTTGAAGCATCAAATCCGATTCCGCTCTTCAGCGTGTCCTCGGAAAAGTTTTCTGCGGGAATGGTAACATGACGAAACTGACCGTTTATATCGACCATCTTGAAATCGACCATCTTTATATCGTTTTCTTCGATCAGCCTCAGAATGTCCTTAACGCTTTTGCTCATATTTTGCTCCTTATATTATGTTCTTTACCCTGATTTTTGTGGGGATTATTCCCACTCTATTTTAGGGCTTGTTCCTTAAATAGTAAACTGTGGATTTCATTGCGTTTACATCAAGTATTCCTCATATCTCAGGCTGTTTTTGTTAAATTGAAAACTGCTGTGTACTTTTTGTGTACCTAAAAATCAGGTATTTCTCATATCTCAAATGGAGAAATTACCAGAAAGGAGGCTGAAATGGATACACAACTTCCGCAAGATATTATGACAAAAAAATTCTTGAATGCGTCAGACATTATTGAAATAATGCAAGTTTCTCGTTCAACAGCTTATCGAATTATGAAAACGCTAAATGACGAGTTGAACAAGCAAGGAAAAATCACAGTGCCCGGCAAGGTATCTGCAAAATACTTTTTTGAACGAGTATATGTGTAGAGTGCCATGGCAAAAAGATCATAAATTATTTAAGTAATTATATCACACTTTTTCAAAAAATTCAACTACTTTACAAAAAAATTCCTGTGGTGCAGAATTTCATTTCGAAGTTCTGCACCTTTTTTATTTGGAGGAAAAGCAATGTCAGAATACCAATTAGAAATAAAGCAAATTGTGGACTATCCGCGCTGCCGTATTTATAGGCAGTTCGTTCAGTCCCTAATAGCAGATAGAAATATCCGTACAAACGGCGGCTCGGGTCTTTTCTTTTACACCGTGTTGTCGAGCTATGCTAATTTCCGCACATCGTATAAACGGATCGGCGGCATAAACTACACAGTCTACCCCGGTGAGTGGCTCTGTGAACTAAAAGAGCTGACCGAGTGGTTTCACTTTCGCTTTGGGAGACAAGCCATTTCAGTATTGAACGACTTACAGGGGCGCCATCTTATTACTTACGAGCTTATTGGAAACGGTAGGCTTATTAAATATAAAATTGTAGGATGGCATAAACACAACCGCGTACTTGAATATAATGCTCCCTGCCAAAAGGATACGGGATTTTTCTTTCTCCCTATCTGTATAGCAAATGAAATTATAGGAACAAGGCGGCCGTCAGAAATGGATATTCTTTTAGATCTATGGTTGAACACCGTATATAACGATGAGCAAGTACAGGGCTCGGACGTGGCTCCCGTTGTATATATAAGAAATGGAAGCGGAAGTCCTCTCATAAGCTATGCGGAGCTTGCTCAGAGATACAACGTCTCGAAGGCAACCATAGGTCGTTATCTTAAAAAGTTTGAGGAGCTTGAATTGATTTCAATCAGTTCATTCCCCGGCACTCACGGAACGGTGATTTCTTTACGTAATTACCTTTCCACGATGTTTCAAATATCCGACGTTATGCTTGATAAGGAGGAGATTGCAATGGCGTTACACATAACTATCAATTTGCCCGAAAGCGTTGCAAACGACGCATCTACCGTTTCAGAATTACGCAAGGAAGTGATCATACAGAAAGTCGAGAAAATCCTTATGTCACAAGGGTTTTCGTGCTTTGACTGCTCGAATTTCCGATATAAGTTATTAGAGTTATCCGATTGCCAAGGAACGGTATTAACGGAGAGATCTGATACACATAAGAGACGGTTGAGATACAGTCTGAAATTACTCTGCGGTGAGCAGAAAGAAATAGCGCAATTTGAACTTATACTTACACCTGCCAATTGAAAGGAGATCAAAAAATGAAAACGAAAAAAGAACTTGACGTATCCGAAAACCCGTTGTACCACGACACCTGGACATTGCTCCGTAAATACCGTGATGTCGTATGGAGTCTTGAATTGTCTGTCCAAAGAGTTCGCAGACAGTTTCAAGTGGAATATGGAAGCAGCATTGAAGATTTTTTGGAGTCCATATATATTGCCGGTGTGGATTTCAATGACACGGGCATCGAAGAACAGGCAAAGTGCATCGAGCGAAGCCACAAGATGCTGAAGCTCGTAGATGCTTCTGTCAATCTTCTTCGTGAAAAGCACAAAAACGGAGAGGATTACTATTGGATCCTATTTTACAGCTTTCTCTCTCCCCAGCAGAGTAAGACGGCAGAGGCAATCGTCGAACTCCTTCAACCGCATATTCCCGAGATCAGCTATCGGACCTATTATCGCAAACGTAAGGAAGCCATCGATGCTCTTTCATCGGTCCTGTGGGGCTACACTTCCAAGGACAGCTTGGCAATTTTGGAGCAGTTTTTTCCAAAAAAATGACGTCGCACGAAATTGGCAAAGAATCGCACTGAATTGTCACAGTTTTGCTATTGCAACGTAAAAGCGGATGTGGTATAATTAGTATGCTCAAAACTATATCAAGCGCCACTTGGCGACACGAACACCATTTTGTCCGATGGTGTTTTTTTGTTGCTCAAAATCAAGAAATTCAAACAAGGAGGTATTTATTTGAAAAAGGAAATCACACCACAGACTCCCGAAAAGCCAAGGCTGCATATTGAATGGGGCAAATTCCTTTATATGGGCTTTCTGTGTGCTATTATGCTGGTAGCGATGAGCGTACCCGCATTTGCGGCAACACCGACTATTTGGGAAAAAGCTACTGAAATTATGAAGGATGTATATAATCAAGTCCTTCTTATTTCAACGATTGCAGCGGTTGTAACCGCTGCTGTGGCTCTGCTTTTAATGAACTTCTCAAAAAGCGGGAAAACAGTAGATGAGTCAAGAGCGTGGCTCAAACGTATCATCATTACTTGGGCGATCCTGAACAGCCTTGGCTTCATTATGGCATATGTCACACCCTTCTTCACGGATGGTAAGTGGAACGGATAGCCGTTTTCTAAAATCAGAAAGGATGTGATGATATCGGTATATTAGATGGTATTGTTGAATGGGTAGCCGAACAGGTTATGCACGGACTGGATCTAATCAGTTCATCGGTTTTGGGCGCGCTTGGCTGTAATATGGATACCTTTTTGCGATACTTTCCCGCTGCCGACACCATGTATAAGGTGTTCGTTGCTCTTGCAATCGGACTTATCCTTTTGAATTGGGTTTGGCAGTTGTTCAAAAACTTTGGATTGGGTATAGGCATTGAAGCAGAAGACCCCGTGAAGCTCAGTATTCGCTCTATTCTCTTCATTCTCCTTGCCTATTATGCACGGGATATTGTAAACATAGTTCTTGACATTGGCGGAACCCCTTATCATTGGATATTAAATTCCGAGTTACCTCCGCTGAATTTTGCAAACTTTAATTCAGTATTCCTTACCATTTTGGGTGTTTGTGCAAGCGGCGCCGTGTCCATCATAGCCCTCATACTTGTACTTATCCTTGCATGGAACTATATCAAGCTCCTTTTCGAAGCGGCTGAAAGATATGTTCTGCTTGGTGTTCTGGTCTTTACCGCTCCCGTTGCTTTCTCAATGGGCGCATCTCAAACAACAAGCAACATCTTCAAGAGTTGGTGCCGAATGTTTGGCGGTCAGATCTTCCTTCTTTTGATGAATGCTTGGTGCTTAAGACTCTTTACATCAATGGTAGGTGCCTTCCTCTCCAATCCCTTATCGCTGTAAAGGAGGCAGTATGAAAAAAAGAAATAAAATACTATTTGTGATAGCCGTCACGCTGATTATGGTCTCCATTTGCAGTGTGCCGGCTTTTGCTTTGACCGAGGAAGAGGTCGAAGCGGCAGTTAACGCTCAAGGCAGAGATGCCGTTACGGGAAATATTTTCGTTTGGTTTCTTTGTGCTATTGCCTTCTTAAAGGTAAGCCAGAAGATAGACAGCTTTCTCGCGGGACTCGGCATCAACGTAGGACACACGGGCGGTTCAATGATGGCAGAAGCTCTCATTGCTACAAGAGGTGCTTTTATGGCAAAGCAGTTTGCAGGCGGAGCCGGTGGCACAGGAGGAAAAGGCGCGTCCTCCGGTGGCGGTGGTGGCTTTATGAAAGGCGGTCTTGCAGGTGTTGTCAGCCGTAACTTTTCTAACAATGCCGTTAAGAAGGCTACGGGCAACGGTGGGGGCGGTCTTGGTGGAAAAGCCTTTACTTCCTCGGTCAGCAAAGGCGGCAGCTTTGCCAATAGCGTTATCGGTCGAGTAGCAACAGGAAACATTTCCTCAATGGGAACGATTTCGGGAGCAGGTTCAAGTGAGGCTTTAATGTCCTATCTTGGATATACGGCTCTCGGTGAGGACGCAGAGGACGTTCCTTCCTACTCTAATGTAGAAATCGGAGGAGGCAGAATTATGGCGACCGAAACATCTGCCGACAATCCCGGTGGAATTGATGTGGGTATGTATAATACCGAGCAATATATGGCTCCTTCCGGCGAGCATACAACGATTACGGCTGCCGATGGAACAAGCTGGTATAAGCAATACGCTCAGGATTCCGTAGAAAGAACTCCGTACAAAGCTCCCAACGGTGCCATTGGCTATCACGAAAACATTGTGAAGAAACTGCCTGATCCTCCTCGAAGAAAGGATAAGGTCTGATGGCAGAAAACAACAATCCCGCTTCTGAACCTCTACAAAAAGGAGCTCAAGCGGCAAATGCAGTACGAGGAGCTGTTAAAACAGGAAAAGCCATAGCCGCAGCTGCAAAGGGTGCATCTGCGGGTGGTTTATATGGTGCGATTGCCGCATTTGCGTGGGAAAACAGAGGGTTGATCCTCAAGATCATCATAGCGGCAACCGCTGTATTTCTAATCCCCGTAATTATTATTTGTATGTTACCATCTGTCATTTGGGGTGGCATTAAGGACGCATTTTCACCAAACAACCCTGATGTCCCTATTCTCAATGACAGCACAGTAATTACAACCAATTTAAGTGATATATCCGCATCCATCGGAACGATCATGTCCGAGGCGATGTCAGATATACTCACTCAAATAGATTTAGACTTTGGAAACTCAAGCGCAACTCATATGGAGATTGTAAACCCCTACGATAGTACAACGAATTACAGCACTGCATCTTTTGTATCTCAATACTCCGCATCTAAAAATACCGACTATCAATCGGTATCCATTCCGGATATGGAGCGTGTCCTGCGTGAAAACAAAGACAAGCTCTATTCCTATACAAAGGTCTTTGAGAACAGAACAAGAACTGTTGAAACCGTTTACGTGGATGAAGAAACCGGTGAGGAATATGTCATAGAAACCGAGGTCACGGAAACGTGGGCAGTTTATACCATTTCATACAATGGCGAGGAATACTTTGCAGATCATGTATTCGGTCTTTCGGAGGAACAAAAAAGGCTGGCTGAGGACTATACAAGCAATCTGAATCTATTTTTGAGTGATGATACATTCAACTGATTTTCAAGGAGGTGGTGATATATATGATTCGGCTATAATGCTCTCACAAGTCTTACGAACAGGAGGTAAAATGTGAAACGGTTATTCAAAAAAGCAATCGATGTTTTGGATAACAAACGTGGAGACGGCTATATTGACGTAGCGGTAAAAATGATAATTGCCGTTGTCATCGGAGCATTACTGCTTGGCGGTCTCTATTATTTGTTCAACAACATCGTCCTGCCGGGACTTGCAGAGCGAATTCAAGATATGTTCGGCTCTCCCGGTGGAAGCGGAAATGATGGCGGTGGCGGCGGCATCATTCTTCTTTAACAAGCACGCTAAATAAAAATCAAAGAAAGATACGAGGTAAACTTTTATGAAAAAGCTTTTCAAAAACATTCAGAACAAGGCAAACGCTCTCGCAATCAAGGCAAAGTGTGCTCTTGATAACGCAAAGGCAGAGGGTTACATCGACACCGGTGTAAAGATCATTATCGGCGTTGTAGTCGGTGCAGTTATCCTTGCAGGACTTTACGCCCTCTTCAGCGGTGTGATCCTTCCCACCCTCGAAGGCAGAATTGAAGGAATGTTCAATTACTCCGGCACCTAATCTCAGGTTAACAAGTCAAAGTCAAACAAAATAATTATTTGAAAGGAACAACATATTATGAAAAAATTCTTTAAGAAGCTTCAGGACAAGGCAAATTCTCTCGCAATCAAGGCAAAGTGTGCTGTGGAAAGCACCAAGGGCGAAGGTTACATCGACACCGGTGTAAAAATCATCATCGGCGTGGTAGTCGGCGCGGTTATCCTCGCAGGACTTTACGCCCTCTTCGATAACGTCATCATCCCTCGTCTCAACACCGAGATCACGAATATGTTCAACTACACTGCTTAATTTCTTAGGCGGTGTTTTTTGTTGGGGGGCGGGTCCTCTCGCCCCCCGTTTCATATGAAAGGAGGAAAAAGTGGAAATACTATTTCAATTTTTAACCCTTTTCGGTCTGCTTCTTGCGGTGTGCGGAATAACGTGTATTCTCAACTATTATATGAGAAAACGAGGATTCTCGGTTAATGCTCTTGCCAACCAACTCATAGTTGTCCTCGTTACAGTCGCACTTTATGTGTTTGGCGGACTGAGTATTTGGACTGCAAAGGGTGTGATTATGTTGCTTGTCTTGCTGTACGCATCAGTACAGGACATTTCCACCCACGAAGCTGATGACTCACTTTGGGTAATGCTTCTGATACTCGCCCTTGTAGGCTTTGGCGACGTTGGTATTGTGTCAATGTTGATGGGCGGTCTGCTTATCTTTATACCGCAAATGGCAATCGCTATGTTTACGAACGGAAACGGAATTGGCGGTGCCGATATCAAGATCTCTACTGCGGCGGCTGTCTTGCTTGGTTTATTCGGCGGAGTTCTCGGATACGTGATAGGACTTACTTTTGCCGTAATATTTAACCTTATTTATAACAAAGTCAAAAAACAAGCCTCGAATAAGGCGTTTGCCTTACTTCCTTTTATATCGGCAGGTCTTATGGTAGGTTATTTCATTTAACAGGAGGAAAACAAAATGAGTTTTGGAAATCAAACCCAAACAAAAGAACCGAGAGCAGTAAAAAAGCCCAGAGGTACA
>JAFXAN010000160.1 GCA_017517035.1 Clostridia bacterium
CTCGCCATTTCGTCTCGTTACGCTTCGCGAGAATTTGATATAAAGATTTTGGAAACGGTGAAACAATACCTTGTAAAAACTAACTATTTTGAATGTTCATATTTAAACAGTTGTTTGTCGAAAAAAAGGTTTTTGTTTTCAAATCGTCGCGGAGCGTAACGAGACAAAATGGCGTGCGTTACTTATAATATTATTTGTGTGAGCGATATAAGAGCCAAAAGTTGTGCCCCACTTGCGGCGGTGCTTGATGCCGCAAGTGGGTATATGATAGAACTTGCAGCAGAGCAAAAGAGCTTTGCCAAAGGCAAAGTCTTTTGTCTGCGTTGGTTATAGAGAAAAGGGGAGATACCCAAGGGGGAACGCCTTGGGAGACTTTTGCTTCCTTTGGGGCGGGCCAAAGGAAGTGCCGCGCGGCATGAGCGCCTATGCAGTAACTAACTTCTTAAAGACAAACAATTACCTCACACATTCCCTCATCATACTCATCTCCCCCTTAAAAAGTCCAATGAATCACCGTTAAATTTCTGAAATTTAAAGCCAAAAACCCCATATTTTAAAAAAATTCAAAAAAAATTAAAAAACCTCTTGCAAAATGAGAAAAAGTGTGTTATAATACCTAAAGTAAACATGATACCTTGAGAGTGGGCGAAAGTCCACTCTCAATTTGTTGTGTAAAATTTTTTGAAAGGATACTTTTATAAAGCATGGCAAAAAAAGGCGGAAATGTTGTAAGCGCCGTAAGAGAGATTGCAGAGCCTCTTGCAGAAAGTCTCGGATATTTCATCTGGGATGTAGAATATGTGAGAGAAGGCGCACAGTGGTATCTTCGCATCACAATTGATAGCGAGGAGGGCATCGACATAAACGACTGCGAGAAGATGCACAGAGCCATCGACCCGCTTCTTGACGAGGCAGACCCCATCGAGGATGCATACACACTTGAGGTAAGCTCCCCCGGAATCGAAAGAGATCTAAAAAACGATATGCAGATCGAGGCTTGTGAGGGCTGGGATGTTGAAGTTAAGCTCTATGCCCCCCTTGACGGCTCAAAGCTTTACCGTGGAGTCCTTCTGGGACTTACCGAGAACGGTGATGTTGCCATAAGCATCAAGGGCATGGATGAGCCGAAGGTGTTTGCACGGGCATCGGTTGCAAAAATTAACACCGTTTTTGATTTTGATTAATAAAAAATAACATATAATATTGAAAGGATTAAAAAATGAACGCAGAATTTTTCACCGCTCTTGAGCTTCTCGAGAAGGAAAAAGGAATCCCACAGGAGTATATGTTCGAAAAGATCGAGGCTGCTCTCGTTGCCGCTTATAAGAAGGAGCATGGCAATAATATCAATGTGAGAGTCCTCATCGACCCCGTAAAGAGAGATGTTAAGGTATATCAGCAGAAGACAGTTGTTGAGGTTGTTGAAAATCCCGTTGCAGAGATCTCCCTTGAGGACGCAAAGGCTCTCTCAAAGAGAAATGTTCTTGGAAAGGTTCTTGAAACAGAGCTGAAAACAAAGAACTTCCGCCGTCTGAGCGCAGGTGCGGCAAAGAATGTTATCATTCAGGGCATCCGTGAGGCTGAAAGAAGAGCTATGCAGGAGGCTTATGAGAATAAGCGCGAGGAGATCATCACAGCGAAGGTCAGCAAGGTCGATAACGAAACAGGAAATGTTATCATCGAAACAGACACAAGCACAGCAGTGCTTCTCCGCAGTGAGCAGATCCCCGGTGAGGTGCTGAGAGTCGGAGATAAGATCAAGGTATTCGTAACAGAAGTTAATAAGGAGAGCCGCGGACCTCTCGTAACCCTTTCACGCTCACATTCGGGACTTGTAAGAAGAATGTTTGAGCTTGAAGTTCCCGAAATTCAGGACGGAATCGTTATTGTTAAGGGCGTTGCAAGAGAAGCAGGCTCAAGGACAAAGATCGCTGTTTATTCAAGAGACGAGGATGTTGATGCAGTTGGAGCTTGCATCGGAAACAAGGGCATGAGAATTGCCGCAGTTGTGGATGAGCTTGGCGGCGAAAAGATCGACATTATCAACTATAGCGAAACACCCGAGGAATATATCAAGGCTGCGCTTTCACCCGCAACAGTTCTTTCGGTTACACTTGACGGAGAGAGAAGCTGCAAGGTTACAGTTTCCCCCGATCAGCTTTCACTTGCCATCGGTAAGGAAGGTCAGAACGCGCGTCTTGCTGCCAGACTTACAGGCTTTAAGATAGACATAAAGGCTGAATAATTCGGAATTCCGAGAAAAACGGAGGTGAGCATTTTGGCGGAAAAGCAGAAAAAACAGCCCGAGAGACAATGCATGGGCTGCAACGAAAAAAAGCTCAAAAAGGAGCTTATAAGGATCGTCAGAACCCCCGAGGGGACGGTGGAGCTTGATTTCACCGGCAAAAAAAGCGGCAGAGGAGCTTATATCTGCCATAGCAAGGCTTGCCTTAAGAAGGTAAGAAAAAGCGGTAGGATATCGAAGCTTTTTGAATGCAGCGTCACAGACGAGGTCTGGGATGCCCTTGAGGAGGAGCTTGCAGATTGAATACGAATAATGGCTCACAAACAAAGCCCGATAGCTTTGAGGGGATAAAAAAGCTGAAAATGACCATTGGTCTTGCCGCAAAAGCGGGCAAGGCGGTCTACGGAACACCTCTTATTTGCGAGAGCCTCAGAATGAACGGTGATAAAAAAACTGTTCTCGTTCTCGAAGGCTCGGACAGCTCGGATAACACACACAAGAAGCTTTCCGACAAATGCGCCTTTTACGGAGTTGAGCTTATAAGACTTCCCATAAAAATGGAGGAGCTTAGCGAGGCTGTTGGAAAAAGAAGCACAGTTGCCGCTGTGGGAATAAAGGACAGCGGACTTGCAGAGGCGATAAGGATGAAGCTGAAGAAAATATCGCCACCCTCGTGACGTTTTTGATATAACGAATTATTCAACGAATTATTCATCAAGAAAGAAAGGGAGCTTTTCCGCTGTGCGGTAAAGCAAGGATTTATTATATGGCAGCAAACAATCAGTTTAAGGTAAACCAGCTTGCAAAGGATATGGGTCTTAAGGGCAAGGAGCTTACCGACATTCTCGGAGCAAAGGGCTTTGAGGTGAAGGCACAGGCAGCGCTCAGCGCAACCGAGTTCGATGTTCTTATGGAAAGCCTTACAAGAGCAAGTCAGATAGAAAACATATATGATTATATCGACGGAGTGACATTTATTCCGTCAAAGAATAAGCCCGAGCCTAAAAAGGAAGAGGTGAAGGCGGAGGAAAAGAAGCCTGAGCCTAAAAAGGTTGAGGTCAAGGCTGAAGAAAAGAAGCCCGAGCCTAAAAAGGCTGAGGTCAAGGCTGAAGAAAAGAAGCCCGAGCCTAAGAAAGCTGAGGTGAAGGCAGAGGAGAAGAAGCCCGAGCCTAAAAAGGTCGAAATTAAGGCAGAGGAAAAGAAGCCCGAGCCTAAAAAGGTTGAAATTAAGGCAGAGGAGAAGAAGCCCGAGCCTAAAAAACCCGAATTTAAGGCAGAAGAAAGAAAGCCGGATGCAAGAAAGCCCTTTGAGAGAGATAACAGACAGGGCGGCGACAGAAAGAGTGCATTCGACCGTCCACAGGGACAGGGCAGACCCCAGGGAGACCGTTTCTCCGATAACAGAGGCGAAAAAAAGCCCTTTGATAGAGACAACAGACAGGGCGGATTTGATAAAAATAAGGGACAGCAGAGAGGTCAGGGCGGCTTCAGACAGACAAATCCGGGTGAGGATTATATTCCTTCCGCTCCGAAGCCCAAGTTCCAGCCTCAGGCAATCGTAAGAGGTCAGACACCCAAGGGAACAGTCAATCAGCCGAGCCAGAGAGGCGCAACAAGAGTTGTTGACACCCGTTCAAGCACGGTCGATCTTTCAAAATACGATGAAAGACTTGAAAACTTCGTTGCCGATTCCCACAATATGCGCGGAGAAAAGCAGAAGCTCAAGAAGCAGAATAACCGTGATCCTTATCGCAAGAATAAGGAAGAATTTGTTAAAAAGCCTCAGCAGCCCGTGAAGAAGAAGCCTCTTGAGATCACCATTCCCGATGAGATCTCGGTGGGCGAGCTTGCTTCAAGACTTAAGGTTGTTGCAGGAGAGGTAATAAAGAAGCTTATGATGATGGGCGTTATGGCGACCGTCAATCAGATAATCGACTATGATACCGCATATCTCGTTGCGGATGAGCTTGGTGCAATTGCCACAAAGGAAGTTGTTGTTACCATCGAGGAAAAGCTCTTTGATGAGACAGAGGATAGCGAAGAGAGCCTTGAGGGACGCGCGCCCGTAGTTTGCGTAATGGGACACGTTGACCACGGAAAGACATCTATTCTTGACGCTATCAGAAACACAAGAGTTACAACAGGCGAGGCAGGAGGAATCACTCAGCATATCGGTGCATACCGTGTTGAGGTTGACGGCAAGCCCATCACATTCCTTGATACTCCCGGTCATGAGGCATTTACTGCAATGCGTGCAAGAGGTGCAATGGCAACAGATATTGCAATACTCGTAGTTGCCGCAGATGACGGTATCATGCCCCAGACAGTTGAGGCTATAAACCATGCAAAGGCAGCAGGCGTTGATATTATCGTTGCCATCAACAAGATGGATAAGCCAACAGCAAATCCGGATGCAATAAAGCAGGAGCTTACCGCATATGACCTGGTTCCCGAGGAATGGGGAGGCGATGTTATCTGCGTTCCCGTTTCCGCACTTACAAGAATGGGTATCGACGATCTTCTTGAAACCGTTCTTCTCGTTGCGGAGGTCAAGGAGCTTAAGGCTAACCCCAACAGACGAGCAAAGGGTATCGTCATCGAGGCGAAGCTGGATAAGGGAAGAGGACCCGTTGCAACGGTTCTTGTTCAGAACGGTACTCTCCGTCAGGGCGATATCGTAATTGCAGGAAGCGCAGTCGGTCATGTTCGTCTTATGACAGACCACAACGGAAAGATGCTTAAGAGCGCTGCTCCCTCCGTTCCTGTTGAGATCATCGGTCTTGCGGATGTTCCGAGTGCAGGTGATGAATTCCAGGCGGTTGAGGACGAGAGAATGGCAAGAACTCTTGCAGATCAGCGTAAGGATAAGGCAAAGGAAGAGCTGTTCAAGGCAAATGCAAGAGCAAATCTTGATGATCTCTTTGCACAGATCGCAGACGGCGTTAAGGATCTTAATATCATCGTTAAGGCAGATGTTGGAGGAAGCGTTGAGGCTGTTAAGGCTTCACTTGAAAAGATATCAAATGAAGAGGTCAAGGTCAAGGTCATCCATGCGGCAACAGGCGGTATCACAGAGGGCGATGTAACATTCGCTGCCGCTTCCAACGCAATTATCGTCGGATTTAATGTCCGTCCCGATAAGACAGCTCTTGACAGCGCAGAAAGACAGAATGTTGATGTCCGCACATACCGAGTAATCTACGAGTGCATCGAGGAGATCACAGCAGCGATGAAGGGTATGCTTGCTCCCAAATATAGAGAGGCTCTTCTCGGTCACGCCGAGGTTCGTCAGACTATCCATGTTCCGAATGTTGGAACTATCGCCGGTTCTTATATCCAGGACGGTAAGGTTACCCGTCAGTCACAGATCCGAGTTGTCCGTGACGGTATCGTTATCTTTGAGGATAAGATATCCTCTCTCAAGAGATTCAAGGACGATGCAAAAGAGGTTGCAACAGGCTATGAATGCGGTATCGGACTTGAAAGATTCAACGATATTAAGGTTGGAGACATACTTGAAGCATATATAATGGAAGAGATCGAACGCTGAACGGAGTGACGAATTTGAAATACGAAAAATCCTGCGGAGCCATAGTGCTCCGCAGAGACAAGCATGATCCCGCAAGGCAGTTTTTGCTTGTGATCCGCCAATATAAGGGCGGACCTGTCTCCTTTCCCAAGGGACACGTTGAGGAGGGGGAAACAGAGGTGCAAACTGCCGAAAGGGAGGTCTATGAGGAAACGGGAGTCCGCATAAGGATCTCCGAATCCTTCAGAGAAACCATAAGATATAGCCCCACAAGGGGCGTTGAAAAGGATGTTGTCTATTTTCTTGCTCACACAACCTTCCGATATCTTCGTGCAAGGAAGGGAGAGATTGCCGAGGCATTCTGGATAGATGTGAGAAGAGCGAACAGCATTCTTGAGCATGAAAATGACCGCTATGTTCTCTCTCGTGCCCTCGAATACATAGAAGAAGAGGAGGGAGCAAGGGTTTAAGGAAAAAACATATGATTTTGTATTTGTATGTTCGGATGATGTCGATTTTCGGCGAATTGGCTTTCAAACAGTAATTTGTCGGTGAGGGAGTTTCGCCTCTGCGGAGGCGACCGGCACCGTTGCCGGCTCCCGCAAGCTTTTAAAAAAGCTTGAGCAAAACTTTAAAAAGAGGATTTTTATTGTTGTTTATCAGTGTTTCTACGGAGAATTATTGTGAGTTTTATGTAGAAGAACAAACATCAACCC
>JAFXAN010000161.1 GCA_017517035.1 Clostridia bacterium
ATAGAAAAAATTAAATTCAAAAAGAAGCACAAGGCAATCACGAGGAAAGCCTTGTGCTTACTTGCTTTTTCCGTTCTTACACTCTGTCGTACCGAGTACGCCGACGAATGTAAGAACGGAAAATATTCCTACCTTTTTCGATGTCTTCCAGCGTGTCGAGAGTTTCTCGACACGCTGAGGTGCTGTCTCATAGTGAGACAGCACCTTTTTTTGTATAAAGAGTTATATTACTTTTAAAAAAGTAGCATTTTCGACTGTTTTGCAAGCAAAAGTGCTTGAAATGACATTTCGAAGTGTGTATAATATAAATTAATCAAGGGTAAATAAGCTGGTAAAATGTAAAACTTTAAAGAAAATAAATTATTTCGGATAGGAGAATTTTATATGAAAAAAACAATACTTGTCTTTCTGGCACTTTTTGTGATTTTTTCTTTGGGTTCTTGCGGTGGAAAAAAAGACGATAATTCGGGCAAAATTGTGCTGAAGAACGTTGAAAATCTTTCGCAATATGTTATCGTCAGAGGAGAAAACTGCTCGAAGGAAATTACAACACTGGTAACCTCTCTCAGAAAAACCATAAATGAGGTAACAGATGCTTCTGTTTCGATTAAAACCGATATTTATAACTCACAATATGAGATCCTTGTCGGTGAAACCAAGCGTCAGCAGTCAACTGATGTAATGGCGAATCTTCGTTATTATGACTACACAATAAAAAAGGTTGGAAACAAGATAGTTGTTGCCGGCGGAAGTGATGAAGCAGTCACAAATGCTATTGAGCTTTTTAAAAATCAATTTATCGATTCAAAAAACAAAACTATCAAGATCCCCTCGGGAGATGGCTATACATATATTGGCAACTATGCTTTTGATAAGATGACCGTTGACGGGGTTGACTTTGGTGAATTCAAGCTTGTAAATAATTCCTATTATAAGGACTCGGTTGAATTTTTCAGAGATCTTTGCGGCACTTCCATTATAGAGCACGAGGGTGATATGGTTGATGGAGAGCATTATTTCATCCTTGATGGCTCGGAGCTTATTGAGCACAAATATTCTATAAAGGTTGAGAATGGAAACATCATAATAAAAGGAAGTGCCCATTCCATCCATGCCGCACTCGAATATTTCGGTAATGTCATAGCAAAGAACGAAAGCAAGATTGTTGAGCTGTCATCGGGTCTGAGCTATGAGGGCAGCACTGGCAAAAAGGAGATTTATACCAAAGAACAGCTTGCGGCTGTCATTCAGAAGGTCTATGATGATCCCGATCAGATAATCATCGGAGAGCAGACAAAGGGGCTTCATGAAACCGCAATTGAGGATTCAATAAAAAAATTCACGGATGCAACAGGCGAAATGCCCGGTATCATCGGCATTGACCTTGGCTGCTATGGCTTTGATCTTCCCGTAACCACCGAAATGCAGTGGAGCGCTTATATCTGCGATATGGTTGACTATGCCGCAGAGGGTGGAATAATAACTGCCAGCGCACACTGGGCTAACCCCTCGGAAAACCGTGATCCTAACGATGGCGCAAAATGCAGAGGCAGATTTGGCTTTGATAATTCACTTGAAGCATATGAGCAGGCGTTTACAGACCTTATAACAGAGGGGACAGAATATAATAAGTTCTTTAAAAACGAGCTTGAATCGAATGCACGCTTCTTTAAGGCTCTTGAGGAAAACGGCGTTCCGATAATCTGGCGTCCTCTCCATGAGGCAAACGGAAGCTGGTTCTGGTTCTGCACAGGTCAGAGTGGCCATTGGCTCGATGCAGATTACCTCATTGATGTTTGGCATTATGTCTATGATTATTTTGAGAACGAATGCGGCCTTACCAATCTTTATTGGTGCTATGGCCCCAACTGGTCAGCAAATGTTAAAGATATTCGAGGAAGCACTATGAGCACAACATATCTCTACCCCGGAGATGAATATTGCGACATGGTAGGTGTTGACTGGTATTCTTCGGGTAATATGGAGATAACACAAGAAGATAACTACCTGGCTCTTACAGATCTTGCAAGAAAACCTGGTGCTATCACCGAGTTTGGTCCGGGTGGCTCAATTTTGGCTGAAAGCATCGAAGACCAGCCTTCGCTTTATAGTAGCATGGATATGTACGATGACCTCTGTGAGCTTACAGAGGACGGATATTCCTTCGTTTATCTGCTCACATGGGGCGATAAATGGGGTATTCCCGCAATGGGCAGAGGCGATGAGCTGATGCAGACAGATCTTTGCATAGGTCAGGCAGAGGTCAAGGCAATGTTTGACGCACTTAAATAATAATTGTTTGCCGTGGCAATTTCAAAGCAGTTGCCACGGCATCTTTTTTCGTCATATAAACAGTAATTTGTCGAACTGTCAGATAGTGATGAAATCATCCTTTAGCGTTTCCAGATCCTTCACTTCGTTCAGGATGACTTGTGAGGAGATTGATTACAAGTTTTCTACATAGAATTCTCATAAATTCCATGTAGAAACACAGATAAACAACAATAAAAATTCC
>JAFXAN010000162.1 GCA_017517035.1 Clostridia bacterium
CTATACCCTTTGCGGAGTTGATAAGGACGGGAAGGCACTTTGCATCGTAACAAACTATTCAAATGATGATGAAGCAGAGAGCAGGGAAGTTAAGATCGACTTTGGCGAGGATGGAAAATACGAGATCTATATGCTCGATGACGAACACGACGCAGAGCTGATCTCGACAACAAGTGATCCCAGATTCACATTGAAAAATCATTCTTTTGCGATGATAAAGCAAATCTGACAAAGAAAAAAGCACGGTGGAGCAATGCGATATCATTGGGGTATAATAAACAGTTCGATAAATTCCTGTTTGGAAGATCGATTATGAATGAAAGGGGCCATCTCCCCATGAGATGGCCCGTGTTTTTTTATTTATGTGCATCGTAAGCGTTTTCAAAAACTGCTCTGCCGCTGACCATTCTGTCAATGGCATATGGAGTTCTCTTTGAGAGCATACGGGTAAATTCATCCTTACGGTCATAGATCTCACCTATGCTGAAGCCCCGAAGCCCCACAAGTGTTGACATAAATTCCTCAAGCTCTGCTATGTATGCATCATCCTTGTCGACCATTATAAGCAGCTCTGCAAGCGAAAACTCATGAACATTTGTAACAAAATCGGTCATTCCCTTATCCTCTGCAACCTTTGCTTTGAGGGCTGCCATTGCACGGTCAGCTTCAACCTCGGCAATAAATGTGGGATGCTTTTCGCTATAATAAGCATCGGGAGCATCTCCGTAAATTTCATCAATATTGTAGTGACCGAGAGTTCCGTTAAGGGAATTATATATCTCGATGAATTTTTCCTTTGAAATGTCGAACGCCTTAACAAAATCAGCGATGTTTGCACCTCCGCCGCATTCGGTATCCTCGGCATTAGCCTTCCATTCGCTGAGCTTTGCGGAATCTACAAGTGCTTCAAGCTCGGACGGGATCGTGTGATATTCATCGGCATGAACGGTGCAAAGTGTTCCAACCTTGTCCTTTACGATCTCATATCCGAGAGCGGAAAGCTTTTCTTTCATTCTTTCCGAAAGGAATTCGCTTTTGAGAAGCTCAGAACCATAATAATTCTTCGCACTTTCAACGGTCGCTCTGATCTCGTCATCGCTTATTCCGGAAATTTCCACTTCAAGAAGTTGACGGAGAGTATAGACCTTTCCTTCCTTTGCAAGAGCGGAAGGATGAGCGCAAGCTGATGCTATGGCGACAGCATCACCGCTGACGATAGTTTTCATGATCTCATTTGAGGGCATAATATCAATTATTCCCATTTCAAAGCAAGCGGTATAATATTCGTTCAGGTCAACATCCGTAAGAGAAAGCTCCTTTGCAAGATGGCAGATTGCCGGCAAGCGTGAGGATATTGATTCGATTGAGCCTCTGTCAAAGCTTTCTTCATATTTTTCTATCATGGAATATACGGGATTTTGCTGTGTGAAGGTTCCGGGAACGAGGCAGATATCTTCATAGATGAAATCGTATTGCTCATTAAAAATACCGTAGATCTCTGTGATGTTTCTTTCGGGCAACTTTTCAGTGACAACTGCACTGTCATTTGTTACATTGCCTGTGTTGTCTGCATTTTCGTTTGCTTTTCCGCCGCAAGCAATAAGGGTGAGGCAAAGAATCAGGCTCAAAAGAGCAAAAATTATCTTCTTCATAAAAATTCTCCTTAAATCAGTTAAGCTTTGTCATAACGCCGCCCTTGCATTCGACGGTCTTGCCTTCGGCTCTAACCCAAACCGAAACTGCGCTTGGGTTATAGAGCATTGTTCTGTCTGCGGAAAGCTCACAGCGTCTCATTGCTGTAACATAATCAAAAATCTCGATGTTGGTCGCATACCAGATGTCGGGATCTCCACCTGCTTCCTCGCAGAATTTTTCAATTATCTCCCAGTTGTTGTTGTCATCGAACTCATATGCGTGTCCCCAGACATACATAAGCTGAAGATCACGGGTTGAGTTTTTCAGATTTTCAAGATATGTCATAAGGTTCTTATCATTATGATGGCAGGTTGCGTGCCAGCGCATGAAATCCTCGGGAATATTGAATTTTCCTGTTGAAACAACCGTTCTTGCATAGTTTATTCCCAGCTTACTTATGATGGAGATGACCTCATCACTATATGTTCCAAAGGGATAAGACATACCTCTCACAACATATCCGCAAGCATCCTCAAGTGCCTTTTTGTCGTCAAGCATCTCGTGAACGACCTCCATTGGAGCAAGCTTTTCAAGGAAAGGATGAGTATAACCGTGGCAGGAAACCTCGTGGCCTGCATATACATCCTTAATTTCCTCGGCGAAAAGTCTGGGGTGCTTATGTACTGCACCGAAAAGTCCACCGTTTATATGGAAAGAGCCTTTGATGCCGTGCTTGTTGAAAATTTCGATAAGTCTTTTGTCCTGGAAAATTCCATCGTCATAGCTCATGGTCAGAGCTTTGTTTTTTCCGTCCTTGAATGTAAATTTTACAGTGTTCATTTTTTTATCCTTCTTTCTTTAAAGCTCTATTCCACGACTTTTGATAAAATCCGAGAGCTGTTTTTCATTTGGAATGGAGGTGCTTGCACCCCTTTTGCTGACAACATATGCGCCGACAGCGTTAGCATATCTGATGGAGCGCATAATATTTCCGCTTCTCAGATATTCAAGGGTCAGGGCTGCTGTGAAGCTGTCGCCGGCGGCTGTGGTATCAACAGCCTTTACATCATATGACGAGGCGATGCTGTAATATTTCCCGTCATAAACAAGTGCGCCTTTGTCTCCGAGCTTGATAATATAATAGTGGCTTTTTACGATCTTTTGCAGCGCAACTGCGGCACGGAGTGCATTGTCTGCGCCCGATGGATTTATTCCCGTATATATCTCTGTTTCGCTTTCATTTGGAGAGAAGATTTCGAGAGGCGGAAGCTTGTCGAATGGGAAATCGGGCTTTGCAGGACCTGCATCAATGACTATCGGGATGCCTTTTTTTGCCGCAAAATGAGCAGCGGTAAGCACAGCCTCATCCGGGATCTCAAAGTGCATGAAAAGTGCATCAGGGTAGCAGAGAAGTGCTTCCTCGGCGTCATCTGCATTGAGATAATTGTTGGCACCGGGGAAAACATTTATCCTGTTGCATCCGTCTCTCTCCACAATGATCGAGGCAAGACCTGTTGGGGCTTCGTCTGTACTGCGGAGTGCAGAAAGATTGATGCCTTCCGCCTCATAGAGCTTTCGGAGAGCTTCCCCGTTGGCATCTCTGCCGAGCTTTGCACAAAAAACACAGTCTCCTCCGAGACGCTCCACAGCGATTGCGGAATTTGCACCTTTACCGCCGGGAATGAGGCGATAATCGCCGCTTTCCAAAATTGTCTCGCCCGGCTCGGGGATTCTGGAGACATTGAGAACAAAATCCATATTGGCACTGCTGACAACGAGAATGCGTTTTTTCATGAAAACCTCCTGCAGAAAAGTTTTTACCACACATATTATATCATCTCCGAACAAATTTTGCAACAATTTGCTGTACATTTATGTGAAAAAAATAAAAAAAGAAGAAATAAGATGAGTTTTTTCAAAAATACTATTGACAAAAAGCTAAAAATGTGATAAAATACCATACTGTCGGATGGAATCCGAGATGAATATGCGCTATTAGCTCAGTGGATAGAGTGCCCGGCTACGAACCGGTAGGTCGCAGGTTCGAATCCTGCATGGCGCGCCAAAAAAGGTGTATGCTTTTGCGTACACCTTTTTTGCGTGTCACTGTAGGTACAAGAGAATCTGCTTCAAATTGCTGATGAAAGAACGATTTTTGAGAATATAACGCAATTTGACACCGAGCTTGCTCGGAATGGTTCTGAATCCTGCATGGCGCGCCAAAAAAGGTGTATGCTTTTGCATACACCTTTTTTGCGTGTCATATTAAGAGAGACAGTTTGTTGTTAAACAGTATTTTGTCGAACTGTTGGATTTACTGAATGATAGTATACGGAAATTGTCTATTTGAGAAGAAGTTAGTTACTGTTTAGCGCCTCATGCCGGCGGGCACTTCCTTTGGCCCGCCCCAAAGGAAGCAAAAGTCTCCCAAGGCGTTCCCCCTTGGGTATCTCCCCTTTTCTCTATAACCAACGCAGACAAAAGACTTTGCCTTTGGCAAAGCTCTTTTGCTCTGCTGTAAGTGCTCTCATATTCCCACTTGCGGCAAAAATCGCCGCC
>JAFXAN010000163.1 GCA_017517035.1 Clostridia bacterium
CGGAGACGGTGAAATTATACCCCAATGCTGTCGCATTGCCCTATGGGTTCGACTCCACTGCGTTCCGCTCAGGGTGACTGCTGTGAGATTATCATCCTTTAGCGCACGTAGATTCTTCGCTACGCTCAGAATGACTCGAGAGTAAATTGATGCTAAGTTTTTCTACATGAAATTTTCGTAAAATTTCCGTAAAATTTCCGTAGAAACACAGATAAACAGCAATAAAAAATACCTTTTTCGAAGTTTTGCTCAAGCTTTTTTAAAAGCTTGCGGGGCCGGCAACGGTGCCGGTCGCCTCCGCAGAGGCGAAACTCCCTCACCGATAAATTACTGTTTGAAATTTATTATTCTAATCAAAAAACAAGGTCGAAAAAACGACCTTGTTTTAATTATTAAAATGAAAGCTGTTCGCCATCGGGGATGACAACGCCGACGGCGGGTATCTTCAACTTTTTGAAGCCCTTTGAATCGAATTTATCCTCAAATCCCACTTCTGCGCTTGCGATCTTGTTGCCTTTTTTCAGCGTAAAGACATTAACACCTGCAGCACTTCTTGTGGTTTTTATCGGAATCAGAGAGGATTTGACAACGATCGCCTTATTATCGGTGGATTTCATCAGAATATCAACAGGCTCGGTTTCGTAGAATACCGAAACGATGGGCGAAGCATCCGAATATGCGCCGATGAGCTTTCGTCTGTTACCTTTTGTCTGATAGGATGAAACAGGAACTCGAACTCCTTTACCGTTCTCGAAAACAAAAATGAAATTCTCATTTTCGGGATAGTTGTTCTGTATCTTCATGAAGATCGGCTTTTCACCCTCATCCATTTCAAGCTTTGCGGGCAGGAAGTCGCCAAGCGCCGATGCCTTTGTGCAATCAAAATCATCAACCTTTGCACGGTAGACCTGACATTTATTTGTGAAGAAGATCACATTATCAATGTTCTCCGCATCAAATGCTCTTGCCTCAAAGTCACCTTCCTTGAATTTCTGCTCGTCATTGCCCTTGAGAGACTGGAAGGTTATTTTCTTGAAATAACCGTCATTTGAAAGCACGAGACGGACATTATAATTTTCAACAGGCTCTTCTTCCTCAAATTCAGGCTCTCCGTCGGTATAAAGAATGCTTGAAAGACGAGGCTTGCCGTATTTTTTCTTTATCTCCTGGAGCTGCTTTATGATATAATTCTTGATCTTTATCTCGTCACCGAGGATATCCTTAAGCTCAGCGATCTCTGCCTGAAGTCCTTCAATTTCCTTTATGCGATTGAGGATATATTCACGGTTGAGGTTACGGAGCTTGATATCGGCAATATATTCTGCCTGAATTTTGTCGATGGAGAAGCCTTCCTCAAGGTTGGGAACAACATCCTCTTCCTTTTCTGTCTGGCGGATTATGCGGATCGCCTTGTCGATATCGAGAAGTATCTTTCCAAGTCCCAAAAGAAGATGAAGCTTTGCTTCCTTTTTCTCAAGATCAAAGGTAAGCTCTCGCCTTACGCACTGCATTCGGAATTTGATCCATTCTGTAAGTATTTCCACGATTCCCATCTGACGGGGAACGGAATTTATAAGGATGTTGAAATTGCATTTGAAGCTGTCCTCAAGAGGAGTTGATTTGAAAAGCTTTTTCATCAGCTTATCTGGGTCAACACCGCGGCGCAGGTCAATGGTGAGCTTAAGACCGTTAAGGTCTGTTTCATCTCTGACATCGGTGCAGTCACGGAGCTTGCCCTCTTTTATCATCTCAACTATCTTTTTGACTATCAGCTCAATGGAGGTAGAATAGGGGATCTGACGGATATCTATGCAGTTTTCCTTCTTGTCGTATTCATAAACGGAACGAATGCGTACAGAGCCGCTTCCCGTTTCGTAGATCTGCCTCATCTGCGCTTCATCGTAAATGATCTCACCGCCGCCCGAAAAATCGGGTGCTTTAACGATAGTCATCATCTTTTCGGTGGAGGTTTTTGGGTTTTTCAAAAGCGCAATGGTGCCATCGCATATCTCATTCAGATTGAATGAGCAGATGTTTGATGCCATACCGACAGCGATACCCATATTTGGAGTTACAAGAACATTTGGGAAGGTCGTTGGCAGAAGGGTAGGCTCTGTGAGAGTGCCGTCATAGTTATCCACCATGTCAACTGCATTCTTGTCGATTCCCCTGAAAAGCTCCTCGCAGAATTTTTCAAGCTTACACTCGGTATAACGGGAAGCCGCATACTGTGTTTCGGAGCTATATTGCTTACCGAAGTTTCCCTTTGAATCAACAAAAGGATGGAGGAGAGTTTCATTATCACGGGTGAGACGGACAAGAGTTTCGTAGATCGCAGCATCGCCATGAGGATTGAGCTTCATGGTTTGTCCCACGATGTTTGCGCTCTTTGTCCTTTCTTTATTCAGAAGCCCCATTGTGTACATGGTATAAAGAAGCTTTCTGTGGGAAGGCTTCAGACCGTCGATCTCGGGAATTGCTCGAGAGATGATGACGCTCATAACATAGGGCATATAGTTCTTTTCGATGGTTTCCGTTATTGGCTGGAGCGTTGGTTCGGAGTAGATTATTTCCTCCGGCTGGGCAACATTCTTTTTCTTTGCCATTTCTTTACCATACCTTTCTTAAACCTTTAAAATCGTATGTGCTGCGGCTCTTATCATTCTGTTGTAGAGCGCAAGACCAAGCCCGCTCATTGGCGGCAGATGTGCATAGATTATGTCACAGGAAAGCTTGTCAGCATCCCGAAGGGCTGTGAAAAGCTTTTTCGCATGGGAAGCAAGATCATCTCTCATTCCGATAGGAATGAGAAAAGCATTTTTATGATTCAATGTGTCTTTTTCTTCATCATAGCAGAGAATGGCACATTTTTTTGTTTTCATTTCATTTTTTATAAATTCGATCTGCCTGTTTTCCTCTCCGTCAAGCAAAACAAGCGGTGTGTTTGGTGCATAGTGCTTATATTTCATGCCGGGAGAAAGGGGCTTTTCGTTTTCCTTCAGCATTCTTATCACCTTGTCATCAATAGTAACCTTAACGCAGACAAGAGAAAGCGCATCATATGTAACCGCACCCGGACGGAGTAGGGTAAGAGAATCGTTTTTTATCATAACGATGGTGGATTCAAGTCCGATCTCGCATTCACCGCCGTCGATTATCATATCAACTCTGCCATCCATATCCTCAAGAACATATTTAGCGTTTGTTGGGGAAGGTTTTCCCGAAAGATTGGCAGAGGGGGCAGCGATTGGGATTCCCGCTTCATGTATCAAAGCATTTGCAACCTTGTGCTCGGGGCAGCGAACCGCAACCGTGTCAAGCCCTGCTGTGACTGTGAGCGGAACAATGTCTTTTTTAGGCATTATCACCGTAAGAGGACCGGGCATGAAGGCTTTTGCAAGAGCAAAATAGAGTGGGGAGGTGTGGCAGTATTTTTCCGCATCCTCGGGCTTTTCTATATGAAGAATGAGAGGATTATCGGCAGGTCTGCCCTTTGCTTCATATATTTTCTTTGCAGCATTCTCGTCAAGACCGTTTCCGCCAAGACCGTAAACCGTCTCGGTGGGCATGACGACAAGTCCGCCGTTTTTCAATATCTCTGCCGCCCGCTTTAAGGCGTTTTTCGCATCGGGCAAGCCGGGATCGGTAATTTTTATAAGTTCAGTCATTTGGAATATGACTTCCTTTCAAAAATTTTTCATTTGCTGTTTTATTCGCTCTTTTTAAGCCTTTCGGCAGCGTCAAAAGATCGGAGAGCGTCGATCATCTCTCCTATATCACCGTCAAGAAATCCTTCAAGAGCGTGAGTTGTGAGCTTTATTCTGTGGTCGGTAACACGGCTTTGCGGGAAATTATATGTTCTGATCTTCTCGCTTCTGTCACCCGTTCCGACCTGCTCACGCCGCTCGGATGCGATCTTGTCGGTCTGCTCCCTCTGCTTTATATCAAAAAGCTTTGCACGGAGCATCTTCATTGCCTTGTCTCTGTTTTTGAACTGGCTTCTCTCTTCCTGACATTCAACGATGATGCCGGTGGGAAGATGGGTGATCCTGACGGCAGATTCGGTCTTGTTTATATGCTGACCGCCTGCACCGCTTGATTTGCAGGTTTCAAATTTAAGCTCAGAGGGATTTATTTCTATCTCGACTTCTTCAGCCTCGGGAAGTACTGCAACAGAAACGGTTGAGGTATGGATGCGTCCTTGGGTCTCGGTGTCGGGAACTCTCTGAACTCTGTGAACTCCGCTTTCAAATTTCATCTTGGCATAAACGCCCTCTCCCTCCATCATGAAGGTTATCTCGCGGTAGCCTCCGATCTCGGTGGGGTTTGATGACATGGGTGAAATTTTTATGCCGTTTTTATCCGCATACATACCGTACATACGGTAGAGGTCGGCGGCAAAAAGTGCCGCCTCCTCACCACCTGCACAAGCTCTTATTTCAACAATAACATTTTTATCGTCATTTGGATCTTTGGGTAGAAGAAGGATCTTTAATTCCTCGGCAAGTATCTCTATCTTTGCCTTTTCTTCCTTAAGCTCATCCTCGCAAAGCTGACGCATTTCGGCGTCAAGACCTTCTGCGAGCATTTCCTCAACACCCGAAATATTATCAGAGCAGGATTTATACTCTCTGTATTTTTCAATGAGAGGTGTAAGAGCTTTATATTCCTTCATGAGCGAAGCATATCTCTGTGGGTCGCTCATAACATTCGGATCACCGAGGCTGTCCTCGATGCCGATGAATTTTTGCTCTGTTTCTTTTAGTTTAAGAAGCATCAGTATTTGCAGAAGGCAGAGAACGCCTTGTATGTCTCATAAAGGTCAACCTTTGAGATAAGCTCATAGGGAGCGTGCATGGAAATTACCGGAACACCGAGGTCAACGGTGTCGATATTGAGGTTTGCAATGAATTTTGCAACTGTTCCTCCGCCGCCAAGGTCGATTCTGCCAAGCTCACCTGTCTGCCAGATGACATTGTCCTTTTCCATAACGCTGCGGAGCCAGCCGATATATTCTGCGCTTGCATCGTTTGTGCCGCCCTTACCTCTTGAGCCTGTATATTTGATGAGAACAACACCGCAGGAAAGCTCGGGTGTGTTTCTCTTTTCAAAGGCATCCTTGAAATTGGGGTCATAAGCTGCCGAAACATCGGCGGAAAGACACTTGGAGTTTGCTCTGACAACTGCGCTGTCAGCACCGAGAGCCTTTGAGATCTCATCAATAAGGTCGGGGAAGATCGAGCACTGCATTCCGCTTGCGCCCTCGCTTCCGATCTCTTCTTTATCTGCAAGAACGCACATAAGTGTGTGTACGCTATCTGCATTATCAATAACCGAGGTGAGTGCGGGATAAGCACAAACTCTGTCATCATGACCGTATGATCCGATGGCTGCTCTGTCAAGACCGATATCTCTTGCCTTGTCTGCAGGAACTGCGCTAAGCTCTGCGGAAAGGAAATCAGCCTCTGTTATGCCGTATTTTTCATTGAGAATTGCAAGAACATTGAGCTTTACAGCCTCGCCCTCATCTTCATTGTTATAGGGACTTGTTGCAGCAAGAAGATTGAGCTGCTCGCCCTCGATAGCCTCGCCCAGCGTCTTCTTTGCCTGGTTCTGACCGAGGTGGGGAAGGATATCGTTGATATAGAACAGAGGATCGTTCTCGTCCTCACCGATGTTTATCTCAACATTTGTTCCATACTTAAGCGTAACAACACCGTGAATTGCAAGAGGGATAGTTACCCACTGATATTTCTTGATTCCGCCATAGTAATGTGTTTTGAAGAATGCCATTCCGCTGTCCTCATAAACGGGGCAGGGCTTGAAATCAAGACGGGGGGAATCAACATGAGCCGCAGAGATGCGGATACCGCACTCGATATTTTCAGAACCGATTGTGAAAACGAAAAGGCTCTTTCCGCGGTTGTTATAATAGAGCTTGTCGCCTGCCTTCAGTGCCTGACCGAGGGTATAAGGCTTAAAGCCTGCTTTTTCAGCTATTTCGATAGCCTTTGTCACGGATTCACGCTCTGTTTTCGCATTGTCAAGATAGTTCTTATAGCCCTCGGCATAGTCAAATGCCGCCTTGACATTTGCTTCGTCTGTGAGCTGATAGACATTTTTCTTTGTGTAAAAGAGTTCGTTTTTGAGTTCCTTTGCTGCTTTCATTATTTTATCTCCTTAAAATATAATTTTTTATATGTTTCCACCGCATCTGTCATCTTTTTTACATAGTTTGCGGTTTCTTTTATGGGAATATCGGTAAGTATTCCGTTTTCATCGGCATAATTCTCGTTTTTTTGCCATTCCTTGACCCTTCCGGGACCGCAGTTATAAGCCGCATAGACTGTTTCCCATAGTCCGAAGGTGGAATAGAGATAGGAAAGATAGTATGTTCCGTATCTGATATTGGTTTCCGGGTCATAGAGCATTCCCGCATCAAGCTCCTCACCGTTTTTCTCGCAAAGCCAGAGGAATGTTTCGGGCATCATCTGCATAAGCCCAACAGCTCCTGCGCTTGAAACGGCATTTGACTTAAATTCGCTTTCTGTTCTGATCGTTGCATATATGACCTCTCTCGGAACAGAATACATCTCCGAATATTTTTCAACATATTCGGTATATTTCAGCGGATGCGTTTTTCTGTCTATGCCATCGCAGATATTGTCTATCAAGAATCCTGCCCCGATGGATATAATCAGGATCAGGACTATGGCAATGCTTCGTGTAATTGCGTTTTTCAACTTAATTTCTCCCCGATAAATTTTAAAACTGCATTTTTCAGTTCTTTCTCATCATGTTCATTTCTTATTACATAGTCCGAGTTTTCTATAAAAAACTCTTCACTTTTTTGTGCTGAAAATCTTGCAAGTGCTTGTTCACGGCTTAGTCCGTCTCTCTTCATGATTCTTATGAGACGGATTTCGATAGGTGCAATGACCGAAAGGATAATATCGCATTCCTTATCGAAACCGCTCTCGAAAAGAGTGGGTGCGTCAACGGCTGCCGCAATTTTTCCTTGATCTTTATATTCTGAAATAAGCTCTCTGCATTTTTTCAGCACCGTGGAATGGGTTATTGCGTTGAGGTCAGCGAGATTTTTTTCTTTATCCTCACATAAAAAAACCTTTTCGGCAAGCTTTTTCCTGTTTACCGAACCATCCTCCGAGAGAATTTCTTTGCCGAATCGCTCGATCAATGCCTTTGTGCATTCCCCATCAGCTTTCAGCATCGAGTGGTAGATCTTGTCGCAATCAATATGAGGGATACCGTTTTCGGCAAGAATTTTTGCAACGGTTCCTTTGCCTGCACCGCTTTGCCCCGTAAGTCCAATTATTTTCATATCAGATCACCGAAAGGTCGCTGACCTTTATCCACCTGCGAAGAGTATCCGACTTGTAGCCGGCTTCCATGACTCTCTGAACATAGACACCGTCTGAAAGAGAGGGGCATGGCTGTCTTCCTTCATAGACCGATGAGAGAAATTCCATATAGTTTGTAACATGTCCCATGAGCCAACCCACAGGAGCTTTGGGTGATGGGAAAACTCCGCCTGGTGCATCGTATCTTCCGACGCATTCGATCTTTGTGAAGCCTTTTTCGCCTCCGAGGGGTGAGGGCTTTGCTTCGTTATCATAGAAATGAAGCCATTCGCAGTCCATAAGAGAATATTTGAGAGCGCCCTTCTCACCGTAAATTTCAAGAACAACATCGTCATTTGCTCCCGTGTGTACCTTGCTTGCTGTAATCGTTCCAACACCGCCAGATGCAAGAGTGCAGAGCATATAAAACGCCTCGTCTGCATTGGTCTGCCATGCTTCGCCATTCATTCCGCATCTTGTAGGATAGGCAATCTGGCTTTTAGCCGAAACGCTCTCAATATCTCCGCAGAGAAAATGAACAAGGTCGATAACATGCGAGCCGAGGTCAAAGAGAACACCGCCGCCGCAGATGTCCTTATTCTGCTTCCAGCCTGCGTTTTTGTTTATGTCGGTTGCGCTGCTGTGGTAATATACTGCGGAGAAGGAAAGTATTCTTCCGATCCTGCCTTCGTCAATAAGCTGCTTTGCTCGCATAATGGCGGGAATAAATCGGTTGTTGAATACCATTCCGAAAATGTTGCCTTTTTTCTTTGCGGCGTTTTCGATTTTCTGCGCTTCGTCAAGTGAAATGCAAAGGGGCTTTTCGCAATATATATGCTTTCCTGCTTCAATTGCTTTCATGAGTGTTTCAAAATGATATATGTTCGGAGTTGAGATATCAATAATGTCAACATCATCGCAGAAGATAAGCTCATCCTCGTTTGTGGTTGCTTTTCCATAACCAAAGGTGTTTTTTGCATATTCCGCCTTTTCGGGCGTTTTTGTGCAAACACCGAAAAGCTCGGCATCGAAAGGAAGGGAGGGATAGAAAAAGGGCAGATTTTTAATGGCATAGGTATGTGTCTTGCCCATTGAACCAAATCCAAGCATACCGATTTTCAGCTTCTTTTTTTGCATTTTTATCTCCTCATGGCATAACTTTCCATAGTAATATATTATATTATACTATATTTTTTTATAATTTACAAGAGTTATTGAAAAAAATTACTTGAACTTCTGCTCAGGGGGTGGTATAATATATAAAAAGCGGTAAACGAGGTGACAATATGCAAAGATACGATACAATACTTTTTGATGCTGACGGAACACTTTTTGATTTTCTCCGAGGTGAGAGGGAGGCTCTTATTCTTGCCTGCAGAAAGCACGGTATCGAGCTTACGGAGGGAGATATAAAGGAATACAGCGCGATCAATGATTCTCTCTGGAAGGCACTGGAGAGGGGCGAGGTTGATAAGGATACATTGAGGGTAAAGAGATTTGAAATATTTTGCTCCCTGAAGGGCTTTGATTGTGACCATGTGAAGCTTTCATTTGATTATACCGATTTTCTCTCGGAGCAGAGATTCCTAATTGACGGAGCAGAGGAAATTCTTGATTTCCTTTATGAAAAATGTCGTATATATATTATCACAAACGGAATAGGATATGTTCAGAGAAACCGTTTTGCAAAATCCACCATCGGAAAATATTTTCTTGAGCTTTTTATTTCCGAGGAGGTCGGATATGAAAAGCCAAGTATTCATTTCTTTGAATATGTTGCGGAAAGGATTCCCGAATATAACCCCGAGAGGACCTTGGTTGTGGGCGATTCGATGACATCGGATATGAAGGGCGGAATCGGTGCAGGGCTTGATTGCTGTTATTTCAGCGAAAAGGGCAGAGGAATCCCCGATGGCTCGAAGATCAAATATGCAATTTCAAAGCTCTCGGAGCTTAAAAAGATAATTTTTGATTGAGGTTTATACTTATGACCGATATTTTTAGAAGTATACTCCCATCCTCCGCTTGGCAAAAGGATGAGCCGCTTTCTTCTCACTGTACCTTCAAAATCGGAGGGAATGCAGACTATTTCGCAAGACCTGAGGACGAAGCAAGCTTTACAGAGCTGATCATTGCCGTGAAAAAGAAGGGAATACCCTATTGCGTCATCGGAGGCGGAAGCAACATTCTTTTTTCGGATAAAGGCTTCAGAGGAATTGTTATTACCACTCAGGGACTGAAAAATATAGAGATAGACGGCGAAAAAATGACCGCAGGCAGCGGTGCAATGCTTCCCATCGTTTCCCTTAAAGCACAGAAGTCATCACTTGACGGGATGAGATTTATGTGCGGTATTCCCGGCAGCATCGGTGGCGGTGTTTTTATGAACGCAGGTGCTTACGGTGGTGAATTTGCCGATATTCTTGTTTCATCAAGGTATTTTGATATAGAAAAGGGCGAAATATGCACGCTTTCAGCATCTGAGCATGATTTTTCATATAGGCATTCATCATATATGGAGCATCCTGAGAGGATAATTCTTTCAGCGGATTTTGCGCTGAGATACGGTGATCCGGAGGAAATAAAAGCCGAATGTGACTGCCTTCTCAAAAAAAGAGCGGAAAAGCAGCCTCTTGAATATCCAAGTGCAGGAAGTACATTCAAGAGATATCCGGGATTTTTCACTGCACAGCTTATTGACGAGTGCGGTCTCAAGGGATATTCTATTGGTGGTGCGCAGGTTTCGGAAAAGCACGCAGGCTTTGTTATAAACCGAGGCGGTGCAAGCGCTTCCGATGTTCTTGCGCTTATTGAGCATATTAAGTTCGTTATAAGAGAAAAGCACGGAATAGATATTGAATGTGAAATAAGATTTATTGGAGAAAAATAAAGAGGTAAAAATGTCATTTTCCGAAAATGTAAAGGAAGAGCTTCTTCGTGAGCTTCCCAAAAAGACCTGCTGCAGAAAGGCATTTATTTTCGGCTTGCTTATAAATACTCAGCCAAATGAAGATGGGGTTATCACCTTTGAGAGTGAGCAGGAATGCGTTTGGAATGCGGCGATCACGGCTTTTCGGGAGCAGTTCGGGAAGGAGCCCACAAAAAGTGAAAAAAGCAGAATGGGGCATAAAAGAGTTTGCATTTCATTTGCTTCAAGATCCGCTTCTGCGCTTCTTTCGAACATCGAGGATGCAGAAAGCCTTTCTGATGAGATAGGCTTCAGATGCGGTGAATGTAAGCTGTATTTTATGCGAGGCGTGTTTTTGTCCTCTGCAAGCGTCAGCGATCCCATGAAAAGCTATCATCTTGAGTTTACGGTAAAAAATGCAAAGATCGCAAGGCTCTTTTTCTCAGAGCTTCGTTCTGCCGGCTTTGAAGCTAAAATTACAAACAGAAAAAGCGGCATTGGACTATATTTCAAGGGCAGCGAGAGCATAGAGGATATTCTTACATATCTTGGTGCATCGAAGATGCTTTTTGAATGCATGAATGATAAGATATTCCGAGATATCAGAAACGAGAGCAACAGGCGAGCTAACTGCGAGGCGGGAAATATTGCAAAATCTGTAAATGCCGCCCAGGATGTGCTTGCGGCAATAAAGAAAATTGAAAATGCGGGTCTTTTGCCCGCACTTCCCGATGATCTTCGTGAAACTGCGAGACTGCGCATGGAAAACCCCGAGGCATCTCTTTCTGAGATATGCTCGATGTTTTTACCGCCGCTTTCAAAATCGGGACTCAGCCACAGATTTGCAAAAATAAAGAAATTCGCCGAGGATATCGGCAAGTAAAAATTTAAAGGGAGAATTATGGCAAAGGATTTTGTTCACCTTCATCTTCACAGCGAATACAGTCTGCTTGACGGAGCTTCACGCATAAAGGATATTCCTCATGCGGTAAAGGAAGCGGGGCAGAGCGCTGTTGCGATAACAGACCATGGCAATATGTACGGTGCCGTGGCGTTTTACCGTGCCTGCAAAAATGAGGGAATAAAGCCGATCATCGGCTCCGAGGTCTATGTTGCTCCCGGTTCGAGATTTGAAAAAGCAAACAGCGCAACAGAAGGAGCATATAACCATCTTGTACTGCTTTGCAAAAATGATATAGGTTATAAGAATCTTATATATCTTGTTTCCAAAGGATATACAGAGGGATTTTTCTCAAAGCCCAGAATTGATATTGAGCTTCTTAGTGAGCATTCCGAAGGACTTATTGCCCTTTCTGCCTGCCTTGCGGGAAGGATTCCCCGTCTTCTTCTTTCGGGATTCTATGATGATGCAAAAAAGCACGCTCTCGAAATGAAGGAGATCTTCGGTGAAGATTATTATATTGAAATTCAGGATCACGGAATAAGCGAGCAGAAGGAGATCTTGCCCGGTCTTGTTTCTATTGCCCGGGAGTGCGGAATAGGTCTTGTTGCCACAAACGATGTTCATTATCTGCGTAAAAAGGATGCATATGCGCAAAAGGTGCTGATGTGCGTTCAGATGAATGTTACAGTTGACGACGATGTGAATACGGGATTTGAGACCGATGAGTTTTATCTTAAAATTGCAGATGAAATGGAAGCTCTTTTCGGAGAATATGAGGGAGCTATCGAAAACACCGTGAAAATTGCCGAAAAATGCAATTTCGATTTTGATTTTGACCATCTTTATCTGCCCGCATTCAAAACTCCCGACGGAAGCGATCCCTCAGTTTATCTTGTTTCTCTTGCCGAAAACGGACTTCTAAAAAAGGTAGAGAGCGGACTTATAATTTTTGATGAAGAGCATGATGAGAAGGAATACAGAGAAAGAATGGCATATGAGCTTTCCGTTATCGAAAGCATGGGCTATTCGGAATATTTTCTCATCGTTGCGGACTATATAAATTTTGCCAAAAGCAAAAAGATTCCCGTAGGTCCCGGCCGTGGCTCGGGTGCTGGAAGCCTTGTTGCGTACCTTATCGGAATAACAGATGTGGATTCGATAAAATTCGATCTCCTTTTTGAGCGTTTTCTCAATCCTGAGAGAGTAAGTATGCCCGATATTGATGTGGATTTTTGCTATAACCGACGGGATGAGGTCATAGAATATGTTGCCGAAAAATACGGCAGAGATCATGTTTCGCAGATAATAACCTTTGGTACTCTTGCGGCAAGAGCGGCGGTGAGAGATGTGGGGCGTGCGCTTGGAATGCCATATTCCGAGGTGGATAGCATTGCAAAGCTGATCCCCCATGCCATCGGCATAACTCTTTCGGCGGCATTGAAGCTCCCCGAGCTTAAAAAGCTTTATGATGAATCGCCAAATGTGAGAAGGCTTATAGACACAGCACTTGTCATTGAGGGAATGCCGAGAAATGTCTCCATCCATGCGGCGGGAATCGTCATAACGGATAAGCCGATCTGGAGCTATGTTCCGCTGGCGCAAAGCAACGGTGCGGTGGTAACTCAGTATGATATGGATACCGTTGCAGCTCTCGGACTTCTCAAATTCGACTTCTTAGCTCTTCGTTATCTTACGATAATTGACGATGCTTGCAGGCAAATAAAGGAAAGTGAGCTGGATTTTGATATTGAAAAGATCAGGCTTGATGATAAAGAGACCTTTGAGCTTATATCAAAGGGGCAGACAAAGGGTGTTTTTCAGCTTGAAAGCGGCGGAATGAGAGTTACTCTTCAGAATCTCCGTCCCGACTCTCTTGACGATGTTATTGCCGCAATTGCCCTTTACCGTCCCGGCCCTATGGATTCTATTCCAAAATATATAGAATGCCGTCATAATCCGGAAAAGGTTGAATACAAGCTGCCTCAGCTTGAGGGAATACTTCGTTCAACCTACGGGTGCGTCGTCTATCAGGAGCAGGTGATGAGCATCTGCCGCACGGTTGCCGGATATAGCTATGGTCATGCGGATATAGTGCGCAGGGCAATGTCAAAAAAGAAAGCATCTGTAATAGCTGCCGAAAAGGAAAGCTTTATTTCCGGGGCTGTCTCAAATGGAATTGATGAAAACATTGCCTCGGAGCTTTTCGAGGAGATGACGAGCTTTGCAAATTATGCTTTTAACAAGAGCCATGCGGCGGCATACGGTGTTATTTCCTATAGAACCGCATTCCTTAAGGCTCATTATCCCCGTCAGTATCTTGCGGCACTCCTCACGAGCGTTTTGGGAAGCCCCGAAAAGGTTGCGGAATATATTGTTGACTGCGGAAAGCTGGGAATAAATGTTCTTCCGCCCGATATAAATGAGAGCGAAATGAATTTCCATGTCAGCGGAAAGGATATTCGCTTCGGACTTCTTGCGCTGAAAAATCTCGGAGTACCTTTTGTTGATGCGATCGTTAAGGAAAGACGAATGGGAGCATTCAAGAGCTTTGAGGATTTTGCCGAGAGGATGAGCGGTCAGAATCTGAACCGCCGTGGCGTTGAAATGCTTATAAAGGCAGGAACATTTGATAATCTCGGAGTTAACCGAAGATGCCTTATGATAAGCTTTGAGGAGATACTTGATAAGATTCAGAGCAAAAACAGAATGAATATATCGGGACAGCTTGATATGTTCTCGGCAGTACCCGATTCGGGTTCCTTTTCCTATGTATATCCTGATCTTCCCGAATATTCCATGCGTGAGCTTCTACTTCTTGAGAGAGAAAGCTCGGGAATGTATTTTTCGGGACATCTTCTTGACGGATTTTCAAAGCACATCGAATCACTGACGCTTAACAGCATGGAAGAAATTGCTGCCCTTGGAAATGAGGATGACGAGGCTTCGGAAAACTCGGATTATAAGGACAGGCAGCCTGTCAGACTTTGCGGAATAGTCACTTCCGTCACAAGAAAGACCACCAAAAACGGTGACACAATGGCGTTTTTCACCCTTTCAAATAAATACAGCGAGCTTGAATGTATAGTTTTTGCAAAGCAGTATTCGATTCTTGCACCGTATGTGGCGGAGGACGAAGCAATTTTCGTTAAAGGTACTCTTTCAATAAGGGAGGACGAAAAGCCGAAGATCATAGTTTCTTCTCTTGAAAGGCTTGTTGAAAATTCCCGCTATGCCGAAAAGACAAATACTGCCGATAATGGCAGCAAACTTGAGGCGCAAAGGGAGGAGAGCGGGGAAAGACCGACAAAAAAGCTCTTCATCCGAGTTGATGACCTTGAATGCGAGAAATATAAAAAGGCGGCGAATCTCATAGATATTTTCGACGGGCCTGTTCAGACCGTGTTTTATGATAGCTCAAATGCTAAATATAAAACATACGCAACGGGCGCATTTGCCGATGAATTTCTTCTCGGTCAGCTAAAAAATATTCTTGGAGACGAAAATGTTGTTTTGAAATGATAAAAATAGGACCGGAGTGATCCGGTCCTTATTTTATGCGTTGACTTTCAAAATGAAATTTTCTGTTTTTAACCGATATTTACAAGAATGATTCCGATTATGCAAACGGTATATGCGAGATAGATTTTGAAAGACATTTTCTGATCTTTTAAGATCGCAACAGATACAAATGCCTCGATAAGATTTGCACCTACCGTTGTGAGGGGATATACTACGATGGAAGCAACGCCGCTTGCAAGACTCAGCATTTGCATCGTATTAGCGAGAGTACAGCTTATTCCCATGATACATGCGATGGAAAGAAATTTGATAACATTTTTCTTGCTTCCGAGAAAGCTTTTGAATCTTTCTCCCTTGATGAGATAATGAATTATAAAAACAAGTCCCGTTGCCGTTGCAAAAATGAAAGCCCAAAGGGAAAAGGTTATGCTGTCTGCACCTTTATAGCTTACCGCTTCTGTTTTCACAATGCAGATGAGGGCATTAAGAAGAAAGCTGATAAATGCGAGGATGAACCAACGCATCTGATTTGATGATCTTTCATTCTTTTCCAATTTGAGGGGCGTTACGAGAATTACGGCGAGTGTCATGAGTACAGCACCGATAATTGCCGCAAACGAAGCCTTATCACCTCGAATAAGACCGTAAATGCTGCCTGCAAGTAGTCCTCCGATGCCGCAGATAACTCCTGTCAGCCCCATCGGACCATATGACATAGCCATAACAAGAACATAATTTACTAGTATATATGAAATTCCGAAAACAGCCGCAAGAATGAAAGAGGTAAGATTGCTCAAAAGAATGGCTTTTTTCATACATAATGCAACTATAAAAAGAACTACAGAGCCTGAAAACATTGCAAGGGTATTGGAGAGAAAAAGCCCCGTGTTTTTGGCTTCAAAATTTAGTCCGTAAAACTTTCCGAAAATGTCTTTGCAGACAAAAAGCGAAATTGCAAGCAGAATAAATAACATAACCATTCTCCTATATGTCAAAATCCTTCACGATTATACCACGCAACCCCTGTACTGTCAAGCGATTTGACAGAAAAAGAAAATTTTTGTCAAGTGAAAATCAAATGTATGTAAAATTTCGCATGGAGCTATTGTTTTTTGGAATAAAATACATTATACTAAAACTGTATATTCTCCGAAAGTGAGGTTTAATATGGGTTCTATCCTTGATTTTTGGTATCAGATGACGGCAAATCCACTTTTGTTTATTGCTGTAACTTTGACACTTGGTGTAATTCTTGTAAACGGTTGGACAGATGCGCCAAACGCTATCGCAACCTGCGTCACAACGAGATGTATGCAGCCGAGAGCTGCAATACTTATGGCGGCGGTATTTAATTTCCTCGGAGTTTTCTTTATGACGATGATAAATGCAACCGTTGCAGAAACGATCACAAAAATGGTTGATTTCGGAAATGATCCCGATGAAGCCATCATCGCACTCAGTGCTGCACTTTTTGCCATCGTTCTCTGGGCAACTCTTGCGTGGGTATTCGGAATCCCCACAAGTGAGAGCCATGCGCTGATTGCCGGTCTTACGGGAAGTGCGATCGCTCTCCATGGAAGCTTTGAAGGCGTAAACGGCGGCGAATGGGTAAAGGTCCTCTACGGAATCGTGATCTCGGTTGTGCTAGGCTTTGGTCTTGGCTGGCTTGTGTGCAAGTTTGTAACAAAGATATTTTATAAAGCCAACAGACAAAAGACGGAAGGGTTCTTCCGTGGCGCACAGATCGTGGGTGCGGCTTCAATGGCGTTTATGCACGGTGCGCAGGACGGTCAGAAATTTATGGGTGTTATTCTTCTTTGCGTTTATATGTCGAGAGGTCAGGCACTTCCTTCCGATATAACAATACCGATCTGGCTCATGGTCGTCTGCTCGGTTGTTATGGCACTGGGAACTGCAATGGGCGGCAAGAAGATAATAAAATCGGTTGGAATGGACATGGTGAAGCTTGAAAAATATCAGGGCTTTTCCGCAGACATTGCAGGTGCGCTTTCTTTGCTGTTCTGCTCTGTTTTCAGCCTTCCTGTTTCAACAACCCATGCAAAAACCACCTCTATCATGGGCGTTGGTGCGGTAAAAAGAGCATCCGCCATCAATTTCGGAGTGGTTAAGGAAATGGCACTGACATGGGTCTTGACCTTCCCCGGATGCGGACTTGTTGGCTTCCTTATGACGAAGCTGTTTATGATGATTTTTATTTAAGGAGATATGAAAATGGCAAAGGGCGATAAGTTTTATTTTGAAAATCTTGAAAAGTGTACCGGAATTGCAAAAAATGCGGCAGAATATCTTGTTGAATGTCTTAAGAATTATTCTTCCGATAACATAAGCGAAATGCTTGGTAAAATGCACCAGATCGAGCATAGCGCCGATATGAAAAAGCATGAAATGAGCGAAGCTCTTGCAAAGGCTTTTGTAACTCCCATTGACAGGGAAGACCTTGATATGCTCAGCAGAATACTTGATGACGTTATTGATACCATTGAAGAGATCCTTCAGAAATTCTATATTTACGATATCAAAAAAATACACCCTTCGGCAATCGAATTTGCGGAAAGACTTGTGAAGTCCTGTGATCTTCTTCAAGCTGTTATGGGAGAATTTGAAAGCTTCAAGAAGTCGAAAAAGATACGCTCGCTTATCATCGAGATAAATGATGTTGAGGAGGAATGCGACAGAATTTATCTTTCTGCAATGAGAGAGCTGACAGTTACATCAAAGGATGCGCTTGAGATCATTTCATGGAGAAAGATATACGAAATTTTTGAGGAATGTGCGGATGCCTGCGAGCATGTCAGCGATTGCATCGACTCCGTTATAATGAAAAACACATAATAAAAAAAGCAAAGCGAATTTTTCGCTTTGCCTTTTTTATTAAAGCACCTCGGTCGTATGGAGCTTGATTCCGTTTTCGCGGAGCTTTGCCTGGAGGGCTTTTATATCAACCTTTGAAAAATCATTATACATCGAGGCTGCGACCCCTGCCGCCTCTCCCGTTACCGCACAGGTTGGAATAACTCTGGTTATATCCCACATTGCGTCAGTTACCGAAATGCAGCGACCTGCCGCAAGAAGATTCTTTATATTCTTGCTCTTTATCGCTCCGAAGGGGATCTCATATATCGGACCGACCTTTCTCCAGTTGCCTGTCATTCCGATGCTGTCCTCAAAATATCTCTTATCGTCAGAGGTGTCGATGGTGGTATCACCAACGATCCTTCTTGTCATTCTGATCTGCGGAATGGTTGCAAGCATTGAGATTTCGGTGCTGTTATCTTCCTCATATTTCTTCTTGAAATCCAAGAGGGTATGTTCATGGGAAAGCTGCATCTGAAGGCTCAGCTCCTCACCGTCAAGTCCGGAAAAACGCTGAGCAATCAGCGGAGCAGCGCTTTTCATCCCTTGTTTCTTTTCTTCATCGGAAATGTCCGATGCACCGACCATTTTAAGGTTTTTAACACCGCCTGAGATGAAATAATACCAGCCGGCAAGCACATTGCCCTGACCGAAATTCTCAGTCTCGGCTCCCGACTGCTTTGCAACATCCGCATCGCCCGTGCAGTCGATCACAGTCTCAACCTCATATGCGCTTCTTCCGCTCTTGTTTTCAACAATAACATCGCTTATTTTGTCTCCGTCCATATTGACAGAGCAGATCTTTGTGCCGTAAAGTATCTTTACTCCTTCATCAAGGAGAAGCCTTTCCATTTCCAAAATAAACTGGTTTGCATTGTACCGCACCCTGTATCTTTTTGCCTTTTTTTCCTCAAATGTGCCGCCCTCAAGCCAAGGAGTCGGATAAAGATCCTCAGCACCGTACTTTATCGAGAGTTTCAAAAGTTCCTCGGCAATTCCGAAGCTGACCTGATGACCTTCACCGTCGCAAAGAGGGAGATATATGGTAACGATTCCAACTGTTGCAAGTCCTCCCAGTGAAAATTCATTTTCTATCAGAAGAACATCCTTGCCCGCTCTTGCGGCAGCCAGTGCTGCAGAAACACCTGCAATTCCGCCGCCTGCAACAAGAACGGAGCATTTTCCTCTTACCGGAACATTTATCTTTTCCTCAATATGTCTCATAACGAACCTCCGAGTTTTTTTAGATTATAACACATATAATCCCAAAAATCAAGAGCTTTTTAACCGGAGTCGCAAATATACATTATAATCAATGATATTTGACTATATTTGCCACCAAAATGCAAAAAAATTTCCATATGTAGTAAAAAAAGACAAAATACCCCCTTTTCAAAAATGATTTTTTGTGTTATAATAGTAGAGATAATAAATTGTAAAGAGGTTGAAAATGGCAAAAAGCAAGGATACCGCAAAACAATATAATGACCAAAGTATAGTTTCGCTCAAGGGAAAGGATCGAGTTCGTCTCAAGCCTGCAGTTATTTTCGGCTCGGACGGTCTTGAAGGCTGTGAGCATTCTATCTTTGAAATCCTTTCAAACTCGGTGGACGAGGCAAGAGAGGGCTATGGTAAGGAGATAATCGTTACCGCATACCGTGATAAATCCATAAAGGTTGAGGATTTTGGACGAGGAGTTCCCCTTGGATATAACGAGCGTGAGGGCAAATACAACTGGGAGCTGGTTTACTGCGAGCTTTATGCGGGCGGTAAATATAACAACAACTCGGATGATGCCGCATACGGCTATTCTCTCGGTACAAACGGTCTCGGCGCCTGTGCTACTCAGTATAGCTCCGAATATATGGATGTTTATTCATATGACGGTGCGCATCTGAGCGAAATTCATTTTGAAAAGGGCGATCCCGTGACAGAGCTTTCGGTTCGTGACCTTGAGAAAAAGGAGAAGCGCACGGGTACCGTTATCAAATGGCGACCCGACCTTGATGTTTTTACCGATATTGATATTCCCCATGAGTTCTTTGATGATGTTATGCACCGTCAGGCGGTGGTAAACTCGGGTATAAGATTTGTTTTCAAATATGAGAACGAAAACGGCAAGTTTGAGGAAAAGGCATATTACTATGAAAGAGGTATTGCCGATTATCTCACCGAGCTTGCGGGTGAAAATACCCTCACAGCGCCTGTTCTCTGGAGCATGGAGACAAAGGGTAAGGATAGAGAGGACAAGGAAGAATATAAGCTGAAGGCGGAATTTACTTTCTGCGTTTCAAATACTGCAAAGGGACTTGAATATTATCATAATTCAAGCTTCCTCGAGCATGGCGGATCTCCCGATAAGGCGGTTAAAACAGCTTTTGTTTCATCGGTTGATAAATACCTGAAAAATGCCGGGAAATATAACAAAAACGAGAAGAAGATCACATTTGAGGATATTTCCGATTGTCTTGTTCTTGTCATAAACAGCTTTTCAACTGTCACATCATATGCAAACCAGACGAAAAAAGCGATAACAAATAAATTCATCTGCGATGCAATGACAGAATATCTGAAGCAGAATCTTGATATCTATTTTATCGAAAAGCCCATGGAGGCAGAGATCTTTGCAAATCAGGTGCTTCTCAATAAAAGAAGCCGTGAAAGGGCAGAGGATACCAGAATTGAGGTCAAGAAGAAGCTGACCGGTACTATGGGCATTGCCGACAGAGTTGATAATTATGTTGACTGCCGCTCAAAGGATCCCGAAAAGAGAGAGGTATATATCGTTGAGGGAAAGAGTGCGCTCGGTTCTTGTAAGCTCAGCAGAAATGCGGATTTTCAGGCGATAATCTCGGTAAGAGGTAAAACTCTAAACTGCCTCAAATGCGGTTATGACAGAATTTTTAAGAGCGATATCATCGTGGATCTTCTGAAAGTCATCGGCTGCGGAGTTGAGATAAACGGCAAGATAAAGGGCAATATTCCCGCATTTGACATAAATCAGCTTCGTTGGTCAAAGATAATAATCTGTACCGATGCGGATGAAGACGGTTTCCAGATCAGAACGTTGCTTCTCACCATGTTCTATAGGCTTCTTCCAACTCTTATCGAGGAAGGAAAAGTCTTTATTGCGGAAACACCGCTCTTTGAAATAACGGTTAAGGACGAGACATATTTTGCATATGACGAATTTGAAAAGGCGGCTATTCTCAAAAAGATCGGAGACAAAAAATATAAGCTCCAAAGATCAAAGGGTCTTGGTGAAAACAGCAAGGAAATGATGGCTCAGACCACCATGAATCCTGCGACCCGTCGCCTTATCGCAATAACTCCGGCAGATGCCGCCGCAACCGAAAGAATATTTGAGACACTTCTTGGTGATGACCTTCCCGCAAGAAAGGAATTTATCTCCGCACATGGCTCGGAATATGTTAAGGATGCGGATATTTAAATACAGACTGTTTCTTTGTTGAAGAACAGGATAAATAAAGATGCTTAATTTAACTAAGAAATCCATCGAATACTCGATGGATTTCTTAGTTTTAGCATATAAAAAGTTCTTTGATGGCAATTTGATTAAGCTGATCTTCAAGCAGTAATTTATCGAACTGTTGAAAAGGTGAATAAACGGTGATGAGGATGAATGTGAGCCTTCCCTTGCAGGGAAGGTGGCTGCGAAGCAGACGGATGAGTAGATACCGCTTTCAGCCATAATCTGTAGAAGGATGACGCATAAATAGTGACTTTCAGTAACTAATCAAAGTATATTTTACCATTTAAAATATGTTCAAATAGTAACTACTCATCCACCACTGCGTGGTCCCCCTTCCCTGCAAGGGAAGGCAGATAAATTACTATTTATTGGTAAAAATCGCATAAATAAGGACAAAACAATCAGGATTTTATGACACTTTGAACGATTTGCATATTTTTCCGAACGATTTGCTATTGTAAATCGTGTGATTTTCCTATATTATATAAGTGATTAAATTTTAAGGAGGAAACAAATGCAAACTATTTTCAAAAAATCAGGTTTATTTTTCCTTATTCTCGCAATTTCACTGCTTACCTTTGCAGGTGCAGTTTTTGCAGAGGAAACCGAAAACTCGTCCGAGATGACACTTGATGAGATCATTGCCTCATATGCAGGCAAGAAGGTGTCCATCATCGGAGATAGCATCTCCACTTATTCCGGCATTTCAAATGATGCCACTACCAACTCCACCATCGGAAATAATGCCTACTATTATTCAACATCTTTCGGTGTGAATAACACATGGTGGCAGCAGGTTATCAACGCTCTCGGCATGGAAAGACTTGTTAACAACTCTTGGTCGGGAAGCACGGTTCTCAAGGATAATAAGGGAACCGAATCCGCAATGTACAAGACACGCTGCGTAAATCTTCACAACGATATAACAGGAGAGAAGCCCGATATCATTTTTGTTTTTGGCGGCACAAATGATTTTACTCATTATCAGAGTACCCTCGGCACAGCGGCAGCCATTGATTATGCAGCTCTTATCACAGAAAACGAGGACGGAACATTTACATATGCAACTCCTGCAACCATGCTTGAAGCATATGCTATAATGCTCCACAAAATGCAGACAGCTTATCCCGATGCGGAAATCTTCTGCGCAAATCTTCTCCTTCGCCGTGATCCCGTGCTTGAAGGAAAGAAGGATGCGGGACAGCCTACCGAATTTAATGTTGAGCTTGGCAAAGTTATCGAAAAGATGGGCGCAAGACTTGTTGATTTTGAGGGCTGCGGACTTGAATCAACTCCCGAAGTATACGATATGTATGTTACAGACCAGAATGTTCATCCCGGCGCAAGGGGAATGGATCTTATGTCTGCGGCTGTTCTCACCGAAATGCTCGGTGTTGACTGCCATCCGATAATTTTTGATAATCTCGGAACAGCGAGAAGCAACACTGCGTTCTATGCAATTAACGGTAGCAGCTATGAATCTGACATAACTCTTAAAAGCGCATATGAGGATCTTACCGTTAAGGTAACTATGGGCGGTGAGGATGTTACAAGCACTGTTTATACCGACGGAAAGGTAAATATTCCTTCGGTAACCGGTCATGTTGTTATAAAAGCAACAGGTAAGGCAGAGTATCTCAGCCACCTTCAGACTATTGAAGGAGACATCTGCTCCAAGAGCAATCTCTGGACAAAGCTTACACCCGAAAAATCATATTTTGACGGAAGTGACTGGAACACAAAATACTATTCCGTAACATTCCCCGTAAATGCAGGCGATCAGCTCTTTGCAACATCCTTTGGAGCAAGCGGAACAAACGGAAACAGTAACACCAGCGGAACAAGAATTACATATTTCTATAGCGACGGTACTCTTAAGAGCATCTCTCCTGCAAATGTTTACAGCGAATTTAATGCAAACGGTTATGTGACCGTTCCCGAAAATGCAGTTGCGGTGAATGTTCCCATGTGGACAAATTCAAGCTCTTATAAGCTGAACATCCTGAACAAAGAACATATCTATGAAGCAGGAACGGCAGAGGGCGGCTATGCGGCTTATATTTGCAAGGTTTGCGGTGCTGAAGGCGAAAGAATCGAGGATTTTGTCTTTGACGGTGCTGTTACCCTTGAAGGCTTCTCAATCAAGCTGAAGAGTACCGAGACTGCAGTAAACGGTCTCCGCAGTATCAGTACATTCGATTGGAACAAAAATGCAACCTACGAGGCAGGCGGATATGATCTCCTCGAATTTGGTGCAATAGCACTTTCAAGAGCACAGTATGAGGCTACAGAGGGCAATTTCACAATTGATACCGAAACAGGTAAGCTTTCGGGCGCAAATGGCGCAGTTATTCCTGTTTGGAAGAACGGTGGCTATGTTGGAAGCACACTTGAGGTAAATGAAGACACAACAATGTACGCTCTTACTCTTGTAAACTATGAAGCATATCACGCTGATGATGTTTATTTTGCGGCATATTCGGTTTACAGCAGAGAAGGGGAAGAAGAGCCGATCGTAACAATTGCAGGCTATTCCGATGACGATAACAAATTCGCAAATCTCTATCAGCTCACTCTCGATATGTATGTGAACGGCGCAATAAACTCATCAAATACCGATGATACAGCCGTTTGGGATACACTTCTTACAGGCGTTGTTACCCTCACAAGCTCACAGTACGGAACAGGTGCAACCGATATGGACGGCAACGCCTTCGGTGATAGCTTTATCTTTAAAGAGGTAAGCAACATGAAGACATCCGGAAACGAGAATGCAAACATAAAGATCACACTCTTCAATGATTACAAAACAGGAGAGTATGTTGCTATTTGGCGTGGAACAGGCACGGTTGCTGCAAGCTCTCAAGAAGCAGGATCACAGCTTTGGTACAACACAGATAGAACAAAAATGTCTCATCCAAAGCTTACGCAGGCAACAAGTAAAAAGATCACAACCTTTGTTTTTGACGATGGTATAACGGGTATTGCCTCAAATTCTTATGCAATGCGTGGTGTTTACTGCAAAACCTATGTTTGCGCTGGAACATTCAAGACGATCGGAAATAATGTATTCTATCAGAACAATGCACTTACATCTGTGTACCAAGCTAAGGCGAATGGATATATGCAGGATAATGAAATAGGTTTGGTCGATATTTCGTTTATTACAAGCCTCGGAACAACCAATCTGTTCTACAAAATGGCAACATCCTGTGAATTTTCAAAAATTCATTTTCCTGCAAAGCTTACAACAACATATATCGGTGCAGGTGCGGTAAGCCGAACAGATAACACTCGATATAAGAATCTTGTTAAGGTATGGTGCGGCAACACAGCAGAGCCTGAAGCCGGTGTTATTGACCTTACCGGATTTACAAATGTAACTGCGATATATGGATCATGCTTTGCGGCTATGAGCTCAAGCCTTGACAGTTATATTTGTATTCTCCCCGATGGATGCAGACTTTCAAGAAGCAGTTCCAACAATGCTTTCTATACTTTGAATGTTACCGAGATACGCCAGGCAACATATAATGCGAATGTTGTAACAGATATTGCTGCACATAAGCATGGTCTTGCCTCCAAAGTAAAATACTGCGATCTCAGCGGAAAAGAGCACACAGTGCCCGCAACCTAAAAACACTTTTTGTAACGGCTTCGCTTTGTAAGCGAAGCCGTTACAGACCATTTCAGAATAAAAACAAATATGATTGTCTGCAATTTTTTGCAGACAATCATATTTGTAATAATTGTAAATTTGAATGTTAAACAGTAATTTAGCGAACAGTCGAAGCCGTAATCCGTAGGGGCGATCATTGATCGCCCGTCTCATAAACAGCTCAAAATATCGTTATTTTACGCCGTTTGTTTTTTCGGGCGATCAATGATCGCCCCTACAAATTTC
>JAFXAN010000164.1 GCA_017517035.1 Clostridia bacterium
GCCGAGAGGATATGCAAAGCTTTGCGAGGCAGAGCCAATAAGGGTTACAGATGAGCTTGCACCCATAAAGGTATGTAAGGGCGAGCTTGCACCATACAAAAGGTGGAAAAGCTCCGATGAAGACTATTTTGAGGGGCTTAAGAGCATCGCTCCCGAACGCAGCGGTGGATATATTTACGATTTCGGCAAAAATACAGCGGGAATTTTCCGCTTTAAGATAAGGAATGCAAAAGCGGGACAGGTCATTTCCTTTCAGTGCTGTGAAAATGTAAATGAGGAAGGAAAGGCATATTACGATAATATTAATTTCTTCCCCGACGGATATGTTCAGAGAGATATTTATATTTGCCGAGGCGATAAGGAAGAGGAAATTTTCGTTCCCATGTTCGTCTATCACGGCTTCAGATATGTTTATGTTCACGGAATAAGCGAGGATCAGGCAACAGAGGATGCACTCACCTATCTCGTTATGAATTCGGATCTCAAAAAGAGGGCAAGCTTTAAATGCTCAAATGAGATCGCAAACAAGCTCTGGGCTGCTGCGGTAAACTCCGATCTTTCAAATTTCTATTATTTTCCAACAGATTGTCCCCATAGAGAAAAGAACGGCTGGACGGGTGACGCTGCTTCATCCTGCGAGCATATGATAATGTCCTATGAAGCTGAAAACAGCTACAGAGAATGGCTTTCAAATATAAGAGCTGCACAGAATGAAGAAGGAGCATTGCCCGGAATTATTCCAACAAGCGGTTGGGGCTTTAAATGGGGCAACGGTCCCACCTTTGACAGAGTTCTCTTTGAGCTTCCCTATATGTGCTATATTTACAGAGGAAATACCGATATCATCAAAGAAAACCGCCATGCGATGATGAGATATCTTGAGTATATTTCAAATCGCAGGGATGAAAACGGACTTGTTGCCGTTGGACTTGGCGACTGGTCGGTGGTTGGAGGAAAAAGCGAATCCCATTATACAGTCAAGGTTGCCTTCGCTGGCAGCGTTATGGTGTATGATATGTGCAAAAAGGCTGAAAAAATGTTTCTTGCAATCGGAAACACTCTCGATGCCTCGTTTGCAAGACAGCTTGGTGAGGAAATAAAGGCTGCTGTACGCAAAAACCTCATAGATTTTGAGACAATGACGGTGAATGACATGAGTCAGAGCGGTCAGGCACTTGCAATATATTATAACATCTTTGAACCTTCCGAAAAGCCGGAGGCTACAAGAAAGCTCGCCCAGCTTGTTCATATGTCGGATGATAATTTTGAGGGTGGATTCCTTTGTCTCCGTGTTATTTTCCATGTGCTTGCGGCATTTGGCGAAGCTGAGCTTGCATATAAGATGATAATGAAGAATGATTTCCCGTCATATGCTTATTATATAAATCAGGGGATGACCTCACTTCCCGAGATCTTCAGAAAGAATGTCAGCGACTGTAAATCACAAAATCATCATTTCTTCGGTGATGTAAATCATTGGTTTATGCGCCATGTTGTGGGAATAAACGTAAATCCCATGGGTGATGATGCAAATAATATCGTTGTAAAACCCAATTTTGTAGCTGATCTTGATTTTGCCGAGGGCAGCTACAAAGCTCCTGCGGGCAAAATATATGTGAAGTGGGAAAAGAAGGGCGAAAACGTCGATGTTACGGTTCGAAGTGATGAAGGAATAAAATGCGAGGTAAGATTGCCCTCCGGTTATATGCTCGGTGAGGATAATTATTGGCGCACATATCATGTGGGCGGAAATTGCACTCTCTGTGCGCTGCCGAGAAAAAATCATTTTTAATCACAAATAGTCATTGCAAGGGGACTTCCCGACCCCAATAACAAAAGAACAAGGCGAAGTGCCTGAGAACATATACACAAATATAGAAGTGGCTGAGTCAATTGCTTTCCGTAAAGCTTTTGACTCAGCCCATTCTTATTATTTATATTGTTTTGTTATAAATTACTTTGCAGCCTTTTTTTTCTTAGCCACAACGATCACTACAACCACAACTGCTGCTACAACGACCACCGAGGTCACTGCGATGATTAAGGGAATCATATTTGAAGTAGAGGTGTCAGAAAGATCGCTCTCTTTAACAAACATTGGCATAGTTTCGTGAGCTTCGATTGTCTCCGATACGCTTTCGGTTGCCATATCTGTCTTGGGAGCTGTTGTCTCGGGTGCTTCTGTTGTTTCAGGAGCCTCTGTTTCTGTTGCCTCGGGAGGTGTGCAGGTGATGGGCGCGGGAGTATTTGCGGAGATATCATAGAAGGTCTTACCGTTCTCTGCCGCATATGTCTCGGCATATGAGCCGGGTGTACCATAGATATTTGCAAGATTTATGTTCTCCTCGAACACAGATGTACCGATCTTCTCAACCTGAGGGCTTACAATGACATTTGCAATGAGCCAGTCATAAGCAAAGGTCCAGGAGTTGAGAGCATGAACATTACGAAGATCTGCTGTACCCTCAATAGGTTCTGTGCCTGCACGGTAAACGGACTTAAGGTTGTGACATTTTTCAAATGCCGCACTGAGGATCTCGATTTCTCCCGCAGGGATCTGAATAGTCTCAAGATTTGTGAATTCGCAGAAAACATACTTACCGATAGTTGTGATATTATCGGAAACTACGATATGCTTAACATTATCTCTGATAGTGAACCAAGGCTGCTTCTTTGAACCACCGCCGTAGTAGTTTACGATGTCATCGATTTTACCTGCTCCATAGATTGTCATTGTTCCTGTAGCTTCATCAAAGCTGAATACGCTTCTGCCGCCGCAAGCGGGAAGAGTGGTGTCAACATATATCCAGAATTCGTGAATTTCTTCGGGATTGTTTATGTTCTGAAGATTGAAAAGGTTTGTCTTTGCATATTCGATAAGCTCGGGAGTAAGATTACTTGCCCAGATAGTCTTAACGGACGGAGGCAGGTCAACAGTAAGAGAAGATGTGTTGTCAGGAAGGATGACCTCGTTTACTTTTGTTCCGGATAGGATATTATTTACCTTCTGAAGTCCGCGAAGGTCAACTCTGCCCTCAATGCGCTCTTGACCGTTTCTCCAAATAGTTGTAAGATTAGCACATCCGGTGAAAACATCTCCGTCGATCTGATTAACAGTTTTGCCCATACGAACATCGATAAGTGCGGGATAATTCATGAAAGCACTTGCGGAAATCTTATGGATATAATCGCCAACGATGATATGCTCGATTTCCTCCTTATATTCGCTCCAGGACTGACCGTCTTTATCTACATTGCTGAGAGTACCCGTCTCGTTATAATTTGTTGTTGCAGAAACAAATTCAAGCGTCTTTGTGTCCTGATAGTAAGCCCAATATGTATTGATGATGTCACCACCGTTGTACTTACCTGAGGAATGCCCCCAAACAGTTGCGCCGTCATGGTTGAACTCGGGAAGACCTGCGGAGGGGGTGGGTGTACCGCCCGAGGAACCATCATTTGAAGACTCACCGGGCGCGGGCTTTGTCCCCTTTGTTTCCTCTCCTGTGTCAAGGTCGATGAAGGTATAGCCGTTTGCCTTTGCAAATTCAGCCGCCTTTGAGCCTGCCTTAGCCTTGATAGCAGGGCAAGTGGAGTTGCTATTGAAAACATCGTCGGACTCAAGTATTGTTTCCATACCGAGAATGGTTATAACCTTAAGGCTGTACGTCTGCATAAACGCTTTGTTCTTGATAAGAGTGACACCTGCGGGAATTTCGATCTCTGTAAGATTATTATCCTTGAACACCTCTGTGGTGATCACACCCGTAAGATTGGGGTTGAGGATGACATTTGTCATCTTCGAGTTACCGTCGCAGCAGTAGCTGCCAAAGAAAACGATATTTGAGAAGTCGAAAAGGCCGACTATGGGGTCTGTTCCTCTGATATAAACAGACTGAAGCGCACGGCTACACTCAAATGTAGCCTGGTTTAGTTTTACAAGAGAGGTAGGTATCTCAACCTGCTGGAGCTTGGGCAATGCAGAGAAGCCGGCGATTTCCGTAATGCCGTCGCCAACAACGATCTTAACAGCCTCGGCAAAGGTAGGAAGGCATTGGTTCCAACCGTTTAGTTCGCCCGTTACCGGGTCTTTTCCGTAAAGAGCGGTGGTCTTCACTTTGTCGGTTGCAACAGCGTCGATCTCAAATGTGAGAACTCCGTTTTCTTCCATTGTCCACTTAATATTTGTCTGATTGTTTTCGTTATTTACGCAGTAGCCCGTGCCAGGAGTCGCCGCAAAAGCCGCAACAGCCATAAGAGCCGCAAAAACAAGAACCAAAACAAAAGTATGAAGCAATCTAATGTTTGTCTTTTTCATGTGTGGGTGTTCCTTTCAAAAAACTTTGTGTATTATTATTTTAAGGCGTTTAGCCGTAAAATCAAGTAAGGACAATTTTATGATAATATGATATCATAAATGAGCAAAGAATTCAATATATGAACCCCAAAACGGCATATATCCACTTATGTGCGTCTTGATGCACCATTTTATGCTCATATGAGCAGATTGGAGAAGATATCATGTCAAAAAATAGCTGAATCGGTATTGGCTTTAAATCCGCCCAAGATCGTTAGCCGCCATCGCAACCGAGCAAAAAAGCCTGATAGCCGCAAAAGCCGCTTCACTTGTAAATCCGGGAAGTACAATTTTCATCGATGCATCAACCACCGTTCAATACATGATATCTCATCTTGCCACAATCAAAAAATCACCGTTTATACCAATATCAATGAAATTGATGAAAAAATCATATAAATAGTAAATTATTCATAATTAACTTTTTTTATAAGCTCTCTCTTCTATGCTCGCTCTGCACGCACTGTTCTGCACTCTCCGCAATGCTCTTCTCAGTGACGCTCTGTTCTGCTCTGTTACTCTCTGCCTGCTTGCAGTGTGAGACTGCGGATTTGCGGTCTGTGACCGCAGACAGGTTAAAAAGGTATATCATCGTCCGTATCTTGGGTACTGATTTTTGATTTTTCTGCCCACTCTTTTACGGCTTCAATGGCTTCTTCGTCCTCATCACAGGAGTGGAGCTTATGTTTGTTTATCCAATCGCGGCTTGCCGCACAGGTTTTGTCCATGAATATAGTGAAAGTCATTTTGAGAGCTCGGTCGGAATTCAGTTTTTCAGCAATAAAATCCGGTAGCTCCACAGAGCCGCCGAAACGGTCATAATGTAACAGTCCTAAAAATATATAACCGATTTCTTCGGGGGTGCAATCGTCTACAAGAGTTTCAAACCACTCATAGTAGCAGAGCATCCCCTTCTTCTCTCTGAATTTCTTTTTCTGCTTTTGTGTGAGCTTGTCATAATAATTGTTAAGCGTGATCTGTTTCATTTTTCATTTCCTTTCTTCTTCAAAAATTTTGTTTTTAATCTGACTTGCTTCTTTGTAGTATTCATTTAAGCTTTTATGACGGGCTGTCGGTATCTCAGGTGCGTCAATGAACCGTGTACCTCGTTTAAGACCGAATTTTTTCATTTCTTCAGCGTAAGTATCCTGCAAATGACTTAACGCATATTTGCCGTTTATGAAATGTCTTGCAGACAATTTGCCGTTGTGTATCGGTATTACTATGCAATGGCAGTGATTGTGAGACTCGTCCCGGTCAAATCTGAAATGAATAATATTTTTGCTGTCACCAAATGTGTCTTTTAACCATTTCAGATTGCTTTTGATCCACTCACGTTCGGAAAAAGTTCCTTCCGCTTCGGGCGAATAGGCAAAAACAAACTCCAAGCCAAGAACAGCATCCTTCCTGTAGCTTATCCCATTTGTTGCCTGCTTGAATCTGTCAACAAGAGACGTATCTTTGTCATAGTGTTTGTTGTTGATGATGGTGGCGGTGTTTTCGGGTCTTGTGCGGTGCTTTAATCTGTTTCTTTCCTTTGCGTGCCTTTCAATAGCACAGAAGGTCGAAAGTGACTTAATTTTAGAAAACCTCATAATCGCAAAACTCATCTCTATCCCTCCTTTCTTTTGAGATTTTTGTCCCTGACGCCTCGTCCTTTTCAGGTGAAATCCCAATGCTGCAAGCAGCATTCGGAGGCAAGACTGCCGCTCGATTTGCGGAGAAGAGGAGAAGGCAAATCATCGCGGCAGCCTCGCTCGCTTCAAAGAAGAGGCGTACTCACTACGCATACGTCTTGCGACGATGCTTGTTCGCTCTGCCGAGGGCTTTGATTAGCATCTTGGATATGATTTGTGCAGTGACGGACTTCTTGTATTTTCATTATGACAGAAACCAAAATAAAAAAGCGTAGCGGTCTGTCGCTACACTTAATATGAGAGAATTGTTTTTGGAAAAAAAGTTTTTGAATGAGAAAATTATTTGCCTCTGTTTTCAGTCATACTAATGATGGAAAGATTTTCAATAATTGGAGTATTATCAGACCTTTTCTCCCGGAGATCTTTCTGATTCCTCCTCTATAAAACTAACACCAATAAAAGGTCTGTTGTTTTTCTCTCTATAAACCGGTTGTTCGGGCACTGTGCTCAAACAACCGGTACCCACTATTACGAAAGGAAACGGTATGAAAAGAACTATAAGAGGTAAGGTTTATGATACAAAAAATTCTGAGCTGTGCTATTTCAGCGACATTTCTTCAGACTTTGGGGCTGCGTGCGTATATATGACGGAGTCCATCTGGAAAACAAAAGACGGAGACTTTTTTCTATGCTTTGATTGCGAACCGAAATGGCATCTTTTCGATGCTGAAACCCGAAGATCGCTGAAAAAAAAATGTAAAAGCATAACCCCGATCACCGAATATGATGTCGATCTATGGCTTGAGGAGCAGGATAATATTTATATGTGATACATAGCCACCTTAGGCCGTAATAGATCCCACTTTAGGGACACCAAAAAGAAAAATCCGAAAATGTCGCCAATCGGCGATGGTTTCGGATTTTTTGCTATTTTAGGAGATATTTTTAAAAAACATATTGATATTTCGTCGGAATTAGTGTATAATATATCCGACGAGGTGATTGTATGAAACGTAATATATCTTTGAATCAAATTGAAGAACGAATTCGTAATTCGCCCAAAGGTACGATTTTTTTGACGTCGGACTTTACGGATTTGGCATCATCGGATGCTGCGAACAAGGCACTTCTTCGCTTGGAAGAAGCTGGACTTATCCGTAGGATCCTTTTCGGCGTTTATGAACATCCCGATTATAATGAATTTTTAGGTGAGTATGTTGAGCCTTCGCCCGATATGGTAGCGCACGCTTTGGCAAGGAAATTCGGTTGGACTATCGTTCCTTGTGGTGATACTGCTCTGAATATGCTCGGACTATCCACGCAAGTTCCTGCTGTTTGGCTATATGTCAGCGACGGAACATATAAGGAATATACCTACGGCAACACAATTATCAAGTTCAAGCGTACGACAAATAAAGAGATTTCAAAAGTATCATACAAGACTGCACTCGTCATTCAAGCTTTGAAAGCACTCGGTAAAGAAAATATTACTGCTGAGATTATAAATAAAATTGCGTCAACAACTACAGATGAAGAAAAAACTACAATGTTTACAGAAGCCAAATATGCAACGTCGTGGATCTACGACATCATAAAAGAAATTTGCGGAGGGACAAAATGAGAAATATAGCAACGATACCTGCACGTGACCGCGAGGCGCTGTTCCGTAATACAGCCGCCAAGATGGGCATGAGCGAAGCCATCATTGAAAAAGATTTTTGGGTCTGCTATATGCTTGACTACCTTTTCCACCGTTGTGCTTGGAATGTCAATCTTGCTTTTAAGGGCGGTACAAGTCTTTCAAAAGCCTACGGACTCATTGAGCGTTTTTCCGAAGACATTGACTTGATCCTTGATTGGCGAGTTCTCGGCTATGGAATTAACGAGCCGTGGGAAGAACGCAGCAACACGAAACAGGATATTTTCAATAAAGAAGCAAATGAGAGAGCCGAAGAATTCCTTCGTGATACATTTTTGCCTGCTATTTCTGCCGACCTTACTTCCGAGCTTGGCGACGGAGTGAAATGCTTTATTGATTCCGATGATGCGCAGACTGTGAAGATTGCATACCCGAATAATTTTTCGGATATGTCGATTCTCCAAGAGATCAGGCTTGAAATAGGCGCACTTGCTGCGTGGACCCCGGTAAAAACGGCGAACATCACGCCATATGCAGCAGAGAAGTACGCACGTGTATTTACGCAACCGACTACCGAAATTTTAACTGTCCTACCCGAGCGAACTTTTTGGGAAAAGGTTACGATCCTACATAGAGAAGCGTTTCGCTCGGAGGACAGACCCTTCCCGACAAGATATTCAAGGCATTATTACGATCTTTACCGTATGATGCAGACCGAAGTGAAAGACAACGCACTTGCGGATAATGCCCTTTTAACTCGCGTTGTGGATTTTAAGGATAAGTTTTACCGCTGCCCGTGGGCAAGATACGACCTCGCCAAGCGGGGTACAATGCGTTTGATGCCACCCGATCATAATCTCGATAATCTCCGCGATGACTATGAGCATATGCAGAATATGCTGTTTGGCGATAAGCCGAGCTTTGAGGCGATTATGGATGGAATATCAAATTTAGAGACGGAGATAAACAATAAAAAAGCAAAGGAATAAACCAACCATGGCAAAGAAAAAAGTTGAAGAAAAAATAAATCTTGATTCGATACTGTTCAAGTGTCGTGATATACTGCGTGCGGCGCGCAATTCGGGCTCGTTCTTTGAAAAGCGCGATATGATGCTCACGCTCGTGTTCTTGCGCTTCATTGGCGAAAAGTTTGAGGACGGCGTTGAAAAACTCCGCCAGGATCTTATCGCACAGGGACTTGATCCCCACAATGAAACCTATCGACTGATAAAACCCTTATAAATAAAGACTTTTCGGACTTTAAAAGACGAAAAAGCACTCAATTTACCAGAGTTTTACCACTGATTTTTAATTTTTACCAATAAAAAAACAGGATTCAAATCTGCGACATCTTGCTCCAAAAAGAGAAAACGTTGGTGTCTATCCAACGTTTTCGTATTGCATTGATTATTTTCGGTCCTGCATCCTGCTTGTGAGCGAATTCGCAAATCCCCCACCGGCAAGGCGGCGTGAGGTGTTAATCGAGATAGCCTTTCTTGATAGTAAGATTGAATGCCTGAGCTACCTGCTTGAGCATATTGGAATCAATTCCCGTGCTGCGGTTAGGGTTTTTCGCTATGCGAATGAATATGTCAGCCCCCTTCTCCACAGTCTCCATAAGTCCGAATGCTTCATCAAGCGACGTGCCGGTAACGGTGCAGCCGTGAAGCGCCCAGATAAGTATACGGTACTCGCGGAACTTCTCCGCCGACGCAAGACCGATTTCGGGGCTGGAGCTCACCATCCACGGAAGCACACCGACTCCCTCGGGAAAGATTACTATGCACTCTGTGCACATCTGCCACAGGGTGCGTGTGAACTCAATTTCATCCCACTTATGTATATGTGTCATAGAAATTGTGTTGGTGGGGTGAGCGTGCATTACCACTCTGTGGTCGGGGTTCTGCGCAAGGCGCTCCTTGTGTGCTCCGAGGTGCATCACAATCTCGCTGGTGTAGCATCCTCCGTCCGAAAAGCCCCAAAGAAGATGCGAGCGTTTGCCGTCGTCGGAAATTCTTATAAGTCCAACGCAGTTTTCCGGATTTCTCGAAATATTCTTAAAATACTTTCCCGTACCCGTTGCCACGAAATATCTGCCCGCAAACTGGGGAAATTCCACTGCCAATGGCAGGTCACGAATGATTTTCGTAGGATCTATATATGGAAGAACGTCCTCATCATCAAGAAGAATGCTGATATTTCCTCCATTTCGCTCGTTCCAGCCAAGGCGGTACATATTGTCAGCCGAAGCGCCCAGCTCTCTTATAACGGGCGAATCTTTAAAATCGAACTTCATTATTTGTTGCCTCCGAAAAGAATCTTTCTCATGAATTTGCTTGCCGCAACACCGTCGCGCTTGGCAAGAATTTGCTCTGCCTCGGCGTCATCAATGCGGTTTGCCGCATCTTGAAGCACGTCAAGCCACTCGGCACTTTCGGCAACCGCGTCGCGTCCGTCCTCACGGTATGGGAACTGGTCGATTACAAGATAGCCGTTAAATCCCGTGCGCTTAAGCCAGTAGAAGAACTCAAGATACTCAAGAGTATGAACTGTACCCACTATCATATCATCATCCCAAAGACGGTAGTTATCGTTGATGTGAATGTGTTTAAGCCTGTCGCCGTACATCTTGCACATTGCCACAGCCTCAGCCGCCGTCTCGTAGCCAAGGGCAGCGTGACCGTAGTCGAGAGCTATGCCACAGTTGGGTAAGCCTATTTTCTCAATCATGAGAAGCGTTGAGCCTACAGTGCTGATATAGGAGTGGGTGCGGGGCTCTTTTATTTTGTACTCAAGAGTGATTATAACGTCGGGATTATAGCGGCAAAGCTCCTCCACTCCGTCCTGAAAGAGCTGACGCTCAACTATGTAGTCTGCGGCGAAAATGTAGTCGTAGCCGTCCTGTCCCGGCCAAAGGGTGACTATTTTGCAGCCAAGCTCTACGGCAAAGTCAATAACTGTCTTGGCGTCCTTAAGGGCGCGGTCTCTCACATCGGGTTCTGTGGAAGAAAGACTTCCTTTCTTGTAGAGGGGATTTGCGAAAGTGTCAACTGCAAGCGATCCTACCTTAAGCCCCGTGCGGGCAAGGTGCGTCTTTATCTCCTCGCGTTTTTCCAGCATGTTTAGATCCATAACAAGGTCAACCGCGTCAAGCTTCTCTATGGTCGCCGCGCGGTCAAAAAGCTCACCAAGTGTAAAGGGTTTTGAGTATTCGGGGCAGTAGCGGTCAAAGCAATGCCCTACGTTCCCAAGAAATACGGAATATTTAAGCTTCATAAATTTCTCCTTTTTGATATCTATTTTGGATAAGTTAATACTTCAATTCACTTTCTCGGTATAAATACCGTATATGTGTCATTTTCTGGGTCGTTTCCTCCGGCCGAGGCGAAGTCTACAAGAGTCATTTCTTTGCTATCAAGGCGCACAATAGCCTCGCAGCCGGCCTCCGCACGCTTAAATTCGGCGTCAACGGAAAGCTCCTGACACAGTTCACCGCCAAAATGGGTATCGTGCGCCAAAAGAAGTGGTCCGTAATTCACAGAAAGATAGGGCTTGCCGTCTATTTCGTGGCTGTTTATAACAACCTTTTCTTCAAGCGAGAGCAGAATTTCGCTCTCTCCTGCGGGCAGCTCCACAGTAAGGTAACCGTCCACAAGCTCAGCGCTAAGGCTCAGCTTGTGGCTGTCACACCACTCTGGAACGCGAAGCTTGAGATTTATAGGGTGTTCTGACTTGACAGAAAACTTGATTTCACCAGACTTTGGGTAGTCGGTGGTCTGTATGCATTTCACACCGTCGCGCTCAAATCTTGACGAGGTGTAGACCATAGGAATAAGCGTTTCATCATTGTAGTAGTATAGCATATCGTTGAGATAGGAAAACAGTGTAAATCCGCGGTAACGGCAACATTGGTACATTCCGCCCGCCGTTCGGTAAATTTTGCGTCCGAAGTTGCCCTGATAGTATGCAAAGTCGCTACCCGATTTTTCAAGTGAACCACACATGTGGTTAAAGAGCGTCTTTTCAATAACGTCAAGGTATTTTGCCTCGGGGAACACGTGAAAGAGAAGCGTGGCAAGTTCAATAATTCCCACCGCGACGCAAGTCTCGTTGGGCTTTTCCTCGGTGGGCATAAATCTTGCCGCGTTTCCGTTTTCACGCCAGCTTTCCACAATTGTGCCGTTGCCCGTATTTCGTATCTGAGTGTCTCGAATCTGCTCAAAATAACGCTCTGCCGCCTTTATCGCTTTGCTGTTTTCGGTAATAAGACCATACTTCAGCACCCCTAAATAAATCACTATCATCTCAATTCCTTTTTGGGAACGGAGCGTGAGAATATCGTCAAAGGAAAGCAGATTCATATCAGTGGTCTCGCAATAGTCGATAACTCTGCCCACAAATTCAAGATATTTAACATCTCCCGTTACCATGTAAGCTTTAAGCATTGAGTAAAGGCAAGTTATATGCTGACTGCCATTGTTGAGAGCATCAAGAATATCTGGGGGTTCCTCGCCCGTAAAGGTGTTGTATATCCAGTTGGCCGCCTTTATCACAAGAGCCTTTATAGATTCATCGCCTGTTGCTTCATACATTCTTGTAAGACCGTAGAGTGTGAAGGACTGATTCCAGACAGAGAACATTTTAAGCTCGTTGCCATCGCCCAGCATACCGAGATAGCCGTCATCTCTTATATTCTCCTTTATGGAGGTTACCACCGCCATCCCTTTCCGCAAGGCTCTTTCATCGCCCTCGCGCTCGTAGTATCTGGCGCAGATATCCATAAATTTGCCCGTAAATTCGGGTTCAGCATATGTCAATTCATGTTCATCGCCGCGATAGGTGTCTGCGTGAATATTCTCGTCTATTTTTTTGTAAAAATTATCTCTGACCTTGGAAAAGCGGTCAAAAAGAACCCCTCCTGCAAGCCAAGAAAACGTTTTGTCCATAATAACGTCCTTTCATGTGTTTTTTCACCTATATTATATCACATTTTTGTGATACATTTCAATATCACAAGACAGGTTTGAGAAAATAATTTCGATACATTGTTGACATTTTGTATCATTTATGCTAAAATTAATGTGATACATACTTTGTTCGCCAATATTACCTCAAAAAAGGAGATAAAACATGTCAAAAAATATGCTCTACATGATTCGCCTTGGGGATATAAGAAAAAAGAGCCATAGATCAGACGGTAAAATAGCCGATTATATCCTTTCGAACCGCAGCAGCGTAGCAAATATGACGCTGATGGAGCTGGCAGAAAATACCCAAACAGGTTATGCTACCGTCTGCCGATTTTTTAAACGTCTTGGTGCTTCGGGTTTTAAGGAGTTCAAAAAAATTTTCTCTAAGGAAATGGAAAATACCGATAGCTCCCCCGATATTGATTCTGCAACCAATATTGACACCAACCTTGATTTTAACGAGCTTAACAAGCGCATATGCGAGTACTCGTCAAGCATTGTCTCAAACTGCGGTCGGCTTATCTCAACTGACGATCTGGAGCAGGTGGTGACTCTTATAAAAAACGCTTCGCATATCCAATTTGTTGGCGTAGGAACCTCTGCCGTAACCGCCCGGTACGCCTATACAAAGTTCTTTCGCGTAAAGCCTTCATGCTCATTTGATGTTGACCCTGTGATTGCTAAAATGAGAACATCCCAACTTGACAAAAACAGCCTGATTTTTGCTATTTCGTCATCTGGACGTACCAAAAACATTATAGAAACCGTGCGCATTGCTCGTCAAAAAAACATAAGCGTTGTTTCGGTATGTGACTTTGTTGATTCTCCGCTGGCGCACCTCTCAAACGTCAGCCTCTGTACAACGGTAAGAGATTCAAACAAATATATTGATCTCGATTTCCCCCTAATTCAGGGTCAGATAACGCTTATAGATATCTTATATGCCTGTGTTTATAACAAACTATCATGCTCAGCATTCAAGTCCATACAGATCACCCATGACGCAGTGAGAAGTGACAAACTGAACTCCATTTGACTTGAATACACCATTGAAATCCGAACCCCTAAAGTTCGAATGACAATGGTGTTTTCATTATAATCCCTTATTTTATGCGGCTTTTCAGGGGCGCATTTTTCATTTTTCAATCGGACTCGAAAATAGAAAAATTTGAATTTTACGAAAAGCCAAAATCAAAACATTACTTTCGCCCCCACAGTTAGATTATTCGAGTTCAATTGTCCCGCAAGTCACCGAATATTCCCGTTCTTTTTGTTCAGGAGTCTTGTATTGTATCTTCGAATGAGGGCGGCGTGTGTTATAAAACTCTATGTAATCATCTATGGCTTGGTACAAGTCGGTTTCGGTTCGATATTTCTTTCTATAAAGTTCCTCTCTTTTCATAGAAGCAAAGAAAGAAGCCGATAACCTTTCGCGCATACAAATCTATGATAACGCAAATATAATAAGATTTTTCGTTACACTTAAAATACGTGATGTCGCTTACCCAACCCTTGTTTGGTGCATCGGGATCAAATTCTTGATTCAAATAATTCTTATGCTTTCGAGCTTCATCGGCATAAAGACTCCTGGACACTTGACGAATACTAACAAGCCCCATATCACGCATCAATTCTCTGACCATTTTAGTTGTTATGATACAATTGATAGGTGACAATAAAAAAGGAAATAGCGACCAGATGTGATATAATGGTAATAACCACAAAACCAAAAAATCACAAAGGAGCTATTTCCAATGAATATTATAACATCAGAAGCCCACTTTCGTCAACGGGTTTTGAAATATTCGTTAAAAAATGGAGTGACAGCAGCGAGTATACGGTTCAAAAGGAGCAGACAAGCGATATACGAATGGAAAAGGAAGTGGGACGGAAAAAGTTGGCACAACTTAGTCGAAAAGAGCCATTGTCCGCATCATCATCCAAATGAACACACAGCAGAAGAGAAAGAAATGATCTTACGCCGTTATCCCCGATACAAAGACGATATGATGCTTCTTTGGGATTCATTGCGCAAAAGCGGGTACACACGAAGCTATACAAGCTTGGTAAAGGTAGTGCGCAAATGGGTGCAGCCGGAGATCAAAAAGCGTACAGCAAGGAAAAATAAGCCTTATACAAGAGCAGAATATCCCGGTCAAAAGGTACAGGTGGACGTAAAGTTTGTACCCTCTTATTGTGTTACACATGGGCAAAAATTCTATCAGTACACCGCAGTTGATGAATGTACTCGCTGGACATACAGAGAAATGTATGAGGAACACAGCACAGACAGTTCAGTGCGTTTCCTTGTGAATTTAATAAAGAGCTGTCCTTTTCCAATAAGAGAAATACAAACGGACGATGACAGACCGTTTGACCGATTTGCAAAAGCGGACATATTGGTCATCGTCAACGCACGGATATGGGCTTGGTGTCAGATGTCCGATGGGGGATAAACGATACGTTGATTTCGGTTGGGGCGGTGCTGCTTGTGCTTATTTGGCGGTTGACGTTGAAAATAAGATAAGTCTATATTTTGGTGCGCATCTGCTCTCATCTCCTGTGCAAGGCTTGCGTTCTATGCTTTATCGCTTTGTTCGCGCAGAGCTTATCGATCACAGAGAACTTGACGATTTGTATAAAGATTTAAAGGAATTACACAATTACAATTTAACTTACTGAAAAAATTTTTTATCCAAAAGGGTAAACCGCGCTTATAATAGTGCTGTTTACTCTTTTTTGATTAAATATAATTCATTTGACTGAAATAATTTTGCTTACAGATAGTGAAAAGGCCTTTTTTTGACTTGTTGTTTTCTTTCATATTATAATTAGAAGCTAAACACAACAGGAGTTTGATGTTTAGCTAATTTTATTTTTGGAGGAAAATATGAAACAACAA
>JAFXAN010000165.1 GCA_017517035.1 Clostridia bacterium
AGTTTTTTGTCTGCGTTGGTTTAGACTTAAAAAGGGAGATACCCAAGGGGGAACGCCTTGGGAGACTTTTGCTTCCTTTGGGGCGGGCCAAAGGAAGTGCCCGCCGGCATGAGGCGCTAAACAGTAACTAACTTCTTCTCAGATAAACAATTTCCTCATACTATCCCCCAGAAAACCTTACTATTCGACAAATTCCTGTTTAAAAAATGCAAGCAAAAAAGCTGCCCCAAATCTTTGGGGCAGCTTATCTTTATTCTTTCAAATTACTTTGCAAAGATCTTCTTGCCTGCGAATGCAGCACCTGCAAGAGCTACAACGAGAACGATCACAAATGCAGCGGTGGGAACACCTGTTGCAGGAGATGTGATAGCACCTGTGTAGATAACACCATAGTGACCGATGTCTGTATCGGAAACCTGAACTGTTTCATTTGCAGTAAGAAGTGTTGTTACTGTGAGAGCATCGAGGGATGCGAGAGCAGCCTCGTCATTTGCTGCTGTAAGAGGCATTGCCATGAATGTGATGGTGGAGCCTTCAACTCTGATATTCTTGATGATGTGGTAGATATCATGCTCAACATCAAAATAGAATACTGTGGGGTTGTTTGCAGCTGTCATGCCGGGAATGTTGATAGTAAGCTCGATACCTGTAAGCTTACCGTTACCAACAACCTTCTTACCATGCTCTGTAAGTCTGAGGTCGAAGGAACCATAGAACTTATAGTCATCATATGTGTGACCGAAATGCTCATGGAACTGATCCTCATCGGGAACATAGTGAGCCTCTTCCTCGTGATGAGTAAGCTTTGTGAGTGCGCCGCCTGTTGTGTCGATGTCTGTAACAGCATTGCCGTCTGCATCAACTACTGTGGGATTAGCCTCAACTGCCTTTGTGATCTCTCCCTTAGGGCTTCCGTTTGCGGAAACGCAAACAGCCATGGAAGAAAGAACGAGAGCTGTGAGAACGAGAAGGGAAACGAGTTTTTTCATGATTTTTCTCCTTTTTAAGTAAAAAATATATTTTTAAATTATTCACATAATTGTGATTTCACAAGCTTTGCCAGAACAAGATATCTTCTTGTGTCTGTTTTGAGGCAGGTGGAGAGGGTGATGATCTTATCGGTTTTCGGGTCGATCTCCTCATCCTTCATAATTATCGCACGGGCATCAGAAACCGAAAGTGCCTCTTCAAGAAAGGCTCTATGAGGATCTCCTTCTCCCTTATATGACTTGAGAATATGTCTTGTATTAAAGGGAACAGCCGCAAAAATCTCATAGGTGAACCATTCCTTTTCCGTATAGATATCAATTCTTCGATGTGAATCGAAAAAATCTTTATCCATATAGTATAGAAGTGGGCCGAATTTTGTTCCGTCATCCATATAATGACCATAAATTACGGTATTTTTGTCGGTGAAATCCTTCGCATTATAATTTTGTGTATAGACACACCCTGTAACATCATAAGCACCGTTAATTGCACGCCTGAGATAATAGCTGTTGTTTTTCGGGTGCTGAACGATGGGAAAGGCGATATCGGTATCCGGAATCTCTATCCACGCATAAACATCGGGAGATGTTTGCTTCAATAGATCAAAATTAATCCTCGCAAGCGGTGAGAGCTTTTTATCCTCTTCAGTTATCTTATCGGGAGCACCGAGGATCCCGGAAATTGCTTCTCCGATATTTTCTCCGAGACTTGGCGGAGAAAACACTTCAATGGGGGCTCTTGCCTCGTCATAAAGCTCGCTCATTGCACGCCTAAGCACCATGTGATATACCCACACACCGATACAGGCAGCCGCAACAAGCACGAAAACAATGAAAATGATCACCCAAAGAACAAGACTTTTTTTCCTCGTCCTGCCCTTTGTGATTTCACTATTCTCCATTTATTTTATTCCTCACAAATATAGAAAGTATCAAGTATCATCTGCCAAAGAGCATCCTCATCGGGTCTGAATTCATCAAGCGAACCGCTTGTATCGGTCGTTCCATCTATCGAATGGAAGGAAATTTCAAGCTCCGTGGCAAGGGTTGCCAGATAAACGATCTCATCTACCGAAAGGTCGGTCACGCTGTTATCCGCAATTTTGTTATAAAGCTCAAAGGGAAGCCCAAGATCTTTTTTCACAGCCTTTACCGCACTGCCTATAAAAGACATTATATATTCCTTATGCCGCGAAAGTCTTTCTTCATTTGAACCGTTTCCGACATTCTGACGGGCAGTAAGATATTTCTCCGCAAGCTCTCCGTCAAGAAGAACTCTTTCACCGAGCACCAGTCGTTCGTCCACCACGGTCATATCATCCTTGATCTCGACCTCAACTCCGCCGACCGCATCGTTGACCTCTCTTATCGCCATGTATTTCATGGAATAATAAGCATGGATCGGTATCTCGTAGAGAAAATCCGAAACAGCGCTAACGGTTTTTTTGCAGCTGTCATGTGCTCCATCTCCGTAAGAATACGCAAGACAAAGCTGTGCCTCGGAAACTCCCATGCTGTTGCCGGCAGGATCAAATGCCTCAAAATAGGACATTGAGTTTCTGTCAATGGAAATTATATCGGCTTTTTTGGCTTTTTCATCAAGAACAACAAGAAGCAGAACATCTGCTTGCCCCGAGGCTATTAGCTCCTCATTCAAAAATGATTCGCCAACCCCTTGCGTTTTCAGATTTTCGAGCAGATCGTCATAAGCTTCTTCGTAGGTTCTTTCGCCGGAAGATGTAATAACATCCAACCAATAATCCATCCACTTATCAGCCATATATTCGATTTTTCCTGTATCAACTCCCATAAAAAGGAAGGTCGTGAGGTCATTTCTCGGTGTATATCTTTTACCCTCAAAGGTTATAGCATTGGGATCGAATTCATATTTCACTTCATCGTCTCTTCTATCCGAGAGCGAGGCTTTTCCGGCGGTTTTGAGTGCGAAAAACGCTCCCACAAGCGCGCCTGCCAGAATAATGACAACGGCAAGGATACAAATGAGAGCAACGAGTGCGCCCTTTGAAAGCCTTGCAAAAGAAAATTTTTTATTTTTCATGTTTTTCACTTCATTATTCATAAAATGCAATGTTCATCCGATTATATTTCCATGTTATTATATCACCAAAATTTATTTGTGTCAAGTGTTTTTTTCGATATTTGTTAGGTCCGAAGTCTATTTTTTGTATATAAAAACAAATTTTTATCAAAAAAATCTCTTTTAGAACAATTTTTTTCAAAAACCTCTTTACAAAATCGAAAAAGTCGTATATAATGTTAAAAACGGTCATTGAACGGAAAGAAACCGAACACCGCCTGAAAGAGAGCTGTCGTCATAGGCTGAGAGCGACGGTCACGCAGGAGCGGCTTGTGCCTCCGGGAGACCCCGTGCCGAAAGTGATATGTCATCATTAGGCTCGGTCGCATTGCTGCGTTAAAGGCTTATGAGATGCCGTCAAGGACGGTAAGCAGAGTGGAACCGTGCATATTGCGCCTCTGTACCTTATGGGTACGGAGGCTTTTTCATTCTCGGCATCTCCATTTTGGATTTTGGAGTAGATATGAAGATCAGGATCGACACAAACGCCCTCATCAGAGATATTGATGCTCTTGCTGAGAAGGCAGCAGTCATCGGAAAAAGGACTGCAAAAAACATCGGCAAAGGCGCAAAGACACTTGCAAATTTGCCCGAGAACACAAAAAAGGCCGCAGAAAGCGTGATGGAGGAAGTAAACACCTTCCGTGAGCGTGACCCTGCGGCGAAAAGCAATGCAGAGGTGCTGCTTCTTTATTCGGGACTTCATGCGATTCTTGCATACAGAGTTTCACACAAGCTTTATCTCACCGAGCATTATTTTTCCGCAAGAGCGGTCAGCCAGATAGCGAGATTTTTCACAGGCATCGAGATCCATCCCGGTGCAACCATTGGAAAGAGGCTCTTTATCGACCACGGAGCTGCCGTTGTTATCGGAGAGACCACAGAGATCGGTGATGACTGCATGATCTATCAGGGAGTGACACTCGGAGGAACAGGTAAGGATGTTGGAAAGAGACACCCAACTCTTGGCAATAATGTTATGGTGGGCGCAGGCGCAAAGGTGCTGGGTCCCATGAGGATCGGAGATAACACGAAGGTTGCGGCAGGTGCCGTTGTCCTCACCGAAATCCCCGATAACAGCACAGCGGTGGGCATTCCCGCAAAGGTGGTGCGCCGTGAAGGCATGAAGATTGATGACCTTGACCAGGTGCATATTCCCGACCCTGTTGCAAATGAGCTTAAGCGTCTTGCGGAAAAGATCGCAGAGCTTGAAAAGAAAATAAATGATGAGAATACCGAAAGGACAGAGAAATAAAAATGCTGCTTTATAATTCACTTACAAAGAAAAAGGAAGAATTTGTTCCGAACGAGCCGGGAAAGGTGAAGATGTATACCTGCGGCCCGACGGTCTATCATTTTGCCCACATAGGCAATCTGCGCACCTATATTATGGAGGATGTGCTTGAAAAATATCTTCGCTATGTCGGCTATGATGTTAAGAGAGTTATGAACATCACCGATGTCGGACATCTCACAAGCGATGCGGATGAGGGCGAGGACAAGATGGTCAAGGGCGCAAAGCGTGAGCACAAGACCGTTATGGAGATAGCGAAGTTCTATACCGACGCATTTTTTGCAGACTGCGAAAAGCTGGGCATCAAAACTCCCGATGTTGTTGAGCCTGCCACAAACTGCATTGATGAATTTATCAAAGTTGTTGAGGGGCTTATCGAAAAGGGTTATGCCTATCTTGCGGGCGGAAATGTCTATTTTGACACCTCGAAGCTGAAGGAATACTATGTTTTCAACAATTTTGATGAGGACGATCTTGAGGTTGGCGTCAGAGAAGGCGTTGAGGCAGACGATAACAAGAAGAACAAGAATGATTTCGTTCTCTGGTTCACAAAGTCTAAATTTGAAGATCAGGCACTGAAATGGGATTCTCCCTGGGGAGTCGGATATCCCGGCTGGCATATCGAATGCTCCTGCATCTCGATGAAGCATCTTGGCGAGGATCTTGATATCCATTGCGGAGGAATCGACAACGCATTCCCCCATCACACAAACGAGATCGCACAGTCCGAGGCTTATCTCGGTCACAAATGGTGCAATTATTGGTTCCATGTGCTTCATCTCAACACGAACAGCGGCAAAATGTCAAAATCCAAGGGCGAATTTCTGACAGTTTCGCTCCTTGAATCAAAGGGATATGATCCGAAGGCTTACCGTTTCTTCTGCCTCGGCTCTCATTACCGCAAGTCGCTTGTTTTCACCTATGAAAATCTCGACAATGCTTCGCAGGCATTTGAAAAGCTCGTCGCAAGAATTGCGCAGCTTAAAAACGAGGGCGAGGTAGATTCGGCTAAATTTGAAGAGCTTAAAAAGAGCTTTACCGATGCGCTTGATAATGATGTCAATACCTCCCTTGCAATTACAGCGCTTTATGATGTTTTGAAGGCTGACACAAACGATAAAACAAAGCTTGCACTCATTGCGGATTTTGACAGAGTTCTCACCCTTGATCTTATCTCTCATGCGGAAAAATTGAAAAATGCCGCCCCCGCAGCCGACAACGATCTTGCCGCAGAGGTTGAAAAGCTGATAGCCGAGAGAGCAGAGGCGAAGAAGGCAAAGAATTTTGCAAGAGCCGATGAGATCAGAAATTACCTCTCCGAAAAAGGTGTTGTTCTTGTGGATTCCCGTGAGGGTACCACATGGAAGCTCGAAGGCTGATATGTTTGGGAAGTTAAAAGCTCTTTTTCTGAAGAATAAGGAAATAATTCTCTATCTTGCTTTCGGAGTTGGCACAACGGCAGTGGATTTTCTCGTTTCATATGCCCTTTATCCCACAAAGCTCAATATCCATGCGGTGCATATAATCGCATGGGTGGCGGCAGTTGCGTTTGCATATATAACGAATCGGATCTTCGTTTTTGAAAGCCGCTCCCGCGGCATGTCGGTGATTTTTGAGGTGATAAGGTTTGCATCAAGCAGAATTGCGACCTTTCTCATTCAGGAGGCGATAGTTTTCCTGCTTTTCGATATTATGAAGCTCAGCGAATATGTCGTAAAAATACCGGCTACGGTGCTTGTTGTGATACTGAATTATGTTTTCAGCAAGCTTCTGGTTTTTGTGGGAGGAAAAAAGAAAGATGAATGATGATTTGATGCGCACAAAATATGTGCCGAAAAGCGAAAGAGAAAAGCCTTCTCTGCCCTCAACAAAAAAGATACAGAGCCGTTGCGAGGACTGCGAATTTTACGATTACGATGAGGACTGCGATGCATATTACTGCAAAATGTCACTTGATGAGGACGAAATGATACGCTTTCTTTCGGGGAAAAACGCCGCTTGCCCTTATTTCAAATATTATGATGAATATAAGAGCGTTCATAAGCAGATATAAAAAATAATGTAATATCGGGCATCTATTATAGCTCAGTACAAGGCAGATCGCGAGCTATAGAGATGCCCGATCACCATTTTGTGTGTAAAAGATGCACATAAACAGCCTCTTTTTTTTGTATTTTTTGTCAAAAACGATAAAATAACAAAAATTAAAAAAAATTGCTTGACAAATTTGCTTTTATTTATTAAAATATATGTAACGATTATGATGGGAAAAAGGTTCATAAGGCATCAAAGAGAGCCGTCGGGCGGTGCGAGACGGTATGCGGAGTGTTGTCCTGCTCCTCCCTGAATCCCCGACCGAAAGGCAGGCAAGATGCTTTGCTCAGTAGACTCGGGCGGGATCTCCCGTTAGCGAGAAGTCTTGTTGATGGACAGGACATAGAGTGGGCGGCACAGCCGTCAATGCAGAGTGGTACCGCGGAGAATATAAATATAATCTTCGTCTCTTTTATGCAAAGGTTTATGGCTGTTTGCGTAAAGGAGCTTTTTGTTTTTTTACAGCAAAAATCCGTCACAGCCGAAAGACTGAAAGGAGCTCTAAAGAAATGAGTAAAATAACTTCCATGAAAAATGTAGAAAAATATGCACCCCAGTTCTTCGCCCCCTGTGGCGTCACTATGGACTGGATGAAGAAAACTATAATCGAAAAGCCCCCGTATTGGTGCAGCGTTGACCTGCGAGACGGAAATCAGGCTCTTATCGTTCCCATGAGCCTTGAGGAAAAGCTGGAGTTTTTCAAGCTTCTCTGCAAGGTAGGCTTTAAGGAGATCGAAGTGGGCTTCCCCGCAGCATCCGAAACGGAATACGAATTCTGCCGCACTATTATTGAGCAGAATCTTATTCCCGATGATGTTACCATTCAGGTACTTACACAGTCGAGAGAGCATATTATAGCAAAAACATTTGAGGCGATAAAGGGCGCAAAGCACGCTGTTGTCCATCTCTATAATTCAACGTCTGTGGCACAGCGAGAGCAGGTCTTCAGACGAGATAAGGCTGAGATAACCGAGATCGCAAAATTCGGCGCAGAGCTTTGCAAAAAATATAGAGAAGAAGCAAAGAAAAACGGCGAAGGCAAGATAACGTTTGAATATTCTCCCGAGAGCTTTACGGGCACAGAGCCGGAATACGCCGCAGAGATCTGCAACGAGGTCATCAAAATCTGGGAGCCTACAGAGGAGGATAAGGTCATCATCAATCTTCCCGTAACCGTTTCCCATTCAATGCCCCATGTCTATGCAAATCAGGTTGAATATATGTGCAAGAATCTTCTGCACAGAGAAAATCTTATAATTTCACTCCATCCTCATAATGACAGAGGATGCGCAGTTGCAGACAGCGAAATGGGTCTGCTTGCGGGCGGTGACAGAATCGAAGGAACTCTTTTCGGAAACGGTGAGAGAACGGGAAATGTTGATATCGTCACACTTGCCCTCAATATGTATTCACAGGGAATCGACCCGGGACTTGATTTCACAAATCTTCCCGAGATCACAAAGGTCTATGAAAAGGTCACCCGTATGCATGTCTACGAAAGACAGCCATATAGCGGACAGCTCGTTTTTGCTGCCTTCAGCGGCTCGCATCAGGACGCTATCGCAAAAGGCATGAAGCACAGAGTTGAAAAGGATGCAAAGATCTGGAATGTTCCGTATCTTCCCATTGACCCCTCCGATATCGGCAGAGTTTATGAGGCGGATGTCATCCGCATAAATTCCCAGTCGGGTAAGGGCGGCATCGGTTATATCCTTGAAACACAGTATAGCCATATGCTTCCGCCCAAAATGCGTGAGGCATTCGGATATCATGTCAAGAGCATCTCCGACCATGAGCACAGAGAGCTTCAGGCAAGCGAGGTTTATGATATTTTTATGCGCGACTTTGTCAATCTTACCACAAATATTGAGGTTAAGAAGGCAATTTACGAGGATATCGGTGAGGATATCAGAGCAACAAGTACAGTTATCATTGACGGTGTCGAAAAAGAGATCGTCACCGACGGAAACGGCCGTCTGGATGCGGTTTCAAATGCTCTCCATTCCGTCACGGGACTTGATTATGTCCTTGAAAGCTATACACAGCACGCTCTTGAAGGCACCGCAAGCTCAAAGGCTGCCTCCTATGTGAGCATTAAATATAACGATAACATCTATTGGGGTACAGGCATAAGCCATGATATCATCAAGGCTTCCGTCAGAGCACTTGTAAGTGCGGTAAACAGACTGATGGATGCAGAAAAAAGCAAATAAGGAGTTTTATATAAGATTATGAAGATGACAGGTGCAGAGATCATCGTAAATACCCTCATTGAGCAGGGCGTTACCGATGTTTTCGGTTATCCGGGCGGTCAGGTTCTCAATATCTATGACGCCCTTTATAAAAACAGTGACAGAATAAATCACATCCTTACCGCTCATGAGCAGGGAGCAGCTCACGCTGCCGATGGCTATTCGAGAGCAACGGGAAAGGTTGGAGTTTGCATCGCAACATCGGGCCCCGGTGCAACAAATCTTGTGACCGGAATCGCAACTGCAATGCTGGATTCGGTGCCGATGGTTGCAATTACGGGAAATGTTCCCTGTCCCCTGCTTGGCAGAGACAGCTTCCAGGAGATAGATATCGTCGGTGTTACGCTTCCCATTACAAAGCACAATTACATAGTTAAGGACATTGCCGATCTTGCGGACACCATCCGTGAGGCGTTCAGCATCGCAAAGAGCGGAAGACCCGGTCCTGTGCTTATTGATGTTCCAAAGGATATCCAGATAGCGCAGTATGATTTTGATATGCAGGAGATAGCTCCGAAGATACCGCTTCCAAAGGCAAAGCAGAGCGAAATTGACAAGGCTGTTGCTCTCATAAAGGAAGCAAAACGCCCCTATATCTATATCGGCGGCGGAGCGGCAGGTCTCGGAATGGGCAAGGAGATAATGGAGCTTGCAGAAAAGATCGACGCATATATCGGTTGCTCCTTTATGGGACTTTCCGCAATTCCAAGCACTTGCGAAAGATTTCTCGGAATGCAGGGAATGCACGGTCATTTCGCTTCCTCTCTCGCTCAGAAGGAATCAGACCTTATTCTCGCAGTCGGTGTCCGTTTCAGCGACAGAGCAACGGGAAATACCGCAAAATTCGCAAAAAACAGCAAGATAATTCAGCTTGACCCGGATTTTGCGGAGATCAATAAAAATGTAAATGTTGATCTTGGCATAGTTTCGGATGTTTATGATTCATTTACACGCATTGCGGCGGCACTCCCCGAGATAAAGCATCCCGAATGGAATGATACCGTAAATGACCTTAAGGCTCGTGAGGCAGAGCTTGAGGAGAAGGCTGAAAAGAGAGCAAAGGGTGCGCTCACACCGAAAAAGGTGCTTGATATAATTAATGAAAAGAAGCCCGAAAAAACCGTTTTTGCAACCGATGTTGGTCAGCATCAGATGTGGACGGCACAGTATGCAGCCTTTGACGGCCCCAGAAGATTCGTTTCCTCCGGCGGACTTGGCACAATGGGCTTCGGTCTCGGTGCGGCACTTGGCGCATATGTGGGCAGCGGAGACACAACAGTTCTTGTTACAGGCGACGGAAGCTTCGGAATGAATCTCAATGAGGTTGCAACCGCAGTTTCATATAATATCCCCGTAATAATCGTCCTTATGAACAACGGAGTTCTGGGAATGGTTCGTCAGTGGCAGACCCTCTTCTTCGGAAAGAGATATTCAAACACGGTTCTCGGCAGACAGACCGATTTTGTTAAGCTTGCAGAAGCCTTCGGTGCTCTTGGCATCAGAGCTTCCACACCCGATGAATTTGCAAAGGCATTTGAGGATGCGCTTGCGGCAGGCAGACCTGTCATTATCGATACGATTATTGATAAGGACGAGTTCGTGCTTCCCATGCTCCCCCCCGGCGGCTCTATTGATGATATTATCACCGATAAGGAGGAGGCAACAAAATGAGTAAATTTGTAATTGCTGTTTATGTTGAAAATAAAGCGGGTGTTCTTACGAGAGTAACCAGTATGTTTACCCGCCGAGGCTTCAATATCGACGCCCTTACGGTTGGCGAAACCGAAAATCCCGATTATTCGAGAATCACGATCACCCTTGACGGCGATGATTATATGCGTCAGATGCTGATAAATCAGATGAAGAAGCTTTATAACATCAAAAAGGTCGAGGTTCTTGACGATGCCCCCATCACCCGTGAGCTGATGCTCATAAAGGTGAAAAATAACAGAGAAACACGCTCGGATGTGCTTGATGCAACCAATGTCTATAGAGCAAAGGTCATCGACTATACGGCAAGTGAGCTTTGCATCGAAATTACGGGCGATCCCACCAAGATCGACGCATTCGTAAAGCTGATGGAGCCTTACGGAATACTTGAAATGTGTCGCACAGGTATCGTCGCACTTGAGCGAGGCGCAGGCACGCTTCTGAATAAATAAGCTGCCTTTCCCCCACGGGAAGGCTAAAAAGAAAAATCTTATATGTAAATAAAAGGAGAAAAAATCATGGCAAACATTTATTATCAGCAGGATTGCGATCTTAACAAGCTGAATGGCAAGACGGTCGCTATTATCGGCTACGGCTCACAGGGTCATGCACACGCACTCAACCTCAAGGAATCGGGCGTAAACGTTATCGTCGGTCTTTATGAAGGCTCAAAGAGTTGGGCAAAGGCAGAAAGCCAGGGTCTTAAGGTTATGACAAGTGCCGACGCTGCAAAAGCTGCCGACATCATCATGATCCTCATCAACGATGAAAAGCAGGCAAAGCTCTATAAGGAAAGCATCGAGCCCGGCCTTACAGAAGGAAAGACTCTCGCATTTGCTCACGGCTTCAACATCCATTTCGGCTGCATCAAGCCTCCAAAGAATGTAAACGTAATCATGATCGCTCCCAAGGGTCCCGGTCATACAGTTCGCAGCGAGTATCAGGCTGGTAAGGGCGTTCCTTGTCTCATCGCAGTTGAGCAGGACGCAACAGGCGATGCTCTTGAGATCGGTCTTGCATATGCACTCGGTATCGGCGGAGCAAGAGCGGGCGTTCTTGAAACAACCTTCCGCACAGAAACCGAAACAGACCTCTTCGGTGAGCAGGCAGTTCTCTGCGGCGGTGTTTGCGCACTTATGCAGGCTGGCTATGAAACTCTCGTTGAGGCAGGCTATGACCCCAGAAACGCTTATTTTGAGTGCATCCACGAGATGAAGCTCATCGTTGACCTTATCTACCAGAGCGGCTTTGAGGGCATGAGATATTCTATCTCCAACACAGCCGAGTACGGCGACTATATCACAGGTCCCAAGATCATCACAGATGACACAAAGAAGGCAATGAAGAAGATACTTTCCGATATCCAGGACGGTACATTTGCAAAGGACTTCCTGCTTGATATGTCGGATGCCGGCGCACAGGTTCACTTCAACGCTATGAGAAAGATCGCATCCGAGCATCCCTCCGAGATCGTGGGTAAGGATATCAGAAAGCTCTATAGCTGGGCAGACGAAGAGAAGTTTATCAACAACTGATTTTTGACAAAATGACATCGGGGGCTTTTTCATAGATGAAAAGCCCCCTGTGCCAAAATCACAAAATTTCAAATAAAACCTTGACAAAAACGGATAAGTCGGTTATAATAAAAGCGGAGAGCATCCGTGACGGTTGCTTCCAACTGCGATTTAAGAAATAACCGCCTTATGTGGAAGTGAGGCGGTTATTTCTTTTTATTATGATTATCAATGTAAGTAAGTAGGGCAAGTATGAATCCTGAAATCAAGAATAATTGCTCAAGCGTTAAATACACTTTCATCACCTCCCTCATGTGAGGAAGGCAAAAGATTTACACTTCCTCAAAATGAGGAAGCAACCGCCACCGTTTTTGATACTCTCCGGGAAACCGAGGTTTCCGAGAGAATTATATCATATTTTGCAGAAAAAGTCAATAAATATTGTCCGTGGAAATGGGCAAAGAACTTTCGCTCATTTCCATGAACAATATACAAAATTCAGGAGGAATAGCAATGATTAAAGATACAATAGTAGACGGCGCGCACAATGCGCCCCACCGTTCGCTCTATAATGCACTGGGACTGACACGCGAGGAGCTGAAAAAGCCCCTTATCGGTATCGTCAGTTCATATAATGAGATAGTTCCGGGTCACATGAACCTGGATAAGATTTGCGAGGCTGTAAAGCTTGGCGTTGCAATGGCAGGCGGAACTCCCATAATGTTCCCCGCAATCGCTGTTTGCGACGGAATTGCAATGGGACACGTTGGAATGAAATATTCTCTCGTGACTCGTGACCTTATTGCCGACTCAACCGAGGCTATGGTTATGGCACACGGCTTTGACGGTCTTGTTATGATCCCCAACTGCGATAAGAATGTTCCAGGACTTCTTATGGCAGCGGCAAGACTGAATATTCCGACGGTTTTCGTCAGCGGCGGCCCTATGCTTGCGGGCAGAGTTGGCGGAAAGAAGACAAGCCTTTCCTCTATGTTTGAGGCAGTCGGTGCATATAAGGCAGGAAAGATAGACGAGGAAAAGCTTGAGGAATTTGAGTGCAAGACTTGCCCCTCCTGCGGTTCTTGCTCGGGAATGTACACGGCAAACTCAATGAACTGCCTTACCGAGGTCCTCGGAATGGGACTTCAGGGAAACGGAACGATCCCCGGTGCGTATTCCGCAAGAATCCAGCTTGCAAAGCACGCAGGAATGCAGGTCATGGAGCTTGTTAAGAATAATATCAGACCCCGTGACATCATGACGGCGGCGGCAATAAAGAACGCAATTACAGCGGATATGGCTCTGGGCTGCTCCACAAACAGTATGCTTCATCTCCCCGCCATCGCAAATGAGTGCGGAGTTGAATTTAACCTTGATATGGTGAACGAAATAAGCGAAAAAACACCAAATCTTTGCCATCTTGCCCCCGCAGGTCCAACATATATGGAGGATCTTAACGAGGCAGGCGGTGTTTATGCGGTTCTCCGTGAGATCGACAAGCTCGGACTTCTCGACACATCTGTTATGACGGTTACGGGCAAAACTCTCGGTGAAAACATCGAAAACGCATATAACCGTGACCCCGAGACCATCAGAACTATTGATAATCCCTTCTCAAAGACGGGCGGAATTGCTGTTCTCCGCGGAAACCTCGCACCCGATGGATGCGTTGTCAAGAGAAGTGCAGTTGCTCCCGAAATGCTCGTTCACGAAGGCCCTGCAAAGGTCTATGAGAGTGAGGAGGAGGCCATTGCCGCAATCTATGCGGGCAAGATCGTAAAGGGCGATGTTGTTGTTATCCGCTATGAAGGCCCTTCGGGCGGCCCCGGTATGAGAGAGATGCTCTCTCCCACCTCCGCTATCGCAGGTATGGGACTTGATAAGGATGTTGCTCTTATCACAGACGGACGCTTCTCGGGCGCAACGAGAGGTGCTTCGATCGGTCATGTTTCTCCCGAGGCGGTAAGCGGCGGTACTATCGCTTATGTTAAGGATGGCGACATTATCTCCATCAATATCCCCGAATATAAGATAGAGCTTAAGGTTTCGGACGAGGAGATAGCAAAGAGAAAGGCAGAGATGCCCATAAAGAGAAAAGAAAATATCACAGGCTATCTTAAGAGATATGCAGCGATGGTAAGCTCCGCCGATAAGGGCGCAATTATAAACAAGTAAAGGAAAAAATGATATGGCAATGACGATGACTCAAAAAATTCTCGCCGCACACGCAGGGCTCGATAAGGTCGAGGCCGGACAGCTCATTTTAGTTGAGCTTGACAGAGTTCTCGGCAATGATATAACCTCTCCCGTGGCTATCAGAGAATTTAACAATATGGGAATCAAGGATGTTTTCCACAAGGATAAGGTGACGATGGTCATGGACCATTTTGCCCCAAATAAAGATATAAAGGCGGCGGTTCAGTGCAAGATGTGCCGTGATTTCTGCTCAGAAAAAGAGATAACTCATTTCTATGATGTTGGAAAAATGGGTATCGAGCACGCACTTCTCCCCGAAAAAGGACTTGTTGTAGCAGGAGATGTTGTGATCGGTGCGGATTCCCATACCTGTACATACGGTGCTCTCGGAGCATTCTCAACAGGAGTAGGCTCAACAGATATGGCTGTGGGAATGGCTACGGGAAAGGCTTGGTTCAAGGTTCCTTCCGCTATAAAATTCGTTCTTACGGGCAAACTGAACAAGTATGTTTCGGGTAAGGATGTTATTCTTCATATCATCGGCAAGATTGGCGTTGACGGCGCTCTTTACAGATCAATGGAATTTACAGGCGAGGGCGTTAAGTCACTCTCCATATATGATAGACTTACCATTTGCAATATGGCAATAGAAGCCGGTGCAAAGAACGGTATTTTTGAGGCTGACGAAGAAGCACTCCGCTATATTGAAGAGCATTCCGAAAGAAAGCCCGTAATTTATACCGCTGATCCCGATGCTGAATATGACGAGGTCATTGAGATCGACCTTTCAAGCATAAAATCCACAGTTGCATTCCCCCATCTTCCCGAAAACACACGCACCATCGACGAGGTTGGCGATGTGAAGATCGATCAGGTAGTCATCGGCTCATGTACAAACGGTCACTATAAGGACATCGAGGAAGCGGCAATGATAATGAAGGGAAAGACGGTTGCAAAGAACGTTCGCGCCATCATTATTCCCGCAACACAGGATATTTACCTTCGTGCTATGGAAAACGGACTGCTCAAGATCTTCATCGAGGCGGGATGCGTCGTTTCAACCCCCACCTGCGGTCCTTGCCTTGGCGGTCATATGGGTATTCTTGCTCCGAATGAGAGAGCGGTTGCAACAACAAACCGTAATTTTGTCGGCAGAATGGGCGATGTTACAAGTGAAGTTTATCTTGCAAGCCCCGCAGTTGCGGCAGCTTCTGCCATCGCAGGCAAGATAGCAGACCCCGCAAAGATTTAAGGAGGCAGGAATATGATTTTTACAGGTAAGGTTTTAAAATACGGCGATAATGTTGATACAGACGTTATCATCCCCGCAAGATATCTCAATACCATCGACAAAAAGGAGCTTGCCTCTCACTGCATGGAGGATATTGATAAGGAATTTACAAAAAAGGTTCAGCCGGGCGATATTATGGTGGCAGGTGCCAATTTTGGCTGCGGTTCATCCCGTGAGCATGCTCCCATTGCAATTAAGGAAAGCGGAATTTCGCTGGTCATTGCAGAGAGCTTTGCAAGAATTTTCTACCGCAATTCGATAAATATCGGTCTTGCGATTCTCGAATGCCCCGAAGCGGCAAAGGCTATCTCAAACGGTGATGAGGTTGAAGCAGACCTTGACAGAGGTATAATTTTTGATAAGACCACAGGCGAAAAATTTGAAACAAAACCTTTCCCCGCATTCATAGAAAAGATTATAAATTGCGGCGGACTTGTGGAAGCTATCAAAAAGGGTGAGATAAAATAAATCTTTAGCCTTCCCCCCACGGGAAGGCTAAAGAAGAAGGAGAATAAAAATGAAATTCAATATAGCATTACTTAAAGGTGACGGAATAGGTCCCGAGATCGTTGAAAGTGCTGTCAGAGTGCTTGAGGTCGTGGGCAAGAAGTTCGGTCATGAATTTGATTTTAAAGCATATGATATTGGCGGTGTCGCCATTGATAAATACGGTAAGCCCCTTCCCGAGGAGACTGTCAGCGGATGTCTCGCAAGTGACAGCGTTCTTCTCGGCGCTGTGGGCGGCCCAAAGTGGGATACGCTCCCCGGTAACATCCGCCCCGAAAAGGCACTTCTCGGCATAAGAGAAGCAATGGGACTCTTTACAAATCTCCGTCCCGCAAAGCTCTATAGCGCACTTAAGGACGATTGCCCCCTTCGCTCCGATATCGTTGAGAACGGATTTGATATTATGATAGTCCGTGAGCTGACAGGCGGTATCTATTTCGGTGAGCGAGGCATGAGAGAGGGCAAATACGGTGAGGAAGCATATGACACGGAATGCTACAGTCGCATGGAGATCGAGAGGATCGCAAAGGTCGCCTTTGAGAGTGCAAGAAAAAGAAGAGGTAAGCTTATAAGCATAGATAAGGCAAATGTTCTTGAATCTTCAAGACTTTGGAGAAAGGTCGTCCATGAGATAGCAGAGCAGTATCCGGATGTTGAATGCACGGATATGCTTGTTGACAACGCCGCAATGCAGCTTGTTCGTAACCCTGCACAGTTTGATGTTATCGTAACATCAAATATGTTCGGTGACATCCTCTCCGACGAGGCGTCACAAATAACAGGCTCGATCGGTATGCTCCCCAGCGCATCTCTCGGTGAAACAAAGAGAGGACTTTATGAGCCTATCCACGGCTCTGCTCCCGATATTGCAGGAAAAGGGCTTGCAAACCCCATCGCAACCATCCTTTCCGCCGCTATGATGCTTCTCTATTCCTTCGGTCTTTCAGAGGAGCATGACTGCATAGTAAATGCGGTGGATAAGGTGCTTGAGGAGGGCTTCAGAACTGCCGATATCGCACATGGCGCACCTGCTCTTTCAACTACCGAAATTACAGACAAAATAATTGAAAGAATTTAAAAAGATGAAAAAAACAGAAAAACTCTATCTTGGTCTTTGCTCCTTTGCTGTTTTTCGTAAAATGCTGAAAAAGCCGCTCTTTGATAGCTTCATGGAATATGCAAAGGCAAAGGAAGATGACGAGAAGATAATAAAATATTCGGAATTTGTTTCTGAAATATATAAGGGAGGCTCATCTCTTCCGCAGCTTGTGAAAACCTTGGTTTTTGAGGACGAGAATGTCTATGTTCGTGCTGTTGGAAATATGGAAAAGATATCCCGTTCAATGCATATGGCAGTTGAAAATGAGCTGACCGTGCTTACCGAATTTGCGTCGCTCACTCCCGAGGATTTTCGGGATGATATTGATGACGGTCTGTTTCTTCCCGCCTTTGAGGTCGGAAATATTGATATTAAGACCGAATATGAGAACAGGCTCAGCAGCATAAGCAAATACGGCTACGGAATTTTCGCATCAAACGGTATGTTCTATGTTTCGGAGGATGGAGAAATTCTCCCAATTAAGAGTGCAGACCGCATAACTCTTGATAAATTTGTCGGATATAAGGAAGAAAGGCAAAAGGTGCTGGCAAACACCGAGGCATTTATTTCCGGCAAGCCCGGTGCAAATATTCTCCTTTACGGAGATGCGGGAACGGGCAAATCTTCAACCGTCAAAGCTGTTGCAAATCATTTCTTCGATGAGGGACTTCGCCTCGTTGAGGTCAGAAAAAATCAGCTTCTCCTGCTTCCGAAGATCATGGGACAGATAAGCGGAAATCCGCTGAAATTCATCATCTTTATTGATGACCTGTCCTTTAACGGAGACGAGGATATCAGTATGCTCAAGGCCACTCTTGAGGGTTCGGCATCGGCAAAGGCGAAGAATGCGGTCATATATGCCACAAGCAACCGCCGCCATATCGTAAAGGAAACATTTTCCGACAGAACAGGCGACGATGTACACAGAAACGATACCCTTCAGGAAAATCTTTCCCTTTCCGCTCGTTTCGGCCTCACGGTGCTCTTTGCCAAGCCCGAAAAGAAGCTCTATCTTGAGATCATCCATGAGCTTGCGGAGAGAAACGGAATTTCCGTTACCGAGGAGCTTGAGGTAAGGGCAGAGGAATTTGCCCTCAGACGAGGCTACAGAAGCGCAAGATGCGCAGAACAGTTTATCGAAAGCTTGATATAAGATATAAGGAGTATGTCATATGATGACACTTGATAATGTTTATAAGGCAGGGTACGCCCTCAAAAATGTGGTAAGAAAGACCGACGTTATCTATGCCCCGAAGCTTTGCCCCGAAGCTGAGCTTTATCTGAAAACAGAAAATCTTCAGATCACAGGCTCATTTAAGGTGAGAGGCGCATATTATAAGATGTCAAAGCTTACAGATGAGGAAAAGGCAAGAGGCGTTATCGCCTGCTCTGCGGGAAATCATGCCCAGGGAGTTGCTCTTGCGGCGCAGAAAAACGGCATTAAGGCTGTTATCTGCCTGCCCGACGGCGCACCGATCTCAAAGGTTGAGGCAACAAAGAGCTATGGTGCCCAGGTCTGCCTTGTTGAAGGAGTTTATGACGACGCATATAATAAGGCACTTCAGCTTCGTGACGAGATGGGTTATACCTTCATCCACCCGTTCAATGATGAGGATGTTATCGCAGGTCAGGGCACTATCGCCCTTGAAATTGCGGAGCAGATCCCCAATCTTGATGCCGTCATCGTCCCCATCGGCGGCGGCGGACTTATCTCGGGCGTGGCTTATACCATGAAAATGCTCAATCCGAATATAAAGGTCTATGGTGTTCAGGCAGCAGGCGCACCGTCCATGGCAAGATCGGTGAAGGACGGAAAGATAGAGACGCTGGAAAGCGTTTCCACCATTGCAGACGGTATTGCTGTAAAATGCCCCGGTGACCTTACATATGAGCTTTGCAAAAAATATGTTGACGAGATAGTGACGGTTACGGATGATGAAATATCTGCGGCAATTCTCGCTCTTATGGAGAAGCACAAGCTGGTAACAGAGGGCGCAGGAGCGGTTGCGGTTGCGGCTGCAATGTTCGGAAAGGTCGATATTGCAGGCAAGAAGACTGTTTGTGTGCTTTCGGGCGGTAATATTGATGTTACAATTCTCTCAAGAGTTATCAAGAGAGGTCTTCTCATGTCGGGCAGAAGCGCACAGCTTATGATCGAGCTTGTGGATAAACCCGGACAGCTTAAAAATGTTTCAAGGATCATTGCCGACCTTGGCGGAAATGTTACATCGGTTCATCATGAAAGAGCAAATGAAGGCTCTGATGTCAACGGTTGCTATTTGCGTATCATTCTCGAAACAAGAAACTTTGAGCATATCGAACAGATAAAGAAGGCTCTCACCGATTTCGGCTTTAAGCTGATATAAGGAGATATAAACAGGAATTTAGCGAACGGTTAACGAGGACATTTTTTTGTAGGGGACGGCGACCACGACGTCCCTAAAAAGACATGAAATAACCGTGAATTTTAAATGAAAAATGGGACGTCGAGGTCGCCGTCCCCTACAGATTTGCGTTTTATCGACGCACCGACAAATTACTTTTTACCAATTACAAATAAAGAGAAAACAGGAGAAACAAAGATGGCAAAGATAATAGCAACAGAAAAAGCACCGAGCGCTATCGGACCTTATTCACAGGCGATAGTTACCGGAAACATGGTATTCACCTCGGGACAAATAGCAATTGACCCGGCTGTAGGCGACATTGTGGCAAAGGACATTGCTTCTCAGACCGAGCAAGTTATGAAAAACCTTACTGCAGTTCTTAGCGCAGCGGGAACGAGCATGGAAAAGGCGATAAAAACGACCTGTTTCCTCGCTGACATTGCAGATTTTGCGGCATTCAACGAAGTTTACGGCAAATATTTCACCTCAAAGCCCGCTCGCAGCTGTGTTGCGGCAAAGGCACTCCCCAAGGGCGCACTTGTTGAGGTGGAGGTCATCGCAGAAATATAATAAAATATCCTCAAAAAGCAGCAGATTGACATCCTGCTGCTTTTGTGTTATAATGAAAACAGGAGGTGGACTTTTTATGAAGAAAAGACTTATAATTATTTGTTTGCTGATCGTTTTGACCGTCTTGTCCGCCTGCGGAAAGGCAGAGAGCGATGAGAAAATAGAAATATTCGATGATTACGCCTATTTCAAAATGGGGCTTGTTCCTGCAAAAAGAAACGGCAAATGGGGATTTATCAATAAGAAAATGGATTTTGTAATTGAACCGCAGTTCGATCATGTGGGATGCTTTACCCCCGACGGAGTTGCCCGTGTTGGAATAAAGAAGGGTATAAAGGATTGTGTTTACGGTTATATAGATACAAGCGGCAATTTTATCGTAGAACCTGTTTTTCCGTCTGCGGAGGATTTTAAGGACGGATGTGCCAAGGTTTATAAGCGTATGGAGCTGAAACCTTATTATATCAATACAAAGGGCGAGAAATGCGTGCGTATTATCAATAACCACAAGGATGAGCCTGAAAAACTGGTAGCTTACCACACAGAAAACGGAAGCGGATATGTTAATCGTGAAAACGATGTCATTATTGGTACTACATATGAGGATACCAGACCTTTTACCGAAGGTCTGGGAGCGGTTCGCAAGGAAGGAAAATGGGGATTTATAAATTTTGATGAGGAATTTATTATCGAGCCTTCATTTGATGATGTATGGCACTTCTCCGAGGGGCTTGCGGCAGTTAAAATTGATAATAAATGGGGTTTTATTAACAAAGAGGGCGATCTTGTTATAGAGCCTGCCTATGACATAGTCAGAGAATTTACCGAGGGCTTTGCGACAGTAATGCTTGATAAGAAGTGGGGTTATATAGACAAAAGCGGAGAGTGGTATGTTGAGCCGTTATTTGACGAGGCAAAGCCTTTTTATGATGGCATAGCCTGTGTTCGTTCGGGAAAAAAATGGGGATACATAGACACAAAAGGAATGTTTTTGCGTATGCCTGAATTTGACTCTGCTGAGAGCTTTGATGCTTCAGGACTTGCCGTTGTGGGAAAAGACGGCAAATACGGCTATATCAATAAAGAGGGTGAAATTGTTATTGACCTGCAATATTCGATAGTATCTCATTTCGGTGAAGGCGATTATGCGAAGGTCAGCTATGATTATTTTGAATATGGCTATAACAATCCATATATGTATGATTTTTATCTTATAGATAAAGAAGGTAATAAGCTGATGGAAAAGGCATATGACGAATACTGCTTTTTCAGCGACGGATATATTTTGTGTCATGTGGCGGACTGCAGCGAATTTGTGCTTATTGCCCCCGACGGAAAGATTGTAGCCACCGAAAAGGATTTTGAAGATATTTACCAAATGAATATACACTATTATTAAAAATTACATTTGTTAAAATCGAAAAAGGTGCTGTCTCACGGTGAGACAGCACCTAAAATCTTTTTTGTTAAATTTTTCAAATTATATAAGCTCCGTGAAGGAGGTTATATATTTATCCGCAGTTTCTCTGATCTTCTCCTTATATTCATCGGAGGAAGCATCATAAACTCCGCAGGTATAAAGACCTGCAAGCTTTCCGTTTTCAAGGGCGATAACATTATCGTCATAAAAAGCGGTCTCCCCGATTTCTATTCCCTCTCGCTGGCAGAGCTTTTTATATATTTCGGGATTCGACTTTGAAAGTCCAAGATCGTCGCAGGAATATGTTCTCTCAAACATCTGAAAAATTCCGTAACGCTCAAGGCACGGATCAAGCAGAAGATGTGGACTTGCTGTAAGCACAAAAAGCTTACAGCCTTTTTTATTAAGAGCCTTTATATATTCCAAAACGCCATCTTTTGCCTCGATAATATCACGGTATTTCGGGTAAGCGATCTCATGCATTCTTTCGATTATGCTCTCCTCGCTCCCCTTAACTCCAAGGGCAATGAAATATTTTGCAATACCTCTATCGCCAAGAGGAGTGATCTGCTTGATGATATCCTCAGGATATGGTACTTTCGCATCATCTACAATGCTAAGCATAGTCCTTGCCCAATGTCCCATAGAATTGGCAATGGTTCCGTCAAGATCGAATATGTGATTTTTGAAATCTGAAATATTCATTTTATCCTCTTTTTTTGTCGAATTTTGTTTTTTGGAATATACTTTAACCAGGAGGTGTTTTTATGAGATATGATCCCTGCCATGCTTCAAAGGATTTTTTGAGAGAAGCAGGGCTTTTGATAGATTCGCTTATTTATTCCGAAACAAGAGCGCATGAAAACAAAGGATATCCTTCTGCTTTTTCCGCTTTTCTCGCGCAGCTCCTGCCGATTCTTAAGGCAGGTGCGGAAATGAGCGAATGTTTTCTTTTTCTTTCGTCCTATGAGCCACTCATTGCCATTGCCGAAAAAACAATAACAGAGCTTGAAGGATGGGAAAGCAGGTTCAAGAAAGCAAAAGAGCAGCATGATATCCACGATGCCAATGAAAACGAAGCGGAGCTTTTTGCGAGAAGCTCGAAAAGCATCATGGAAAGGCTTCTTGACGATCTTGCTTCCACCGAGATCAGCGAAAGGCTCTGCTGCGATTATCTAAGATATATGATCTGCCTTCTTGAAAGCATGATAAGGCTCTGCGGATGCGCTTTGGTTTATGAAAAATGCGATGACATTCTTTTGCTGATTAGAAATACCGAGGCAAGCTGTCGAGCGCTTGTACATTCGATGAAATCGCTTCTTTCCCTTATAAAATAAGGCTTTTTACATCAGCTTACCAAGGCAAGGCTCGATTATGAGTCCGTCTCTTATGGGTGTTGCATATCCTTCGGAAAAAGCGATGGCATATGCTGTGAAATCGCAGGCGTAATCAATCGCTGCATCAAAATCCTCGCCCGAGAGCAGCTTTCCAAGAAGCACCGAGGCGAAAACATCACCCGTTCCGGGATATGAACGGGACATAAGGGCTGTGCTGTGGAAATACGGCATGGCCTTTTCCGTGTCCGAGGCTGCTGTCAGCACCGTTTTGCTATTGTTGTCAGTGCAAGTGATTCCGCTTACCACCGTTTTTTTGCAGCCGAACTCCGAATATAGCTTTTTCAGCAGATTTTCTCCAAAATCCTTGCCTTCCTTTTCCGTGAGATCATGGCTTGGATATTTTTCTCCCGTCAGAAAGCAAGCCTCGGTGAGATTCGGGGTTATAAGATCCGCTCCATAGCAAAGACGGCTCATGCCCTTCATCAGCGCACTGTCATATGTTGAATAAAGCTCTCCGTCATCCCCCATAACAGGATCTATGGCAACAAAAGCAGCTTTTCCGTCATTTTTTACGGAAAAATCACGAATAAAACCCGTCAGCATCTCGATCTGCTCTGAGCTACCGAGAAAACCGCTGTAAATTGCATCAAAATCTGTACCGATGCTTCTCCAATGCTTTGCGATCTCGCCCATATGATGGGTAAGATCGGTGAAAAACATATCGCAAAAGCCCCCGGTGTGGGTTGAAAGAAGTGCTGTGGGCAAAGGCACGCACTGATGCCCCATTGCGGAAAGCACGGGAATTATCACCGTCAGCGCACATCTGCCAAGGCAGGAAATATCATGGATCGCAGCGATCCTCTTTATAGGCTTTTTCAAATCCCCCAAAAGCCCGAAGGAGGGATGATCACTATATCTGTCCATTATTATTACCTCCCATATCTTATAATCCCGCCTGCGAGGGAACAAAGAAGAAATGAAATTGCGTTGAATGCAACGATTGCCGCACCCGTGGGAAGGGCCCAGAGGCAGGAAGCGCAGATCCCGAGAGAAGCCGAGATGACTGCAAGCAGAGCGGCACAAATAGAGACCGCCTTGAAGCTGCGGAAAACACGCATTGCGCCAAGTGCCGGGAAAATGATGAGGGCAGAAATGAGCATTGCACCGATAACTCTCATGCCGATGGCGATGGTGATGGCGGTGATAATTGCCGTCACGGTCTTATAAAGCTCGGTGCGTAGTCCCGCAGCCTTTGCAAAATCCTCATCAAATGTGAATGCGAAGATGCGGTTATAAAAGAAAACATAAAATATAAGAACAAAAACCGAAAGAGCGATGGCAAGATAAATATCGCTTTCCTCCATTGCGGTAAGCGAGCCGAACATATAGGAATTAACATCAGAATTCATGCCGGTAGTCAGTGAAATGGCGATAACTCCGATGGCGACCGATGCGCTTGATATCATCGCAATGGCGGCATCTCCTCCGATTTTGCTGTTTTCGCTTATCCGAAGCAGTAATATTGCCGAGATCACCACAATCGGAAGTGAAAATGCAAGAGGCGATGCCCCAAGCACTGCCGAAATTGCAAGTGCGCCAAAAGCAACATGGGAAAGTCCGTCACCGATCATCGAACAGCGGCGAAGCACCAGCGTCACGCCGAGAAGCGATGCACAAAGGGACACAAGAACGCCCACAATAAAGGCGAAAATGACGAATTTATAAGAAAAATAAACTCCGAGAGATGCGAAAATATTATTCAATGCCGTCACCTCCCAAAAGGGCACCAAGCTCATTTGAGGCAAGATACTCCTCCTTTGTGCCGAAGAATTTTACCGATCTGTCAAGATGCAGAATTTTATTTGCGTATGTGAGAGACTGTGCAATATCGTGGGAAACCATTATCACAGTCATTCCGTCATTTTTGTTCAGCGAAGAAATGAGAGAATAAAGCTCCTTTGTGGATGTTGGGTCAAGTCCCGTCACAGGCTCGTCAAGAAGGAGGATTTTTTCTGCGGCACAAAGCGCTCTTGCAAGAATGACCTTCTGCTTCTGACCGCCCGAAAGGTTTGCAAAGGAAGCCTCCGCAAGCTCCGCTATGCCCATTCTCTCCATGGCATAAGCGGCTCTTTTTTTATCCTGTGCCAAATAAAACAGGTGAGCTTTGCTGCGGCCAAGGCATCCCGAGAGCACGATCTCACGAACCTTTGCGGGGAAATCCCGCTTGAATGCGGTCTGCTGGGGGAGATATCCTATGCTTTTTCCCGAAAGGCCGTCGCCAAAAAGGATCTCTCCGCCGGACGGCTTCTTGAGAGATATGAGAGCCTTTATGAGTGTGCTTTTTCCCGATCCGTTTTCGCCCACAATGCAGAGATAATCCCCTGCCGACACCGAAAAGCTCACATTCGAGAGCACATTTTTTCCTTCATATGAGAGGGCAAGCCCTCTGCATTCTATCTGATACAGCGTTTTGTTTTTCAAAATTTTTTCCTATCTGAATTTATTCGTATGCGCTCATAAGAGCATCAAGATTTTTTCTCATAATTTCGATATATCCGTTGCCCGCATCAATATCTGCGCCCGATGCGGTATGGCAGGAATAGAGACGGGACACCGATGCGCCCACCTCGTCTGCGATGCTTTTCGCCATTTTTTCGTTTGAAAAATCCACCGAAAATACTGTTTTTGCACCGTTTTCTCTTGCAATTTCGATAACGGCTGCGATCTCCGCCACCGATGCCTCGGTATGAGCGGAGCATCCTCTGAAGGGAGAAGCGAACTCAAAACCGTAAGAGGAAGCAAGATACAAAAACGGGAATCTGTCACCGACTATGATCGGTCTTTTTCCGATCTTTTCCGCAAGTGCGGTAAAATCACGGTCAAGCACCTCGAGTGATGCAAGATATTTTTCCGAATTGCTTCTGTAAGCCTCCGCATTATCCGGATCTGTCTCGCAGAGCGTTGCCAGGAGAACCTTAACCATCGCCATTGCGTTTTTGGGAGATGTCCAGACATGCTCATCGTAGTCATGTCCGTCTCCGTGGTCATGATCACCGTCGCTTTCAAGAAGCGGAACTGTATCCATAAGTGCGATGACCTTTGTTTTTTCCTTTACGGTGCTTTTTATAATTTTATCTGCCCATGCCTCACTCTCGCCGCCGACCCAAATAAAAATATCACATTCTGCCGCCGCTATCATGTCCGCAGGCGTGGGGTCATAGGAATGAGCCTCGCTTCCTGCGGGAATGAGCATTTTTACATTCGCTCCTGTTCCCTCGGTGAGCCTTTTTGCAAAATCATATTGCGGAAAAACCGTCGTTACGATGCTTATTCCGTCATTTTCATCTTCGCTCACATTCGTACAGCAGACAAGCGCAAAGGAGATGAAAAGGAGCAGAAAAGCTGCAGTTATTTTTTTTATCATATTTATATTATCCTTTCCTACAGCTTTCACATTGACCGTAAAGCATCGAAATTCCGCTGTCGATCTTGAATCCATGATGATCGAGAACATGGGAAAGCATTTCATGGCTTCTGTCGCATTCAAGGTGGTATATCATGCCGCAGGATGTACACTTCATATGAAGATGATGCTCGCAGCCGCCTTTTCTCACAAGCTGATAAAGGGTGAAGGAATCTGTTCCGTCCCTGTATTTGCGCAGAACTCCGTCGCTTGTCAGATTTGAAAGCAGGCGATATACGGTGCTTTTTCCCGGTGCCTTCGAGAGAAGCGGTGATATTTCATCAAAAACGCCGTCTGCCGTAAACTGCCTGTCGGGATTCGAGGCAAAAAATGCCAGAATCGCTTCTCTTGCGGCGGTATTGTATCTTCCGTTTGCCATTTTTGCTCTTGAACCTCCAAAATGAGAATGGTTCTCATATTGTACCATATCTTTTCCCATTTGTCAACAGTTTTTTAAATTACTCTTGACATTATGCGGGAAAACTGATAAAATATAATGTAGAAAATAAGTCGAAAGGCGGAATTTATATGAAAAATCTGATCACAAAAGCACTTCTTTTGATGCTTATTCTTGCTCTTCCCTTTGCATTCGCTTCCTGCGGAGATGACGAGGGAAAGGAAGGGGACACCGATACCGCTCCCATCACATATGAAACAGAGGATGAAGAAGGCTGGTCGCCTATCTGGAGACCTTGATTCTAATGAAGGGCTGAGTTACAAGCTTGTAACTCAGCCCTAATTTTTTGAACAGTTAATTGTTGGTGAGATGCGTATAATTTTATAAACAGTAATTTATCGAACTGTAGAAAAGGTAAATGAACGGTGATGAGGATGTTCGCTTGCCTTCTCCCCTCGGAGAGGGCTAAATGTTCGATAAATCACTGTTTGTTGAAACACAAAAGGACCGACAGGCATATCGGTCCTTTTAGATTCAAAATTATTCAAGGTGCAGGCTATCTGTATTGAGAAAGGCATTTGCGGCAAGAAGGCTATCGGTGGGGATCATCTGCTCCGCTCCGCATTTCTTGCATCGCACGAGGATACCATAGTCAAGAACCTCCGCCTCGTATTCGCCTTCTCCCTCCTCGCACCTGCAATATATCTTTCCTTCCTCCTCAAGATCCTTTATCACAAACATAATAATATCATAGATCTGCGGATCGGGAAGTATGTCTGCCTCATCTGCGGCATGAATGGCGTCAAGTCCGCCCTCAATCCCGCTTTTTTCAAGCATATCAAGCAGCTCCAGCTCGGTTTTGGAAAGCTCTGCCTTGACTCTGTTCATATCCCCCATAAAGCATATATTCACATCCGAATAGGGGCATGGGAGAAGAAAGATGTCCTTACCGAAAAAGAGAGAGCTTGTGACGGTGAAATTATGTGGCTTCGGGCAAAGCATACAGGGCACGCTGAGCCTGACCTTATTATCTTTGCCGAAAACGATGGACATTTCGCTCTTTCCGCATTCGCATTTCAGCTTTACCATGTCTGCGCCGATGGAAAAGGGGCTTACTGCGCTGAGAACTCCGCCACCGCAATGAGGGCAGCGGTATGCAACTGTTGTTTTCTTCGGTTCAAGTACCATTTTTTCTTAAAACCTCGCTGTTTTTTAACATTATATGGGGTGTTTGCCTCTTCTGCTACAAGCATTTTGTTTTTTGATAAACAGTAATTTGTCGGTGCGATGAAAAAACGCAGCTCTGTAGGGGACGGCGACCTCGACGTCCCTTTTATCATTTTAAATCAACGGAATTTCCACATCTTTTAGGGACGTCGAGGTCGCCGTCCCCTACAAACAAACATCTCTGACAGTTCGATAAATTCCTGTTTAAAACAAAATACGGTAAAAATGAAGGGGCTTTGTTTAAAACTCAGCCCCTTTAATTTTAAAATTTTCTCTTATCAGCCTTTGACAGACTTATAAGCGGACTCGTTTGCGGTAACGGGATATGCTTCCTTATATTCCTCGAAGATATCGCCTGTCTTTTCGCTGACGATAGTGCTGCGGGAGGTTGCAAGCCATGTTGCCTCGCCTGTGAAGAACATGATATGATAGCCATATTCGGTCTCAACTATGCCTGTGTCACCATATGCGCGTGCTTCGTCAAATACCCATGTCTCGAAAGGCTCAACCATCTGTCCCTCTGTGATATTATCATAGAATACGCCGCTGTCATCTGTATATTTATCTGCAAGTGCCTCGAAAGCATCCTTTGTCTGCTCTCCTGCAAGATACTCGGCATAGACCTCGTCAGCCTTTGCCTTTGCTTCTTCCTTTGTCTCGTAAGAATCAAATGCGATAAGTATATGACCTGTGCTCTTTGAGAGTGCGTCATTGGGATAAGGAGCCTTAACTACAAAGTAAACCTCAACTGTATATGTTACCTCGGTTGCATCCTCAGAGGATTCTGTCTCCTCGCTGTCTGTTTCAACATCGCTATCGTCTGTGAACACCTTAACATCGCCTGCTGCTCTTACATGAGCCTCATCTGCGATCTCGAAGAGCCAATCTGCTGCCTCTGCAAGAGAAACCTGGCTCTTTGAGAGTGTTGTATAAGCATTTTCAGCCTGTGTTTCAGGAGAAGCGGCAGCCTCATCATCGACTGCCTTTTCTGTCAGATAAGCAACAAGTGCAGCCTTGAATTCGTCCTCGCTTGCAGCAGCTCCCATTGCATCGAACTTTGCAAGAAATTCAGCCTTCTTTGCTTCCTTTTCTTCGGAAGAAAGGTCAACATCTATCTTGAGTGTTTCTGTATACTTGATAACATCCGCAACTGCGAGTGTGTCGAGATTTTCCTTATAATATGCATTGATCTCTTCCTCGGTTACGGCATCCGTTGTTTCGTCATGGATCTGTGTTTCATACTTTGAGGAAAGGAGTGCAAGCTCGAAGAAATCGCGCATATCCTTTTCGTTTACGCCCTTACCGAAGAGCATTGCTGTATAAGCCTTCTTTGAATAGCCGTTTGCCTTTGCAGCCTCTTCGATGGCAGCAAGATTCTCGTCGATAGTCTTATAATCATCCTCATCCAGTGTTACGCCTGCAGCTCTTGCTGCCTCTGCATAAACAAGATACTGCTCAAGAGCAGTTCTTGCGGAGTCCTTCATATTATCGAACTGAAGATACTGAGCGATCTCCTGACCCCACTGATTTACCATGTTGTTATATGTGGACATTGCCGCATATTTCATCATTGTTCCGGTGACCTTATAGTTTTCTGTTTCGAGAACTGTCTTTGAACGGAGAATAACGCCGTTATCCGAAAGAACAGTAAGCACGAGTGCTCCTACAAGGAAAACAATTACAAGCACTGATACGAGGGGAGTTACCCACTTCTTTTCGCTCTTCTTTACAGGCTTCTTAACCTGTGTATTTTCATTTTTAACCAGAGCTCTTGTTTCTCTGGCTCTCTGACCTTTTCCCATTTTGAGAATACCATCCTTTATTTTTAGTTTTAGAATTTTTGGCGCAAGACGCCAAACTACAACATAATATTATAGCAACAAATTATGTTCTTTTTGTGAACACTCTTTGAACCATAACAAAACCTTTGCGTTTTTTTAGCTTTTTTCGGGTTTTTTTATTAAATTTTACACATTCATGATAACGGGAAGCACCATTGGCTTGCGTTTTGTTTTCTGATATATATATTTTGCAAGCTCATCCTTGACTCTTGTTTTGAGCTGCATACGGTCATAGACATCCGCATTATCGAGGCAGTCTATGATGGAATCCATTGCAATCGTCCTCAGCTCATCCATCAGCTCCTCGCTCTCTCTCACATAGACGAAGCCTCGGGAAACAACATCGGGGCCTGAGAGGAGCAATCTGTCCTCTGCATCAACGGAAGCGACCACAACGATAAGTCCGTCCTGGGAAAGATGTCTTCTGTCACGGAGGACGATGTTTCCAACATCACCAACTCCAAGTCCGTCAACAAGCACATTTCCTGCGGGAACGGTTCCTGCCCATCTTGCGCCCTTTCGGTCGATCTCAAGGATCTTTCCGATCTCGGATATGAAGATATTGCCCGGCTTTGTTCCCATTGTGAGGGCAATCTCACGGTTTGCATTCAGATGACGGAACTCACCGTGGATAGGCATAAAATATTTCGGCTTTGTGAGTGCCTGCATCAGCTTCAGCTCCTCACGGCAGGCGTGTCCCGAAACATGAACCGCAAGAACCGCATCATGAAGAACGCTCACACCGTTTTTGGTAAGCTCGTTGATGATCCTGCCCACCAGCTTTTCGTTTCCGGGAATTGCGCTGGAGGAGAGAATAACAAGGTCGCTTGCACCAAGCTTGACCTTATCGTGATCGGAAAATGCCATTCTGTAAAGAGCCGACATTGGCTCGCCCTGGCTTCCGGTTGTGATGAGAGTAAGCTCCTCGGGCTTATATCTCTTTATCTCTGAGATGTCGATGAGCACTCCCTCGGGAACGTGCATATATCCAAGCTCAACTGCGGCGCTCACGATATTGAGCATACTTCTTCCCGTTACGGCAACCTTTCTGCCATGGGCAGCACTGATATCTATTATCTGCTGAACTCTGTGTACATTTGAGGAGAATGTTGCAATGACGATCCTCTTATCCTTATTTGAGGAGAAGATCTGTCCAAGTGACTTGCCGACCTCCTTCTCGGACGGGGTATAGCCCGGACGCTCGGCATTGGTGGACTCGCAAAGGAGCATGAGAACTCCTTTTTTGCCAAGCTCGCCAAGTCTTGTTATATTCATGACCTCACCGTCGATGGGGGTAAGATCGAGCTTGAAATCTCCCGTGTGAATGATAGTTCCTATAGGAGTTGAAATTGCAAGGCAGCAGGCATCTGCGATAGAGTGGTTGGCATGGATAAATTCCACCTTCATCTCCCCTGCCTTTATAACATCTCCCGCCGAAGCACAGCGCAGATCGGGTTCGTTTTCGAGCTTGAACTCCTCAAGCTTGTTTTTGATGATTCCAAGGGTCAGCTTTGTGCCGTAGATGGGGGGATTTACTATTCTGAGCAGATAAGGTATTGCGCCGATGTGATCCTCATGTCCGTGGGTGAGGAAAACGCCCCTTATCCTGCTTGCATTTTTTTCAAGATAAGACATATCGGGTATAACAAGGTCAACTCCCAGCATATCGTCATCCGGGAAGCCAAGACCGCAGTCGACCACGATCATGTCGTTTTCGTATTCTATAACCGTGATGTTCTTGCCGATTTCGTTAAGACCGCCAAGAGGTATGATACGGATCTTTCCGTTTGCTTTTTTTTGCATATTTTTTCCTTTCTTAAAATTATATTATGTAGTTGTTTTTAATGATAAACACGAATTTATCGAACAGTCAAATAGTGGTGAGATCACCCTTTAACGTTCATAGATCCTTCACTTCGTTCAGGATGACGAGTGTGGGGTTGATGTTTGTTTTTCTACATAAAACTCACAACAATTCTCCGTAGAAACACAGATAAACAACAATAAAAATCCTCTTTTTAAAGTTTTGGTCAAGCTTTTTTAAAAGCTTGTGGGAGCCGGCGACATCGCCGGTCGCTGTCCGCAGACAGCGAAACTCCTAAAATTGACGCAGAAAAACACGCTGATATAAAAACAGCGAAAAAACGCACCCTCAAAATCTGTCACACGCCCCGACAGACCTTTTGGGAGCAATTATTTTTTTGAAGTTTAAACGGACACAGAGAGCAGAATGCTCCTAACAGATATATTATACCATATTTTCCCTCATTTGTCAAGATATGATCACTGCCAGCAAAACAGAACCGCCCCCAAGCAGTATGCCCGAGAGAAAAAAGAGCAGATAACGGGCAAGATAATAGCTTTTTCCGTGTGTTCCCTCCCCCATTCGGTTTTCTTCAATTATTCTGTTTGCCTCCAGCAGCATACTTTTTCTCTCTCTATCACCGTCGGCATAATGCTTTCTCTCGTCACTTTTTTTCAGCACAAAATATGCCTCGTCAAATATCTCGCTGCCCGTTCCCCTGAGAACTATCATCTGCTTTCTGCATCCCTTCAGCATCCTCTTCCTCCGTTTTTTCTTTTCCTTATTATTTGGCATCTCAAAACCGATATATTCAGCCACCTGAGACAGTTTCGGGGAAAAAATGTGCATAATAATTTAGAAAATTTGCATAAAAATTAAAAAAACTCTTGACAAATTGATGCTTTCGTCTTATAATGTATAACATAAAAGCGTTTGAGCGAAAACCAGTAGCCGTAATTTCTGCTTTCAAGAGAGCTGTTGTAAGGTGCAAAACAGTAAAGCGGATCTCGGTGAATTCATTTCGTTAGCTGTGGGCTGAAGATTTTATATTGAGTAGGCTTCTCCGGGTCGCAACCGTTATATTGCAGAGGTGTTTTAATTTTTAGCACCCGAAAAGGTCCTTTTTGTGAAAAAAGGACGAAGCAGAGTGGTACCACGGCATATTTCTTTTGCTGTCCCTGTTTCTTCAGAACGAAGAACGGGGCTTTTTTGTTTGTTTTTCACGGTCCTGAATGACCGCGCAAAATATATTTTATTTCCATTAAAAAGGAGACAACCAAAATGAAAAAAATCGCATCCCTTACACTCGCGCTTATTCTTTGCGCACTTTCTGTTCTTTCCATGGCATCCTGCGGTGATGAAAAGACAGACTTTACAGTCGGCATCTGCCAGCTTATGAAGCATCCTTCCCTTGACCAGGCAACTGAAGGCTTCGTAGCCGCTCTTAAGGAAGAGCTTACCGCTGCCGGCAAGACAGTTACAATCGACACACAGGTTGCAGGCGAAGCACAGCTCTGCTCAACAGTTATCAACACATTCACAGCCAAGAAGGTTGACCTCATCATGGCAAATGCAACTCCCGCTCTCACAGCGGCTGCAAATGCAACAACAACCATCCCCGTTCTCGGAACTTCTGTTACAGACTATGCCGACACATTCTCGGGCAATATCCCCGCAAATGTTACAGGTACAAGTGATGCTGTTCCCTTTGACGAGCAGGCTAAAATGATGATCGACACACTCGGTCTTGTCCCCGGCGATCAGGTCGGCGTTCTCTACTGCACAAACGAGTCCAACTCTCTCGTTCAGTATAATGCAGTCAAGGCTCTCTTTGAGGCTGAGGGTATCGTTGTGGTTGCTTATACATTCTCTGAGACAACAGAGCTTCAGGGTATCGTAAATTCCATGGCTGCAGAGTGCAAAGCAGTTTATGTTCCTTCCGATAATACCGTTGCAAGCAACGATTCCGTTGTCGGCACTATCTGCAATGAGGCAAATGTTCCCGTTTTCACAAGCTACGGCGGAGAGATCTGCTATGCAAGCCTTGCCATCGACTATTATGAGCTTGGCGCAGAGACAGGCAAGATGGCAGCTCAGATCCTTCTCGGAAAGAAGACTGTTGCTGATTTCGAGATCACAACTCTCACTCCTTCTGTTGTTTATAACGAGGAGCTTTGCACAAAGCTCGGAATTGCTGTTCCCGAAAACTGATTTTTGCATAATAAAGATTTTTTGAGGTAAATGATGGTATTTTTAAATGCTTTGCCGGGCGCTGTGGCAGAGGGACTCATCTGGGGTCTTATGGCGATAGGAGTTTATATCTCCTATAAGATACTTGATATTGCGGATCTTACCGTTGACGGCTCTATCTGCACGGGAATGTGCGTTTGTGCCATGCTTATAACAAACGGTGTTCCGGCATGGATAAGCGTTATTGCCGCTTTCCTTGCAGGTGCGCTTGCGGGAATCGTTACGGGACTTTTACATACTCTTTTCGGTATCCCTTCTATTCTTGCAGGTATCCTTACTCAGCTTATGCTCTATTCGGTAAACCTTGCAATTCTCGGCGGTAAATCGCTCGTTACCCTTTATGGCGGTAACCATTCGCTGCTTCTCAGCATGAGTGATAACATTATGGCTATCGTTGTTGCAGGACTTCTTATTGTCGCTACTATAATCTGTCTCTGGCTCTTCTTCTATACCGAGGTTGGTCTAACTCTCAAATCTACGGGCGACAACCCCGATATGAGCCGTGCGCAGGGTATAAATGTTGATTTCAATAAGGTTCTCGGCCTTGCTATCTCAAACGGAATAGTTGCTTTTGCCGGCGCACTTCTTGCGCAGTACAAAGGCTCTGCAAATATCAACGACGGCAGAGGTGCCATTGTCATCGGTCTTGCGGCGATCTTCATCGGTCTTTCTGTTTCCATGAAGATAAAGCCCAATTTCGTGGTCAGCCTTATCGGCGTTATCGGCGGCGGCATTGTATATTACATCATTTACAATTTTGTTATCCTTCTCGGTCTTAAAACCGACTATCTCAAGATGCTCTCGGCAATTATAGTTGCAATTTTCTTGGCAGTTCCTTATCTCAAGGGAAAATATTTCACAAAGAAAAAGAGCATTCTCCCCATCACCTCGGAAAAAGAAAAGGAGGGTGCGGAAAATGCTTAAGATAACCAATCTGCAAAAGACTTTCAATCCCGGAACTGTCAATGCCAAAACTGCTCTCTGCGGTCTTGACCTTTACCTTGAGGACGGTGATTTCGTTACCGTTATCGGTGGTAACGGTGCGGGAAAATCCACCATGCTCAATGCCATTGCGGGTGTTTGGAAGCCCGACTACGGCACAATTGAGATCGACGGAGTTGATGTTACCGCAATGCCGGAGCATAAAAGAGCCAAATTCCTCGGAAGAGTTTTCCAAGACCCCATGAAGGGCTCTTCTCCCGATATGGAGATCGACGAAAACCTCTCCATTGCCGCAAGACGAGGCACAAAGCGTAAGCTTGTTTGGGGAATCAAGAAAAACGAGCGTGCGGAATATAGGAAGCTCCTCGAGCCTCTGGGTCTTGGGCTTGAAAACCGACTCAGTGCAAAGGTTGGCCTGCTTTCGGGCGGTCAGAGGCAGGCTCTTACGCTTCTTATGGCGACTCTTCGCCGTCCGAAGCTGCTTCTTCTTGACGAGCATACGGCAGCACTTGACCCAAAGACCGCTGCAAAGGTGCTTGAGATAACCGATAAGATCGTTACCGAAAACAAGCTCACAACGCTGATGATAACTCATAATATGCACGATGCCATTGCTTATGGAAACAGGCTTATTATGATGCATGAGGGCAAAGTTGTGGTGGATGTTTCGGGCGAGGATAAGAAAAAGCTGACCATCGCTGAGCTTCTGGGCCTTTTCGAGAAGGCAAGCGGAAGCGAATTTGCAAATGATAAGGTTATGCTCTCAAAATAAATATTCATTGAATAATTTGAAAAAGTCACCAAATGCGGTGGCTTTTTCTTGTTTTTTCAAACACGAATTTAGCGAACAGGCGAAGGCGTGTTTTTGTAGGGGACGGCGACCACGACGTCCCTCAAAAGACATGAAGTAACCTTGAATTTTAAATGACAAATGGGACGTCGAGGTCGCCGTCCCCTACAGAGCTGCGTTTTTTCATCGCACCAACAAATTACTGTTTATAACAATCACAAATATTTATAATTTTCTTTTTTCTGCGTTGAGCAAACAGCAATGATTTATATGCGCCGCCATATCTATGATCTACATATGCTATTACAAGATCGGCATTATCAATCATCCATTCGTTTCGCTTCAAAATCGCAAATCTTGGAGGAATATGTTCACTTCTTTTTATACATCTTATCAGAAAAGATATCAATATCGTGGAACTCCACGAGATAATATTTCTATATTTACCTATAATAATTGTGGAACTCCATGAAGTATAGAGGAATATAGTTATGAATTTAAATGATGCTATAATAAAACGAATAGAGGAAATTTGTAAGGAGAGAAACAGCAACATATGCGATATCGCTTTAAAGGGTGGAATGTCTCCTTCGGCAATCTATGACCTTACCAAAGGCAGAACAAAATGCTCAAAGGTTGTTACTATAAAGCGTTTTTGCGAGGGAGCGGGAATTACTCTTTCAGAATTTTTTGATAAAGAATATTTCAACGAACCCGAGGATGATTGATGTTTTATTTTATCCTGATTGAAAAGATAAGATAAGTATTTTTATATAAACAAAAGCACGGATTTGACTCCGTGCTTTTTATCATTCGTCAATATGTAGGTGTATCGAGACGCCAGCCGTTTGCGGTCTTACTGAAGGCAAGCGTCAAATTCAGCTTCTCGCCACCAAGCTCGCTCTCAATTTCAACATTCACATAATCGCCTCTCGATGGCTTCACGATCTTCATCGTTTCAAAATCAAATGTCCTCGTTCCCTCGATAAGAGGTTCATAGGAAATGCTCTGAAAAAGCCAGCCGTCACTCTCATAATATCTTGCAACGGTAACACCTGCAATCTCGTCTGCGTAGCCATCAAACGCCATCATGTAAACGGAAGATAGATATTCCGATGTATAGACCAGCTCCGCAGCCTTTTTCATTTCATCAACGGTTAAATATTTGCTCTCTGTGCTGATATATTCATATCTATCATACATCACCGCAAGATTTGAATAAAGCTCGGCATTTTTCTCCTCATCACGGCTTATCACGGGAAGTCCTGCTCCGAAAAATATCTCATTTATCTCTGCAGATGCCTCGATAAGAGCAACAAAATCGTCCTTTACATCCTCAATGGGCGGCGCAGGCTCGCTTCCGCAAGAGGAAAAAGCGAGAACTGACGCAAATAGCATTGAAATTGCAAGTAAAATACTAAAAATCCTTCTCATTTTTTCCTCCTTCTGCGAAAAATCTGTTTTATTATTCTTCATTATCAACGGTTTCTATTTCTTCCTCAATCTGAACCTCTTTTTCACGGAGAAGCTTATTTTCTGCTTGAACCTCCTGCTCGATCTGCGCTTCCTCCTCTGCGATCTCGCTTTCGGGAGCTATGCGCACGATATTGGAGATGATTGCATCAGAATCCACATTCATAACTCTTACGCCGGCTGCGGTTCTCGAATATGTGTTGATTGAAGAAACTCCTGTTCTGATGATGGTTCCCTGATCGGTGATGACCATGATGTCATCCTCCTCACCAACTGCCGCAATGCCTGCAATGAGGCCTGTTTCCTCGGTGATATTATGGCACATATATCCTGTTCCGCCACGGTTCTTCATGTTTCTGAAGTCGCCAAACTCTGTTCTCTTACCCTTACCCTTTTCGGTGATGGTAAGCAGGGTCTTGCCCTCTTCAACTATTGCAACGCCCTTGATATAGTCGCCCTCACGGAGGCTCATACCCTTAACACCTCTTGCAGGTCTGCCCATTGCACGGACATTCTGCTCGCTGAATCTGACGGTATGTCCCTCGTGGGAAGCGATGATAACATCATTATCGCCGTTTGTATGGAGCACGGAAACAAGCTCGTCGCCCTCGTCAAGACCGATGGCGATCTTTCCGCCCTTTCTCTGATACTCAAAGTCTGTGAGAAGTGTTTTCTTGATGACACCGTTCTTTGTTACCATTGTCAGATATTCACCGTCCACAAAATCCTTGATTCCGATGACGGCTGTGATCTTTTCGTCCTCACGAAGCTCAAGAATATTGACAACATTCGTGCCCTTTGCGGTTCTTGATGCCTCGGGTATCCTATATGCCTTGACGGTATAAACTCTGCCCGTATTTGTAAAGAGCATCAGATATGAATGGGAGTTCATAACCGTCACCTTGTCGATGAAGTCGTCCTCCTTTGTGGTCATGCCTATCTTACCAACGCCGCCACGGTTCTGCGCAGTATATTCCGAAACATGCTGACGCTTGATATATCCGCTGTTTGTCATTGTGATAACGCAGGTATGACGCTCGATGAGATCCTCAAGGTCGATCTCTTCCTCTGCCTCAACGATATCGGTAAGTCTTTCGTCACCGAACTTGTCCTTGATCTCGTTCATCTCTTCCTTGATGATGTCCATAACTCTATATTCATTTGCGAGGATATCACGAAGGTCTGCGATAAGCTCCTGAAGCTTATGAAGCTCGTCCTCGATCTTCTGTCTTTCAAGACCTGTGAGACGGCCGAGAGTCATCTCAACGATCGCCTGCGCCTGCTCGTCCGAAAGACCGAATCGTGTGCAGAGTCTCTCCTTTGAGTGGGGGATCGACTCGGAAGTCTTCATGATCTCAACAACTTCGTCTATATTGTCTGTTGCAACGATATAACCCTCAAGGATATGTGCTCTCTTTTCAGCCTTGCGAAGCTCGAAGGCGGTTCTTCTTGTGATGACCTGCTTCTGGTGCTTGATATAGATATCAAGAATATCCGAAAGGGGAAGGATCTTCGGCTCGCCGTCAACAAGCGCAAGCATATTGATGGCGCAGGTATCCTGAAGCTGAGTATATTTATAGAGCTGATTCATGATGACCTGACCGTTGGCGTCACGGCGGTACTCGATAACGATTCTCATACCGTCCTTGCCCGACTCGTCACGGACATCTGTAATGCCCTCGATCCTCTTATCCTTAACAAGCTGACCGATGCTCTTGCAAAGCTCGCTCTTATTTACCTGATATGGGATCTCCGTATAGATGATCCTGTTCTTTTCAGCCTCGATCTCGCCCTTTGCACGAACCATAACACGACCCTTTCCTGTCCTGTAAGCGTCGATTATGCCACGGGTACCGTAAATTGTTGCGGCGGTGGGAAAATCGGGACCTTTTATATACTGCATCAGCTCCTCGACGCTGCAATCGGGGTGATCCATGCGGTATTCTGTTGCCTCGATGACCTCGCAGAGATTATGAGGTGGAATATATGTTGCCATACCGACAGCGATACCGATAGAGCCGTTCACAAGCAGGTTCGGGAACTTGCTGGGGAGAACGGTAGGCTCTTTTCTCTTGTTATCGAAGTTAGGAGCAAAATCAACAACATCCTTTTCGATATCCTTCATAAGATAGTCGGCAATTCTGCTCATTCTCGCCTCTGTATAACGGTAAGCAGCAGCGCCGTCGCCATCCACCGAACCGAAGTTACCCTGACCGTCCACAAGCTTATATCTCATGGAGAAATCCTGCGCAAAGCGCACCATTGTGCCGTAAACTGCGGCGTCACCGTGAGGATGGTAGCGACCCAGCACGTTACCGACTGTAGTAGCGGATTTGCAGTATGGCTTATCGTGAGTCAGATTGTCCTCGTACATAGCGTACATGATTCGTCTCTGACCCGGCTTCATACCGTCTCTTGCGTCGGGCAGCGCACGGCTGGTGATAACGCTCATTGAATACTCAATGAACGATTTTTTTACTTCCTTTTCGATGTCGATATCAACTATCTTCTGATCCTCGAAAAGTATGTCCTGTTCTGTGTAATCGTTTTTCTTTGCCACTTTCTTTTTGCCTTTCTTTTATTTTAAAGGTGTTTTTTAAAATTTATTGTCCGTTTTTTTAATAACTCGAATAATTCGGGAAATAGTTTTATTCCTATATCTTCCCATTTTGGATTTTTTGTACTTACTAACAGATCCTTTTTTACTCTTTTCCATCCTTTTATTTCTTTTTCCCTTGCTATAGCACGGTTTGGAGTTTCAAAAGATTCATAGTAAACCAATTTATGTGCCTTGTATCTTTTTGTAAAGCCATCATATTTTCCGATTATATGTTCATAGAGTCTTCTTTTCAAATCTCGGGTTACACCGGTATAGAGAACATTTCCATTCTTACTTGTTATCATGTAAACATACATCATATGTCTTTACCTCAATCAAACATTGTCATTCTGAGCGTAGCGAAGAATCTATTAGCATTAACTGATGACTTCATTCTGTGGGTTTATCATCCTTTAGCCCTCGTAGATCCTTCACTTCGTTCAGGATGACGAGTTGGATGGGGATGACCTCAACTCAAAACTATCATTCTGAGCGTAGCGAAGAATCTATGAGCATTAACTGATGACTTTATTCTGTGGGTTTATCATCCTTTAGCCCTCGTAGATCCTTCACTTCGTTCAGGATGACGAGTTTGGTGGGGATGACCTCAACTCAAAACTGTCATTCTGAGCGTAGCGAAGAATCTATTAGCATTAACGGATGATTTCATTCTGTGGGTTTATCATCCTTCAGCGTTTCTAGATCCTTCACTTCGTTAAGGATGACAAGATATTTTTTAAATATCCAAATTCTCGGCATATTTAGCGTTTTCCTGAATAAATTCTCTTCTCGGCTCGACCTTATCGCCCATTAGGATTGAGAACATATTATCACAAGCGATGGCGTCCTCGAGGGTTGCACGGAGGATCGTTCTGGTATTGGGATCCATTGTTGTTTCCCAGAGCTGCTCGGGGTTCATCTCGCCAAGACCTTTGTAACGCTGTGTATCCACATTTCCGCCAAGCTCCTCAATGAACTGATCCCTTTCCTCTTCGCTGAAGGCGTATCTTACCTGCTTACCCTTCCATACCTTATAAAGCGGAGGCTGTGCAAAATATACATGACCGTCCTCGATAAGCTGTTTCATATAGCGATAGAAGAATGTGAGCAGAAGTATTCTGATATGAGATCCGTCAACATCCGCATCCGCCATGATGATAATTTTTCCATAGCGAAGCTTTGAAATATCGAAATTTTCTCTGCCGATTCCGCATCCGAGAGCCTGGATGATAGGTGTCAGCGACTGATTTCCGTAAACGCTCGCCTCACGGCTCTTTTCAACATTAAGAACCTTACCTCTCAGCGGCAAAATAGCCTGGAAACGGCTGTCTCGTCCCTGCTTTGCACTACCTCCCGCAGAGTCTCCCTCCACAAGATAAAGCTCTGTAAGCTCTGCCTTTCTTTCCTGGCAATCAGCAAGCTTTCCGGGCATCGAACCACTTTCAAGGAAACCCTTGCGGCGTGTTTCCTCTCTTGCTTTTCTCGCAGCCTCTCTTGCTCTTGTTGCCTCAACTGCCTTCTCGATAATTGTCTTACCGACAGCGGGGTTTTCCTCAAGAAATTCCGCAAGCTTTGCAGTTACCATGCTGTAAACAAAAGGTCTCATTTCGCTGTTACCCAGCTTACCCTTTGTCTGACCCTCAAACTGAGCCTCTGTAAGCTTGACCGAAACTATAGCGGTAAGTCCCTCACGAACATCCTCACCCGAAAGATTCTTTTCGCTGTCCTTCAAGATCTTCTTTGCTCTGCCGTAGTCATTGAGAACCTTTGTAAGTGCGGTTTTGAAGCCGATATCATGTGTACCGCCCTCGATGGTATGGATATTATTTGCAAATGTTATGAGTGTTTCATAATACGATGTGGTATACTGGAGTGCGACCTCGGCAACATAATTATCCTTCTCCGCCTTCATATAAATGACCTGGGGATGGATGGGATCGTCTGTTTTCTGACCGTTGAGATATTCAACAAAGGAAATGATTCCTCCCTCATACATAAGGTCATCCTCTCTTGCCGGCTCAACTCTTTCGTCACGGAGATAAATATTTGTTCCGCCGTTGAGGAACGCCTGCTCACGGAGTCTGTTCAGAAGAATATCATAGCTGAAAACGGTGGTTTCTGTAAATATCTCTGCATCGGGCTTGAAGCGGACATAAAGACCGTGTTCATCAGTCTCACCCTCGCATTTGAAGGGTCTTGTAACCTTACCTCTCTCAAATCTCTCGGTATATCTCTTTCCGTCATAGCAGTTATCGACCTCAACCCACTCGGAGAGAGCGTTTACGACCGATGCACCAACACCGTGAAGACCTCCGGAGAATTTATATCCGTCGCCGCCGAATTTTCCTCCGGCATGAAGAACGGTATAAACCACCTCAAGAGTTGGGATTCCCATTTTTGGGTGGATATTTGAGGGGATGCCTCGTCCGTTATCTCGAACGGATACCGAATTATCTTTATGAATAGTCACCTCTATGCGAGAGCAGTGACCCGCAAGAGCCTCGTCGATAGAGTTATCCACTATCTCATATACCAGATGGTGAAGTCCTCTCTCCGAGGTTGAGCCGATATACATACCAGGTCTTTTTCTTACAGCTTCAAGACCTTCAAGCACCTGTATTTGGCTTTCGTCATAAACGTGATTTTCCTTGTTTTCCATGTGTTTTTCCTTTCAGTTGGTTTTATGTGAATGTTTTTTATTTTCATTTTTTAGTTGGTATTCTCAGCACTCAAATTGTCATTCTGAGCGCAGCGAAAAATCTATTAGCATTAACGGATGATTTCACCCGTGGATTTATCATCCTTTAGCGTTTCTAGATCCTTCACTTCGTTCAGGATGACGAGTTGGGTATGGATGTCCTCAACTCCAAACTGTCATTCTGAGCGCAGCGAAGAATCTATTAGCATTAACGGATGATTTCACCCGTGGATTTATCATCCTTTAGCGTTTCTAGATCCTTCACTTCGTTCAGGATGACGAGTTGGGTGTGGATGTCCTCAACTCCAAACTGTCATTCTGAGCAAAGCGAAGAATCTATTAGCATTAACGGATGATTTCACTCCGTGGGTTTATCTTCCTTTAGCGTTTCTAGATCCTTCACTTCGTTCAGGATGACGAATTGGATGTGGATGACCTCAACTCCAAACTGTCATTCTGAGCGTAGCGAAGAATCTATTAGCATTAACGGATGATTTCACTCCGTGGGTTTATCTTCCTTTATCGTTTCTAGATCCTTCACTTCGTTCAGGATGACGAATTGGGTGTGGATGTCTTCAACTCCAAACTGTCATTCTGAGCAAAGCGAAGAATCTATTAGCATTTCAAGATGGCTTAATTTTTATAAAAAATTATCATTCATAATAATTTTTCATTCTGCCGAGAAGAGCAACGGAGGAGAGCTGAGAAAAGCATATTTTATATTTTCCTCTCTCTGCAAATCCACTCTCGTAGTCAGAATAAATTATGAAAGATTTTGGAATCTCCTCGCTTGCGGCGTCGAGAAATCCTTCTTTTTCAGCCTCCACAAGATATTTTCTTGTTTCCTTTGAAATAGTTGCGTTATCAGTATCGAAAATTCCGATTATGTTTTTTGTTCTTATGTTTCTGTTATTTCCAACATGAAGATACATATTTTTCCCCTATTCGGTGTATTTTCCGTTTTCTACATTTATGATTTTTGCGCATCCATAATCTATATGCTCACAGCTTGTGATGATGACCTGTCTGTCCTTCACTTTTGATAAAAGAAAGCTGCGTCTTGTGCCGTCAAGCTCACTTAAAACATCGTCAAGGAGCAAAACCGGTCTGTCACCTGTCTCCTCATAGCAGATATCACCCTCTGCAAGCTTCATTGCAAGTGCCAGCGATCTTTGCTGTCCCTGCGAGCCGAAAACTCTTGCGCTTTTTCCGTTTATCAGTATCTCAATATCATCCTTGTGAGTACCCCAAAGTGTCGAGCCTGCACCGATCTCACGGTCGATATTTGTTGTGAGAAGCTCAAAATATCTTTTTTCGGTCAAAGCTGTGTCCGAATATTCCTCATATCTTTGCTTTGACGAGCCGAGATACTGCATCTCGACTCTTTCTCGCATTCCTGTCATTTCGGAAAAATATTTTTCCACAGCCTCGCCCACAAGCGAAACATATTTTGCTCTGAAAGAGGCAATAAGTGCCGCTTCCTTTGCAAGCTGCTCCGACCAGAGCTCGATCGTGCCGTCAAGAGTTTTTCTATCCTCCTCGGCATTTTTCAGCAGCTTATTTCTCTGCTCAAGAATTGCGCTGTATCTTTGAAGTGAACGCAAATAAACAGGTCTGAACTGTGAGATGGCAACATCAAGATAGTTTCTTCTCATTGAAGGACCTTCTTTTATTAGCGAAAGGTGCTCCGGGCAGAAAAGAACTGCACGAAAATGTCCTATCATATCTCCGATCTTGTCTATTTTAAGACCGTTCAGCTCAATTTTTCTTCTGACACCCTTTTTAAGATGCATTTTCAGATTTTGAGCATCGCTTCTAAGTGAATTTTCAAAGGAAAGTGAAAGCAGAGCTTCATTTTCACCGAATCTGATAACATCCGCTTCCTTAACGCCTCTGAAGCTCTTTCCCATGGCGAATGTATAAATTCCCTCAAGGAGATTCGTCTTGCCCTGGGCATTGTCCCCGATGAGAACATTCACGCCCTCATCAAAGCTAACTCGGGCTTCTTCTATATTTCTGTAATTTTTTAGCTCAATAGAAACGCAGATCATAGAAAAACCCCGTATTTTTTATAATTCCTTCAGCCTTCCCTTGCAGGGAAGGGGGACCGCCCAGCGGTGGATGAGTAGTCACCATCTCCGTTAAGCGTTATTTTTTTAGTTCACTTATATCAATATCTAATCTTTTCAGAATATCTCTGCAAACCAAGTCAAAATTGCGATTAATATCAATATTATTATATCGAATAACTCTTAACCCCAATTTCTGCATATCAGAATCACGCAACTCGTCTCGAGTTCTGTTTTCTTCTTTGCAATGCTGGCTACCATCAATTTCGATGATAGTATTTTTGCTTGAAATATAAAAATCTACAATATAGTTTCCAATATTCTTTTGCCTATTAACAGTTAAGGGGAGCTTTTTTAGAAAATCATACCAAAGATGCTTTTCTTCACGAGTCATTTCTTTTCTTAATTATTGAGAGGTAGATACTAAATTCTTGTTGTATTTGTATATCATTTTATGTCCTCATAGGTGGTGACTACTCATCCACCGCTGGGCGGTCCCCCTTCCCTGCAAGGGAAGGCTATTTTCAATCCTTCATTCTGATAGGCTGGAGCATATAAAGCTCCTCAACGCCCTCTTCCTCGTCTACCGGTTCAACATTCATACCGGTGAGAGGTGAAGAGATGGAAAATCTTACCTTTTCTGTATCGCATGATCTTATAGTATCCATCAGATATCTGTTATTGAACGCAATGACAACATCATCGCCCTCATGGTCGATCTTGACCTCATCATATGAGCTGCCGTTTACCGAAATTGCGCTGACCTCGATATATTCGCCGTTTACATTCAGCTTAACATGAGAACGAACGCTTGCTGCGATCTTTTCCTCTGTGATAAGAGAAGCTCTCTCAAGTGCGCTCATAAGCTCATCCTTATCAGCTTCGACCTTTATTTTGTGATTTGTAAGGATAAGTCTCTCATAGTCAACATACTGTCCCTCTATAAGTCTCGAGAAAAATACGATATTTCCGATCTCAAAGACGATATGCTTTCTCATAAGGTAAACCCTTGTAACAGCATCTTCATCGTCCGAGAGGAGCTTATTTACCTCTGCAACGGTCTTTACGGGAAGGATGAAGGAATAGCTGATATAGCTATCATTCTCGTTACCTCTCTTTATCTCGACCATTCTCTTGCAGGTAGCGAGCTTGAAGCCATCGCAGGCAACGATAATGATATGGTCATCCTCAACATGAACGAAACATCCGTTGAGAACCTCTCTCTGATCTGCAACGCCCATTGCGTAGGTCGTTTTTTGCAGCATGGTGCGCATTATTGACTGACGGATATAAAATCCCATCTCACTACGCAGAGACGGCACAGCGGGAAAATCTTCCCCATCGAGAGCTATCATAGTGATATTAGCTCTGCCGCTTGTTATGCTTGCTCTGAATTTATCGTTTATTGTGAGAGTTACGTTTTCGCTGTCCATAACATGAAGTGCCTGGTTGAATTTCTGGGCGTTTATAACGTAGTAGCCCTCCTCAACGACATCGGCCTCAACAACCGTTCTCATACCTCTTTCAAGGTCATATGTTGTGAGAATTACGGTTGAAGGCTTTTTTGCTTCTATGAGGATTCCCTCGCTTGCGCTCATTGTTGAGCGGTTTACCGCAGTTGCCATGAGAGGTGCGATTGCGTTTGATACCTTTGTTCTGTTGAAAACTATTTTCATTTGTAATTTCTCCTTTCAAGCGTTCCATGCGTGCGTGCATAGAAAGAATAGAATGAATAGATAGAATAGAATAATAATTATAGTATTAAGGGCTGTTGAAAATGTGGAAAAGTCTGTTTTTCCTTTGCCCGTATTGATTTTTATGTGTTTTTTCTTTGGTAGAAAGTAAATGGATTAAAGTGGAAAAGTGAACAGAATTTTGCTTTTTTTGGGTCATGGTCATTTCAGAGGGAGAGAATTTTATTATTTATGATTTGTGTGGAAAAATGACCCTATGTAAAATTCTGTTTAAACTGTTGAAAACTGATTTTTTTTGAAAAACTCTTGTTTAAAACTTTTTGGATAATTTTTTTTGAGGAAGTTTTTAACATATGGAAAATGCTTTTGGATTCCCGATTTGAGTATGTTTTGAGATTATTTTCCACATGGTTTTCATGTTGTTTGAAGTTTGGCTATTTAAACTGTTGAAAAAAATTATCGTGTGTTTTGAAAGTCTGTTTAAAAGCTGTTGATTTGTTGTGTGAGTATAGGATGATGAGGGTTTATTAACGGTAGTTGTTTATCTGAGAAGAAGTTAGTTACAGCATAGGCGCTCATGCCGCGCGGCACTTCCTTTGGCCCGCCCCAAAGGAAGCAAAAGTCTCCCAAGGCGTTCCCCCCTGGGTACCCCCCTTTTTTTATTCAAGCCAACGCAGACAAAAGACTTTGCCTTTGGCAAAGCTCTTTTGCTCTGCTGTAACCTTTGTCATATACCCACTTGCGGCAAAAATCGCCGCCGCAAGTGGGGTATTTCTCGTTTTAAACCCCATTTCGTCTGTGTAGATGATAAAGTTACAGACACTCGCCATTTCGTCCCCTTACGCTTCGCGAGGATTTGATATAAATGGATTTTCGGAATGGTGAAAACTTTTTTTCAAACAGTAATTTGTCGAACTGTTGATAACGAATTTTGTAGGGGACGGCGACCTCGACGTCCCATTTGTCATTTAAAATTCACGATTATTTCATGTCTTTTGAGGGACGTCGAGGTCGCCGTCCCCTACAGATTTGCGTTTTTTTTCGCACCGATAAATTACTGTTTATCATCTTTCATGATAATCATTTTATTAAGTGAAATGAGAGTTTGACAAGAGTATTAATAAAATAATCAGATATTTCCTTTTTCGATTTCTTTTTGAATTTCGTTTATTTCAAGAGCGAACATTTCGTCATTTGTCATTTTTTTCTCTACGAGGTAGATCGAAGACATGACGGTTGAATGGTCGCGTCCGAAGATTTTTCCGATATTCGGAAGCGACATTTCTGTGATATTTCTGATAAGATAGATTGTGATATGTCTTGCGAGAGCCAGATCCTTTGTTCTTCTTGCGGAGCAAAGCTCTTCTTTTGAAAATCCGTATTTTTTATATACAGAGAGGAATATTTTATCAACTGTTACGCTTACCGGCTCTGCTCCTCCAAGAAGCTCATGCATAAGGTTTTTGGCAAGCTCGATGGTAACCTCCTTACCCGATAGGAAGCAGAGTGCGCTGATCTTCTTTATTGCGCCCTCGATCTGTCTGATATTTGTTCTGAGGTTTTCTGCAAGATATGTGAGCACTTCATCGGGAATGACTATTCTTGCCTGCTCTGCCTTTTTCTTGATGATCGCCATGCGAAGCTCAAGATCAGGGGGCTGGATATCTGCAAGAAGTCCCATTTCAAATCTTGAAACAAGTCTCTTTTCAAGATCCGGAATCTCTCTCGGAGGACGGTCGCTTGTCATAATGATCTGCTTTTCGTTCTCATAGAGTGCATTGAAGGTGTGGAAAAATTCCTCCATCGTTGCAACCTTACTGCCGATAAACTGAATATCATCTATCATAAGGATATCGCATTTGCGGTATTTTTCTCTGAATTTAGTCATTTCCTGTGAGGAAAGGCTTTGAATAAGCTGATTTGTAAAATCCTCGCCTTTTATATAAACGATGGTAGCCTCGGGCTTTTCTTTGCTTATTTTATTTGTTATTGCATACATGAGATGGGTTTTTCCGATACCGCTGGGGCCATAGAGGAAAAGAGGATTATATTCCGAAGCCGTGCTTCCCTCTTCCGCTTCCGCAACATTTTTTGCAACTGCCCAGCAAGCGGCTCTTGCAAAGGTATTTGAGCTTCCTTCAATGAAATTATCAAAGGTATATTCAAAATTGAGAGTTGGAAGCGAGCTTCCCTTTGCTTTTGGCTTTTCTGTTGCCGATTCTTCTGCTGTCTCGTTTTTTTGTTCCTGTTTTTTTGATTCTTCTGATATCACAAAAACAAAAGGTCTTTTTCCCATATACTGCTCAAAACAGTCTGCGAGCATTTCTATGTACTTGTTCTTGATGAATCTTGTTTTGTATTCGGAGTTGTTTTTAAGAGTTATCGCATTGTCCTCATAAGAGAAGACATTCAGATCTCCGAACCAAAGCTCTGCCGTTGATGGAGCAATCTCATAATTATTTACAATGTCTATCTTAACGCTGTCCCAAATTTTTTTAATTTCGTCTAAGCTGTGCATTTTTCTCCCTTTCTTTTTAAATTTTTATATTCCGATCTATTTTTCCACAATCAAAATCATAAATATAATAT